>NZ_JBAJJM010000001.1:0-336163 GCF_036880405.1 Mannheimia indoligenes | reverse complement strand
CCGCTTGGCGATACCCCAACACTAATTTTTGTTAATCGATAAATGGTGCGGGACGAGGGACTTGAACCCACACACCTCGCGGCGCCAGAACCTAAATCTGGTGCGTCTACCAATTTCGCCAGTCCCGCAAATGGTGGCTACAGCGAGATTCGAACTTGCGACCCCAACATTATGAGTGTTGTGCTCTAACCAGCTGAGCTATGTAGCCCTTTGCGTTCACCATATCGGCTAACGGAGTGCATTATGCTGATTTTAAGGCTCTCCGTCAAATACTTTTTTTTGAATTTTTTGATTTTTTGGTTTGCTTGTATAGATATTCGTCGTTTTGTCGGAAATATACCGTTTTTTGTTTATAAAATAATAGGTTATCTTTTACTATTATGCAGATTGCATCTCTTGCTTTAATTGTTTTAGTACGAATTCAATATCAGGAAACTTATCTTCCCACAATGCAAAAGCAAAAGCAGCTTGTCCAACCAACATTCCTAAACCATCTTGATATTCGATAGCACCACAATCTCTCGCATAATTGAGAAATGGAGTTTGCATATTAACGGCATATTGCATATCATAAATTTTGGCTGAAGCCATTAAAGATGTTGGTAGTTCAACATATTTTCCCTGTAAGCCTAAAGAAGTGGCATTAATGATTAGATCAAACTGCTGTTCGGTAAGCTCCTCTAAGCAAGCGGTCTGAATTTTGCCAAATTTTGCAAATTTTTCCGCTAAAATGACCGCTTTATCTATAGTACGGTTATAAATCGTAATCTCTAGCCCAGACTTAAGTAACGGAAGCAATACGCCTTTGGTTGCTCCTCCTGCCCCTAAAATTAAGGTCTTTTGCCCTGTTGTTAGCCAACCAAGCCGTTCTAAATCAGCCGCTAAACCTTTACCGTCGGTATTATCGGCATATAAACGACCGTCATCTAATCGTTTTAAAGTGTTACAAGCCTCTGCTAATAAGCAACTTTCACTATATTCATCAGCAACAGCAAATGCCCGTTCTTTAAAGGGAGCTGTGATATTACACCCTTTCGCCCCTGAATTAAAAAACTCCTCTAATTGTTGCTCAAAGGCAATTTCATCACCTAATTTCGCAACATATTCAATCTCTCGTTGAGCCTGCAAGCCAAAAAGTTGATGAATACGAGGTGATTTACTTTGTGCAATTGGATTGCCCCAAACAGCATATTTGTTCATTATCTATCCTTGTCTAAAAATCTGTTGCGTGAAAATATCTCGAATTTCAGAAGGATTTTCTCTGCCTAAAGTTTCTGCATTTAATGCAGGAAAATCGTCTCCAAATTGAATTCGTACTTCCTCTGAATTTCTGCAAGGCGACTCGCCTGTTAAATTGGCACTGGTTGAAGTAAGAGCAAAACCGGTTGCCTCGCAGAGTGCTGCTACAGCAGGTACTTTGCATAAACGCACGGCAATAGAATCAAATCTGCCTGTGAGGTAACTCGGCACACTATTTTTTACAGGCACAATCCAAGTAATAGCTTGCTCACCAATTTGGTTTAGCTGGTGCCAAGCCTGCTCTGTCATTCTGTTGTCATCAATATAAGGAAGAAGATATTTTAAATCGGAAGCCAGTAAAATTAAGCCTTTCTCTTCAGGGCGTTGCTTTAATGCGAGTAATTTCCTCACTGCTTTTCCACTTTGCGGATTGCAACCTAAGCCAAAAACCGCTTCGGTTGGATAAGCCACAACTTCTTCTTGCTTTAATTGATTAACTATTTCTAAAAAATTATTCATTCGCTTTTACTTCAGTTTGGTGTTGGCAGCTTTTGTTAGCACAGATACTGTATTGTCTACCCTTCACTTTTTTGATGGTAGCAAGTTCGCAACCACATCTTTCACACTGTTGCTTCATCGGTCGAGTTGCTAAGGTAAATTTACAATCAGGGAAGCCTGCACAGCCATAAAATGTTTTTCCCGACCGTCCTTTCCTAGCAACCAGTTTATGTTGCTTGCATTCAGGGCAATCAAATTCTTCTTCTACCTCAGCTTCTTCGTGAACAATAAAATGGCATTCAGGATAGTTACTGCAACCAATAAAAATGCCATAGCTGCCTTGCTTTAATTGGAGATGATGTCCGCACTCAGGGCAACATTCTTCCAACGCTTTAATAATATGATTTTCTTGGTGCAATGGCTTGATGTAATCACACTTAGGATAAGCCGAACACCCCAAAAACAAGCCTTTCTTCCCTTGTTTAAGTTGTAAGGGAGAATGACATTTGGGGCATAATTCGACTTGTTTGGTGGATTTAAAAAGTACCATAGCATTAACTTAAATCAGCTTGAAATCAATCACAAAAAAGGAATCGTCATTCGGATAAATCTCTCGGATGACTTTTTTCAATTCAGCTAAGCTCATATTCTCTTGTTGAGCGTGTTGATCATTTAGCTCATCATATTGAATCGGAGTAACAGAAAGTACTTTGATGTTAGCAAAAAATCGATCCGTTTCGTTGGTAAAAACGGCTAATTCTTGGTTAGGGTGAAAGTAAGATTCTGATTTATCCCGAATGGTAATAGTTTTTTTACCACTTACAATATCCGCTTCAAATCGGCTAAAAAAGGTAATTTTCTCTCTATTCATATTCATCATTGTTATAATCTATACCCATTAAATGGCTAAAATGATCATTGTAAAAACCACGGCTGACCATAAACCGCCACATTTTTTGTTTGGCTTTAAGATCCCATACAAGCGGTCGTTTTTTCTCAAAAATTTGCTCGGCTAATTCAAACCAATCTACTTCTGCATTTTCGAGTTCTTGGTTAATTAGCCAATCTTTAATTCCTTTGAGCTTTAATTCTTGCTTTAGTCGGCGAGGACCTACACCTTGCATTGAGCGGTAACGAATAAAAGTTACACAAAAACGTTCATCACTTTGCCAATTATTGACTTGTGCCTTTTCTATTGCTTCATCAATTTCATCAAAATCATATTCTTTTTGCTTCAATTTTTGGCGAAGCTCTTGCTCACTGTAATCACGCTTTGAGAGTAAATATAGCAGATAATTAACCGCAGTGTATTTATTTGTTTTAGTTGTAGAAATGGTTGTCATAAGTTGAAATAAAAATGCGATTTTCACATTGAGCGAAAATCGCATAAACTTAGTTAATTATAGTTCTTCTTCATTAAACTCTTCGCTGTCATCATCTGAATTGTTGGAATCTTTAGTAGAAACCAAATTTGGATTAGCAATGAGTAAATCTCTCACATCTTTCTCAATTTTCTCTGCGATTTCAGGGTGTTCTTTTAACCATTTAATCGCATTGTTTTTACCCTGACCGATTTTTTCGCCTTCATAAGAGAACCAAGCTCCCGCTTTTTTGATAAAGCCATTTGCTTCTGCCAGAATGAGTAATTCATTAGTGCGAGCAATCCCTTCGCCATACATAATATCGAATTGAACTTCACGGAATGGCGGAGCAACTTTGTTTTTTACCACTTTTACTTTCGTTTCACTACCGATAACTTCATCACCATCTTTTACCACACCTGAACGGCGAATGTCTAAACGCACAGAAGCATAGAATTTTAACGCGTTACCACCTGTTGTAGTTTCCGGATTACCAAACATTACACCAATCTTCATACGGATTTGGTTAATGAAAATAACCAGGCAGTTTGTTGCTTTAATGTTTGCGGTTAACTTACGCAATGCTTGCGACATTAAACGAGCTTGTAAACCCATATGGGAATCACCCATATCCCCTTCAATTTCTGCTTTTGGCGTAAGTGCGGCTACAGAGTCTACAATAATTACATCCACCGCACCGGAACGTACTAGGGCATCACAAATTTCTAATGCTTGTTCACCGTTATCCGGCTGTGAAATTAATAATTCGTCTGTATCTACACCTAATTTACGGGCATAAACAGGGTCAAGTGCGTGTTCTGCATCAATAAAGGCACAAGTTTTACCTGTTTTTTGTGCCTGAGCCACAACAGATAAAGTTAAGGTTGTTTTACCTGAAGATTCCGGACCATAGATTTCAACAATACGCCCCATTGGTAAACCACCAATCCCTAATGCGGAATCTAACCCTAAAGAACCGGTTGAAACTGCTTCAATATCTAATGTTTGCGTATCGCCCAATTTCATAATTGAACCTTTACCGAACTGTTTCTCAATTTGAGCTAATGCGGCAGCAAGTGCCTTCTCTTTTTGTTCCGGTTCAACCTGTTTTACAGGTGTATTTTTTTGACTTTTCTTCTCAGCCATATTTTATCCTTTGTCAATTTTAATAAACGCTTATTGCGTAAAATAACTGTATATTATTATAGTATATACTTATCCAGTTGCAAGTGTTTTTTTAAACTTTTCGATCCAGATCACAAAAATAGATTTGTGAACAAGGTAAAGCTCTTGATTCATCAAATGGGTTAAGTGCATTAATTAACATTATTTTTTCATATTGCCCTAAATCAGCTTGAGTGATTTTCGTTAAATTCACTTTATTCTGTTCTAGTAATTGAGTTAATTGAGTGCCTTTCAACAAATAATCTTTCGGACTACACCAAACTCCATCTTTTAGAAAGAGTAAGTTACCAATGGAGCAATCACTCACATTGCCATTATTGATAATCACCACTTCTTCATTTTGCAAAATATTGAGTAAATCAAACCGCTTGCGATCGCTAAATTTTAAGTGATAATCCCAATTTTCCACCTCCACACAACGAAAACGTTCGACTTGTTTTGGCGAGTATGCAAAAAATTTTATCTCAAATTCGGAAGCATTATAATCAATTCGGCAACGTATTTTGCCTTGTTGATAAGCCTCTGGCACAACTAAAATCTGTGCCAGTGTAAACGTTGGCTCACAGTCAAAATATTTTTGCACAGCTTGTTCAAAACGCTTCTGATGATAGTCCAAATTCTGAACTTTTCCATCAATAATTGAGAGAGTTTCAAAGAGTGGAAATTGGCACATAGACTTTCTCTAAAATTTCGTTATATTCATCTTCTAACACACTTTGTGAAGTAATTCCGCCGCCGCTGCGGAATAATAATCCATTTGCAGTTTGCTCGATGTAGCGAATTGCTACCGCACTTTCTAAACTTTCGCCATCGAAATAGCCAAAAATGCCCGTGTAGTAACCACGTTTGCCTCGTTCTGCCTGCTGAATAATGGAAACCGTTTTCTCTTTTGGAGCTCCACTAATTGAGCCAGCTGGTAATAAAGCAGCTAAAATAGATCCAATATTTTCTTGCCAATTTTCAGCTAATTCACCGCAGATCTCAGAACTTGTCTGCAAAATCGCCCCGCGATGGGTGTGTACCTTCTCCGCATAACGATATTTTGTAACCTCAATATTTTTAGCAACTAAGGCGAGATCGTTTCGGATCAAATCTACAATAGTATTATGTTCGGTAAACTCTTTTTCAGAAGCCATTAATTTCTGCTCAGCATTTTCTTCGCTCGCATTAATCGTGCCTTTCATCGGGTAAGAAAAAATGCGGTTCTGCTCAATTCGCACAAAGCATTCGGGCGAAAAGCAGACAAATTGATCTTGCAGATAACATTTATATTTTGCCTTACTACTTGCAAAAATCTCCGCTAATGAATAATTGGTTTCAATGGCTGTTGGATAGCTTAAATTCAGCAAATAGCTATTACCGGCTTGAATTTCTTTCTTCACCAATTCAAAACCAGCTTGATATTCAGCAAAAGTAATTGGATTTGCTGAAAATTCAAAAGATTTAGCCACTTTTTCAAAGGTTTTTTCTGCATTCGATTTGCAAAAAAACTCAAAAAAAAGACCGCTTGTATGAGCCTCTTCGAGCGGAAAAATAAGCGGCTTTTCCTGCTCAAAATCAATTAAAAAGAAAAAAGGACGTTTGGCTCGCCCATATTGATTGGCTTTGTCTATAAAATCTTGCATAAAACTGAAATGCTTAATATTGGAAAGCTCTGTTATAATGCAAAGTAATAGTTTTGAAAAGCATTTTTTGAAAAAGGTTTTACCGATGAACACATCACTTAATATTGATGAAATTTGGATTTATATCGCTCTTGCAATTTGCGTGATAATGGGGATTTATCTGTTTTTCTTGAAATCACGTTATCAGCGAGATGCTTATGAATTAAGCCAAGATCTCGATATAATCACCACAAAATTCGAGCAAATTCAACAAAAGTATGAGGTTTTAGCCCAAGAAAAACATCAGCTGGAACAGTGGGCGGTGCAACAACAAACGAAATATGAAGCCGTAAGCGAACGCTTGAGTGAACGAGATGCTCAGCTACAACGTTTTCAACAAAAAATCGAGCTTGCTGAGCAGCAAGAAAATCAGCTGGAACGGTATATTAATGAGTTGAAAGAAAGAATAGGTTCTTCACACGCTAAAGCCGAGAGCTTGGAAGAACAGTTGCAATTTAGCCAGAGTTCCCTTTCGCAAAAAGAGCGAGAAAATCAATCGCTTTTTAGCCGCTTAAATGAGGTGCAAAATGAACTGACAGAACTACGCACTACGCTTTCAGAAAAACAGGCGAATTTTGAGCAGCAGCAACGCAATTTTGTGGAAGTAAAACAACAGCTTAATATGGAATTCCAACATTTGGCTCAACAAATTTTGGAAGAGAAAAGTAAACGTTTTAGCGAAACCAATCAAAGTTCACTTGAGGCGTTGCTCAAACCGTTTAAAGAGCAAATTGAAGGCTTTCAAAAACGGGTGAATGAGGTGCATAGCGAATCGCTTAAAGGCTCGGCGAATTTAGAGGCGGAAATTAAGCGGGTGCTGCAAATTGGTGTATCAATGTCGGAAGAGGCACAAAACCTCGCCACCGCATTAAAAGGCAACAATAAAATTGCCGGCAACTGGGGAGAAGTGCAGTTAGAAAGTGCATTGCAATCGGCTGGCTTATTGGCGGGCGAGCATTATCAGGCACAAGAGAGTTTTCGAGATGAAGAAGGGCGACGCTTCGCCCCCGATTTTGTCGTACATCTGCCCGACCAAAAACATCTGATTATTGACAGCAAAGTGTCGTTAGTGGCGTACGATCAAGCGGTCAGATCCGAAGAAAATTTTGCAATTTCCCAAGCGTTAGACGAACATTGCCGTTCATTGAGAAATCATATCGAGGGACTTTCCAAGAAAAATTATAGTGCCCTGTTAGGGGTGAAAAGCCCTGATTTTGTACTGATGTTTGTGCCGATTGAGCCGGCATATATTGAGGCGATGAAACACGATCCGCAGCTCTTTAATTTTGGCTACGAACGCAACGTGATTTTAGTTTCTTACACCACGCTAATGCCGATTTTACGCACCGTGGCGAACTTATGGCGAATTGAACGTGGTAACACAGAGGCACGAGAAATCAGCGAAAAAGCCGGTGAAATTTATAACCAAGTATGTGCCGTGGCGGATCGTTTAGCCAAATTAGGCAATACGCTGAACACCGCAAATAATCAATATAATCAAACCGTTACCTCACTCGTTGGGCGACAAGGCTTAATCGGTAAAGTGGAACGTTTTCAACATCTTTCCAGCAAAGCCAGCCAAATAATGCCGCAGGTGGAATTGCTGGAAAATGAGGCAGACACGATAAAATTGGAAATGGTGTCTAGGGAATTATTGGAAGAATAGTCAAATCTCCCCTAACCCCTCTTTGTCTAAAGAGGGGTGATCCATCATCTAGTAAATTACCTTCATCTGACTATTTAGTGATAGAAGAAAGATGGATTAAATATTTATGGCGATCTAGTCCCCCTATTTAGACAAAGAGGGGCTAGGGGAGATTTGAAAAATTACATAAAACAACAAAATGAATAAAAAATTACTTATCATCGACAACCACGACTCTTTCACATTCAACTTGGTAGATTTACTTCGCAAAATTAAAGTGCCTGCCAAAGTGGTATTAGTGGAAGAGCTCAACTTAGACGAAGTGGAACAATTCAGCCATATTTTGATTTCCCCCGGTCCTGATGTGCCGAGGGCTTACCCACAAACCTTTGCGATGTTGGAACACTATCATCAAAGCAAATCTATTTTGGGTGTGTGCTTAGGGCATCAAACAATTTGCGAATTTTTTGGTGGCACTTTGTATAATTTGAAAGATGTCCGCCACGGTCAGCAACGCACGTTAAGCCAAATTCAGCCTAGCCCAATTTTTAATGGTTTGCCGAATACCTTTCAAGTGGGCTTGTACCACTCTTGGGGCATTTTGCAAAATTCTTTGGAAAATACACCGCTTGTTGCAAGTGCTGTTTGCGACCAAAACGTGTTAATGGCATTTAAACACCAAAATTTACCGATTTACGGCGTGCAATTTCATCCTGAATCCTTTATTACCGAATATGGACTTCAAATTTTACAAAATTGGCTCGATATCTAGTCTTAGAGCAAGCTTTTTAACCGAAAATCCGCTATAATCTGTCAGTTATTTACCTCCTTTTTAAATTTCCTTTTTTTAATTTATAGAGGCGAAACATTTTTCGCCCTAATACTCAAGAGATAGTTTAAATGAAAGACTCCATCATTAATAAATTAGAAAGTTTAAGTGAACGCCACGAAGAGTTACAGGCGTTATTGGGCGATGCCTCTGTCATCTCCGACCAAGACAAATTCCGTGCGTATTCCAAAGAATATTCCCAATTAGAAGAAGTGGTTGGCACGTTTAACCGCTGGAAAAAGCTCAACAGCGACATTGAAGATGCTCAATTACTGCTTGATGATCCAGATATGAAAGATATGGCAGCGGAAGAAATTGCTGAAAACAAAGCTGAAATTGAGAACCTTGAACAACATTTACAAATTTTATTGCTGCCGAAAGATCCGAACGATGAATACAACGCCTTCTTAGAAATCCGTGCCGGCACAGGTGGCGATGAAGCAGGGATTTTCGCCGGCGATTTATACCGTATGTACAGTCGCTATGCTGAAAGTAAACGTTGGAGAATTGAAGAAATGTCGGCAAACGAAAGCGAACAAGGCGGATATAAAGAAATCATCGTTAAAATCAGCGGCGAAGGCGTGTACGGACAACTGAAATTTGAATCAGGCGGTCATCGTGTACAACGTGTGCCGAAAACTGAATCACAAGGGCGTATTCACACCTCAGCCTGTACGGTTGCGGTAATGCCGGAACTGCCGGAAAGCGAAATGCCGGAAATTAATCCGTCTGATTTACGTATTGATACCTACCGTTCATCAGGTGCAGGCGGTCAGCACGTTAATACCACCGACTCTGCGGTGCGTATTACCCACATTCCAACCGGCATTGTGGTGGAGTGTCAAGACGAGCGTTCACAACACAAAAACAAAGCTAAAGCGATGGCTGTGCTTGCCTCTCGTATCGTGCAAGTGGAACAAGAACGCCAAGCGGCAGAACAAGCTGATACACGCCGTAACTTACTCGGATCAGGCGACCGTTCGGATAAAATCCGTACCTACAACTACCCACAAGGGCGTGTAACCGACCACCGTATCAACTTGACGGTTTACCGCTTAGATGAAGTGATGAACGGTAAAATTGATGAATTAATTCAGCCGATTATTACCGAATACCAAGCGGATCAGTTAGCGGCGTTGTCGGATCAAAATTAAATTACAAGCGGTCAGATTTTGCATAATTTTTGTAAAATTTGACCGCTTGTGAACTAAAGAAAGAGGAATTTCAATATGAAAAAAATATTATTAGCCATAGCAACTACTCTACTTGCTGCTTGTAACAGCTTTATTAACTCAAGTCCTGCGGTAAAAAACGAAGTTATTACACCAACTACCGAGCATTTTGTTGGAGAGTGGGAGTGTGCGATGAATGGTGTTGCAGCAACAACCAATAAAGTGAAATTAGCCAAAGATGGCAAAGCAAACTATCTTGGAAATGTAACGCTCCCTGCTGAAAACCCAATCTTTAACTATGCTCTTGAGCGTTCAGGCAGCTGGAAATTTGCAGATAACGCCTTAACTTATAACTTTACCCAGAGCAAAGTTTCTCGTGCTCACGCTGATGAAGTACAAGCAAATTTACAAGCAAACCAAGAGTTACAAAGTTTAGATCAACAATATTTTGATGCATTAAACCAACAAACAAAAAAAGCAGGAAAAACCAAAGTAAGCCTTGCCGTAAGTAACTTTACAACCAAAGCATTTAGCATCGAACAGAAAGTTGCTGAAACTGTACGTTCGGGGAATTGTGTAAGGGTTTTATAATTTACATTGAGAATAGATCGATTTTTTAGCATATATTAATATGGAACCTAACTTCTCTTATCAATGGCAATTTGGCATAAAACCTAATACCTTAGCCAATCTCGTGGTTGCGGGTAGAAAGACTGCAACTTGTTCTGGTTATTGCTTTTATGCGTTAGAAAATCAACCGCTTCCACAAAAAGGTGAAAAACACATTGTATTAGACAGCCAAAATCAAGCTGTTGTGTGTATTCAGCTAAGGGAAGTCTTCATTGAACGCTTTAATGAAATCACAGAAGAGTTTGCCCTTGCCGAAGGAGAAGGCGACTATCAATCTTGGAAAATTGCCCACCGCGATTTTTTTGAAGGGGAACTTGACAAGGAGATTGATGAACACTTTGAAGTAGTTTGTGAACGGTTTTATGCAGTAAATATTTTCCCCAAAACTTACGCAGAATGGCTCACCTTTGCTGAACAAACATTGCTTGAAAATGCCGAAAACAACCCTTTTTTAGATGCCAAATTCGATGCAAATTTGCTCCTACAAGCGGTTACAAAACGCACAAAATCAGCAATTTTTGCGTTTAGCGAAACAATCTTAACCGAAAATGAGCTAAAACAACTTGCCGAATACTTAGCAAGACGTGCAAACGGTGAACCGATGGCGTATATTTTAGGCGAGAAAGAGTTTTGGTCGTTGCCGTTAAAGGTTTCAACCGCAACGTTAATTCCCCGCCCTGATACAGAACGGTTAGTTGAGCTGGCATTAGATTTTGCTCACAAGCGGTTAAAAAATCAAAAAAATTTGCAAATTTTGGATTTAGGCACCGGTACTGGGGCAATTGCATTGGCAATGGCGAGTGAGTTAGGCGATAAAGCTGATATTATCGGGGTGGATTTTCAGCCTGAGGCGGTCAAACTTGCGGAAGAAAATCGCCAAAATCTTGGCTTTGATAATGTCCGATTTTTACAGAGTGATTGGTTTAAATCACTTGAAAATCAGCAGTTTGACTTGATTTTATCCAACCCGCCCTATATTGATGCAGAAGATGAAAATTTAACCGTAGGCGATGTACGTTTTGAACCTTTAACCGCTTTAGTTGCCGATCACAATGGGTTGAGCGATTTGCAAAAAATTATTGAAAATGCACCGCTTTACTTAAAGCCTCAAGGTACATTAATGCTGGAGCACGGCTGGCAGCAAGGCGAGCAGGTAAGAAATTTATTTGATCCAAATTTGTGGGAAAACATCACAACCGTTGAAGATTACGGTGGTAATGATAGAGTTACCCAAGCAATCCTAAAGTAAAGGCAGGAAATGGACGATATTATTGAAGAATTATTGAAAGAGTTGGCAGAGCCGAAAATTAAGATAAGCGATACCGAGTTGAAAAAGTTTCTCTATCGTGAAATCTTACGGCTTACCACGCTAATTGACGATACGGTAAATGAGCAACAAGTATTTGGGCAGATGTCTGCATTAACTAAAAAAGCTCGCTACAACGTCAATGGTGAAGGCGATGAAGAACGAATTAATCAACTGATCCATTTAGTTTATAAAGAATGGGGATTTCATTGCTACTATGAAGACTATTTCCACACGGAAAATTTATTGCTGAATCAAGTCATCAAAAAACGTCGTGGAATGCCGGTTTCATTAGGAGCGGTGGTGCTTTATTTAGCCTCTGTGCTAGATTTACCGCTTTACCCTGTAAACTTCCCAACTCAATTAGTCTTAAGAGCGGAAATGAAACAGCCGAATGGGGCAATCAAAGTCCGCTTTATTAACCCGTGGAATGGCGAATTTATCAGCATTGAAATGCTCAATAAATGGCTGGAAGGTGAAATAGGCTTCGGTATGGAAGTTACTCCTGTTCTTCTAAGAAGAGCCGAGCCACAAGAACTCCTTGAGCGGATTGAAACAGTGTTTAAAATGGCTCTTACCCGTGAAGGGAAATATGAGGAAACATTGCGTTTAATTGAGTACCGCTTAGCAATGAGCCCTGAAGATCCGTATGAAATTCGTGATCGTGGAATGGTATTAGCAAGTATGGATTGTTACCAAGCTGCTTTGGAAGATATCAATTATTTCATCGACCAATGTCCTGAAGACCCTTCCGCTGAAATTCTAAAAATGGAAGTCAAAGGCTTAGAGCAAAAAAGCCAAGGAAGTGTGGTACATTAAAATGAAATTAACTGAACAAGAACGTGAATTCCGTATAAGAACAGTGCAAGCAGCGGTTGATAATAATCGGCTTGAAGGATTAAATATTGATAATGAAACAATGACTTTATTCAATGCTTGGATCGATAATCAAATAAGTTTTGATGAAGTAAAGCGGAGCATATATGAAATATGCGGAATTCGACCTCTACACGGATAAAAATGGTGTATTACGTAATAAACTTGGGGCTAAGTCTGACGAAGAATTAGGTACATTAGAAAGTCGATTGGTCGCAATGAATACGCTTAGTTTAAGGATAAATCCTGTAAAAGGTAATTTTGACTTAGTTCACTTACAAAAAATACACCATCGGCTATTTTCTGAAATTTATGAATGGGCTGGTGAACTGCGTGAAATTGGGATCACAAAAGGTAAAACCGTTTTTGCGGCTCCAAATCGCATTCAACCTGAATTTCATAAACTACATCAAAGACTGATAAGGGAAGAGTTTGAAAAGTATAACAAAGCTACTTTTGCCAAGAAATTAGCTTATTATCTCGGTGAAATAAACATTCTACACCCATTTAGAGAAGGAAATGGACGTAGCCAGCGAGAATTCATTATTCAATTAGCGTTAAAATTTAGTTATCGCCTACATTTTCAAAATGTAACCCCACAAGAAATGATTGATGCCTCAGAGTGTTCAGCTCTTTATGTGGATAATATATTATTTGAACAAATTATTTTTGACAGATTAGAATTTATAAACAAGGAAACCCTATGACAGATAAAATCGTAAAAATTGGTAACATTGAAGTAGCGAACAACAAGCCATTTACCCTATTTGGTGGTATGAACGTGCTGGAAAGCCGTGATATGGCACTTAAAGTGTGTGAGCAGTATGTCGAAGTAACCCAAAAATTAAACGTCCCTTATGTATTTAAAGCCTCATTCGATAAAGCAAACCGTTCGTCAATCCACTCTTATCGTGGACCGGGTATGGAAGAGGGGTTAAAAATTTTCCAAGAGCTAAAACAGACTTTTGGGGTGAATATCATCACTGATGTCCACGAAATTTATCAGTGCAAGCCTGTAGCGGAAGTAGTGGATGTAATTCAACTTCCTGCATTCTTAGCCCGACAAACCGATTTAGTGGAAGCAATGGCTCGTACCGGTGCCGTGATTAATGTGAAAAAACCACAATTTTTAAGCCCGGGGCAAATGGGTAATATCGTGGAAAAAATTGCTGAATGCGGTAATGAAAACGTGATTCTTTGCGATCGTGGCACTAACTTTGGTTACGATAATCTAATTGTGGATATGCTTGGCTTCGGTATTATGAAAAAAGTGTCGAAAGGTTGCCCTGTGATTTTTGATGTAACCCATTCTTTACAATGTCGCGATCCGTTCGGTGCGGCTTCAGGCGGTCGTCGTGATCAGGTAACCGAACTTGCTCGTTCAGGAATGGCGATTGGTTTAGCAGGGCTTTTCTTGGAAGCACATCCGGATCCAAACTCTGCAAAATGTGATGGTCCGTCAGCATTGCCGCTTTCTAAATTAGAAGCCTTTGTTTCACAAATGAAAGCGATTGATGATTTAGTGAAATCCTTTGCTGAAATCGATACTTCAAATTAACACCGTAGGGGCAAATTACAGTTTGCCCCTATAATTCACATTCCTACTCTGCGATTCTCCATTAATAAGGAAGAAGCTATGCTCAATATTGTTTTTCTTGACCGTACAGGTATTCCTGCCACTCACGAAATCCCTCGTCCTCACTTTGCTCACACTTGGACAGAATATGATTCCACCACAGCCGAGCAAACCTTTGAGCGAGTGAAAGATGCCGATATTATTGTTACCAGCAAAGTGTTACTACAGCGAGAGTTATTGGCTAAATTACCCAAGTTAAAATTAATTGCGATCACGGCAACAGGTACAAATAATGTAGATTTAGAGGCAGCGAAAGCGTTTGGCATTGCCGTTAAGAATGTAACAGGCTATTCAACCGTTACTGTGCCAGAACACGTGATTGGTATGATCTATTCCCTTAAACATCGCTTAACCGATTATTACCGTGATTTGATTACTTCAGACCGCTGGGCAACTTGTGGACAATTCTGCTATGTCGATTATCCAATTCAGGATATTCAAGGCTCAACCTTAGGGATTTTCGGCAAAGGGAATATCGGTGCGGAAGTCGCTCGCCTTGCACAAGCGGTCGGAATGAAGGTGATTTTTGCAGAACATCAAGGAGCAACGGAAATTCGTGAAGGCTATACCGCTTTTGAAGAGGTATTTAAACAGGCGGATATTATTTCCCTACATTGCCCTTTAACCGATAAAACGAAAAATTTGATTAACGCTGAAACTTTAGCCTTAATGAAACCAACGGCTTATATTATCAACACAGGACGAGGTCCGTTAATTGATGAACAGGCACTTTTGAACGCTCTTGAGCAAGGTAAAATTGCAGGTGCAGCACTTGATGTATTGGTAAAAGAGCCGCCAGAGAAAGATAATCCGCTAATACTTGCAGCAAGACGTTTACCGAATTTACTGATTACGCCCCACGTTGCGTGGGCGAGTGATTCAGCAGTTGCTACACTTGTGAATAAAGTAACGCAAAATATGGAAGAATTTGTGGCAACAGGTAAGTAGCAAGCGGTCATTTTTTCAAGAAAATTTGCAAATTTCATAACAAACGCTTGCATTTGAACCTTGACTTTGCCAACGGCTACGAAGAAGCGAACGTAGAGAATAAAAGCGACCGCTTGTATCTATTATTTTTAGAAGAAACAGATGAATTTAACCCCTTTTTTTATTGCTTTTCGTTATTTTAGATCGAAAAGTGCAGACCGTTTCGGGCGGCTTGTAACCAACCTTGCCAGTCTTGGTATTGTGCTAGGTGTGATGGCGTTGGTCATTGTGCTATCGATTATGAACGGATTGGAAAATATGCAGAAAAATAATCTGCTTTCTACCTTACCACACGCCATTATTACGCCACAGGAAGGATATTTTTCCAAACAAGAAAAACTCACTTTACCTGCATTTGCCACGCAAAGTGTGGTGATTAACCGTGCGAACGTGGTCATTCAAAGCTCGGAAGGCATTAATGCCGGGCAACTGATTGGTGTTGAAAATGCTACAGACGATCCTCTATTAGTTGATCAAAATGTGCCTCAATTATTGCCAACTGGTGAATTTAAGGTGCTAGTTGGCTCTCGTTTGGCTAATAAACTTAATTTAAACGTGGGTGATAAATTGCGGTTAATGATTACCGAAAACAGCCAATACACCCCAATGGGACGTGTACCGGTACAGCGTTTATTTGAAATTTCAGGCATTTACCACTCTAACCGTGAAGCGAGCGAATTTACGCTATTTGCCAATTTAGCTGATGTCGGCAGATTACTGAGAATTACCGAAGATCAAGTACAAGGCGTACGTTTGTATCTGCAAGATCCCTTCCAAGTTACCGAACTTGGCAACCATTTTGATGCAGAACGTTACAAAATCAGCGATTGGCGTGAACAAAAAGGCGAATTTTTCCAAGCGGTAAAAATGGAAAAAAATATGATGGGCTTGTTGATTAGTTTGATTATTGTGGTTGCTATTTCAAACATTGTTACCTCATTGAGCCTAATGGTGGTAGATAAACAGGGCGAGATTGCAATTTTGCAAACACAAGGCTTAACTAAAAAACAAGTAATGCAGATTTTTGTGTTTCAAGGGGCGATTGTGGGCGTGATTGGCTCAATTATCGGTGGTTTGCTAGGGGTGCTGGTAGTGTCTAATTTGGATCAGATTATTCTCTTACTCAACCCGACAATTCATTTACCAACCTTGATTTCAGGTACACAAATTGCGGTGATTGTAGGCATTTCGATTTTACTTTCGCTACTTTGCACCATTTACCCGGCATATCGAGCCGCAAAAATTGAGCCGGCTCAGGCATTAAGATACGAATAAATAACGGAAATAAAATGACAGAATTACTTCGCTGTGAAAATATCAGCAAATTTTATGATGAAGGTGAACAAAAAGTTCAAGTGCTAAAAGATGTTTCGTTTTCGATGAATGAAGGTGAGTTAGTGGCGATTGTCGGTAGCTCCGGCTCAGGTAAAAGTACCTTATTGCATACGCTTGGTGGGCTAGATCAACCCAGTTCAGGCGAAGTGTGGCTGCGTGGACAGTCGTTACAACATTTAAGCTCTGATAAATTAGCCTTATTGCGTAACCAAAACTTGGGATTTGTTTATCAGTTTCATCACTTAATGGCAGATTTTTCCGCTCTTGAAAACGTGATGATGCCAATGTTAATTGGCAAGCAGAATAAAACCGAAGCGGCAAATCGAGCGGAAAAAATGCTACAAGCGGTCGGATTAGCTCATCGCATTACACATCGTCCGTCAGCACTTTCAGGCGGTGAACGCCAACGTGTGGCGATTGCTCGAGCGTTGGTAAACAACCCTGCTTTAGTGCTTGCTGATGAGCCAACCGGCAACCTCGACCAAAAAACGACCGAAAGCATTTTTGAGCTGATTCAGCAGCTCAACCAAGAGCAAAACATTGCCTTTTTATTGGTTACGCACGATTTAAACCTTGCGAATAAACTTTCACGCAACCTTGTAATGCGAGATGGGGTACTAAGCGAGGGAAGCTTATGAGTACACCCTTTTTTATTAGCTGGCGTTACCAAAGGGGCAAACAGAAAAACCGGCTGGTTTCGCTGATTTCTTGGTTTTCAAGTATCGGTATTGCACTCGGTGTAGCGGTGTTGATTATCGGGCTAAGTGCGATGAACGGTTTTGAGCGTGAGCTGAATAACCGTGTACTTTCAGTTGTGCCACACGCAGAGCTGGTTTCGTTTCGAGGTAATCAAGCCCAACCCATTGCAGATAGCCAAAAACTAGAAGCATTGGTAAAAAAATCGGAAAATATCACCGCTAGCTCCCCTTTTGTGAGCTTCACTGCCTTAATTGAAAACGGTTCACAGCTTAAAATTGCACAGGTGCGAGGGGTAGATCCACACAAGCAAGATCAGGTAAGCAAACTCAGCCAATTTATTCCGGCGGAACAATGGCAAGCTTTTACTGCTCAGTTTAAAGCTGATGAAGATGGCTTAATTCTCGGAACAGGCATTGCAAAAGCCCTCGAAGTGGAAGCTGGCGATGAGGTAACATTACTGATTCCCCAACCGACGGAAGACGGCAAATTAGCTCAACCTCTGCGTTTTAATATGCCTGTTACGGGTGTATTACGTTTAGATGGTCAGTTAGATCATAGCTATGCGTTAATTCCGCTCAATAAAGCCCAAGAGCTGATGGAATATCAGCCAAATCAAGTTTCAGGTATTGAAATGAGTTTAAGCAATCCATTTACGGTGCAAAGTCTTGCTATGCCCCAGCTTAATGGTTATCCGCAGCCACTTTATTTAAATACTTGGATCGAAAAATTCGGCTATATGTATAACGATATTCAGCTGGTTCGTACGGTAATGTATATCGCAATGGTGCTCGTCATTGGTGTTGCGTGTTTCAACATTATCTCTACGCTGATTATGGCAGTAAAAGATAAGCAAGGCGATATTGCAATTATGCGAACACTTGGGGCAAATAATGGTTTTATCCGCCGTATTTTCTTATGGTATGGTTTACTTTCGGGTATGAAAGGGGCTGTATTCGGTATTATTTTAGGCGTAATTTTATCGCTAAATTTGACCGCTATCATTAAAGCAATTGAAGGCTTCTTCGGCGTAAAATTACTTTCAGACGGCGTTTATTTTGTTGATTTCCTACCGAGTGAATTACATTGGCAAGATGTCGGCTATGTACTCATTGCAACTATTGTATTAAGTTTGTTTGCCAGCCTTTACCCGGCTAATCGAGCAACGAAACTAGAACCAGCGAAAGTGTTAAGCGGACACTAAAAAGAAAACAAAAAAGTGGCTAAATAATTAGCCACTTTTTTTCGTTTATTATGGATTAAACGGGAAGAACATAGGAATAAAAATCACGCCTAAAATCCAGAAAATAATATTGAGCGGTAAGCCAATCTTGATAAAATCACTAAATTTATAGCCACCTGCCCCATAAACCATCGTATTAGTTTGATAACCAACCGGTGTCATAAAGCTGGTTGCCGCTGCAAACATTACTGCAATAATAAATGGCGAGGCATCAACACCTAAAACTTGAGCCGTTGAAATTGCAATTGGTGTTAGTAATACGGCAGTGCCGGCATTACTCATAAATTCCGTTAATACCGAAGTAAGTAGGTAAAGCACCGCAAGCACCACTAACGGACCAAAATGCCCTACTTTGCCAAGCGTATTATCTACAATAAATTGAGCAGCTCCACTATTTGCCATAGCCTCTCCAAGTGGAAGTAAACCGGCAATTACTAAAATAATTTTCCAGTCAATGGATTGGTAAGCTTCATCCGCCGTTAAACAACCCGCTAAACACATTGCAACCGCACCAACTAGAGAACTTATCGCAATAGGTACAATGCCGATTGCAGCTGTACCAACTACACCAACCATTACCCATAAGGCAAATTTGGCACGCCAAGATTCTTCTGTTTTCACTAAATCAGAAGAGAGTACGATAAAATCTTTATCTTTGCGTAAATCGTCCATATCTTCTTTTGGTAACGTTAATAACAGGATATCCCCCATTTTGAAGCTGATACCACGCAAACGCTCCCTAATGACTCGGCTACGACGCTGCAATCCTAATACTGTAGCATCTTTATTCCAACGTTGTTGCAAAATCGGAATTGTGCCCCCCACCCAACGTGAAGTTGGGGAAATCATCACTTCTGCTATCATTAAATCATCAAAATCATCTTCATCAAGATCTCGGCGACCATAAACAACGTGATGTAAGCCATATTTTTCACGTGCACCTGATAAATCTGCCGATTCTCCACGCAGTAATATAATGTCGTGTTTCTGTAATATTTGATGGCTTGGAGTAGATAAACGTTCCCCATTTCGTAGTAAACCTACAGCAAACAAACTAAATTCTTCAATTAAACCAGATTCGGCTAAACTCTTACCAATTAAAACAGAATTTTTATTTACTTTTAATTCAGAGACATATTTACCAAATCCTACCCCTTCTTCAAGTTGCAAGCGTGATTCAGGTAATAAGAAGCGACTGGTCAATAATAAATAAACCGTACCAACTAAGAAGAAAATAATCCCTAAAGGAGCAAATTCAAACATTCCGAAGCCTGAATGCCCTTGATTTTGTGCAATGGAGTTTACCAATAAATTAGTTGATGTCCCAATCAGAGTACAAACCCCAGCCATTTGGGAAGCAAAGGATAAAGGAATTAAGGATTTAGACGGTGCGAGATTAATATTTTGTGATGCCGCAATCACGATTGGAATTAATACTGCAACGACTGCTGTATTATTTACAAAAGGCGAAATTGCCGCATTTACGCCACATAATACTAATATGAATACCCAAGGCGTTTTAACTTTTGCCAGTAAGCCACCGATGCTATCTAATGCTCCACTATTCTGTAAACCTGCCGCTAACACAAACATTGCAGTAACAGTAACTGTTGCCGAATTTGAAAATCCACTTAATGCGGATTTAGTATCAATTTGCCCTAATAATACTAATGACGATAAAACTAAAACAGCTACCGCATCCATACGAATTTTTTCAGTTGCAAATAAAAACACCGCAATAAAAGTTACTGCCAGTGTTACTACAATATCCCAAGACATCCTTTTACTCCAACTTTAATATAAATAAATAAGAGCTGTAATCATAAATCAAGCTATTGTGTTTGTCTCTAAATTTTATTAACTTAAAAATAACAAAAAAGCTGATTATACAAATAATCAGCTCTCTATTTCTCATTGATTAACCACGATATTTCTGGTGTTGCTTAACTGCCTTACGAATTTGACGAATATTGGTTCGACGACGATTTGCAGTTACATCCACTTTCGTTTCAGTTTCAGGCTCTAGCCCAACCAATTCACGCAAGTAATTGACCTGCTCAAGCCCCATCTCTTCCCAGCCGCCACGCGGTAAGCCTTTATCTAATTTAATGTTACCGTAACGAATACGAATTAAACGGCTCACCTCCACCCCTTGTGATTCCCACAAGCGACGAACTTCACGGTTACGCCCTTCGGTTAAAGTTACATCAAACCATTGATTTAAGCCCGTTCCGCCAACTACTTTGATTTGCTTGAAGTTAGCCGGACCATCTTCTAACTGCACGCCTTTGCGTAAACGTTGTAACATTGCATCGTCAATATTGCCAAACACACGTACTGAATATTCACGCTCCACTTCACGGCTTGGGTGCATTAAACGGTTAGCAAGCTCGCCATCTGTAGTAAAGAGTAATAATCCCGAAGTGTTAATATCTAAACGCCCAACTGCAATCCAACGAGCCCCCGTTAAACGAGGTAAGCGATCGAACACCGTTGCTCGTCCTTCAGGATCTGAACGTGTACATAACTCCCCTTCCGGTTTGTAGTACATCAATACTCGGCAAACCTCTTTTTGAGCAGGCATTAAATTCACTAAATGCCCATCAATACGGATTTTGGTAGAAGAACTCACTTGCACACGGTCGCCCAAAGTAGCAATTTTTCCGTCTACACTCACACGCCCGCTAGCAATAATCTCTTCCAACTCTCGGCGAGACCCCTGCCCTGCTCGAGCTAAGATTTTTTGTAGCTTTTCGCCCACTACTTTGGCTTTTTTCTCTTGAGATACCGTCTCACTAGCGGTTGTTTTTTCCACTTTTTTTGCAACTCTCGCCGTTAATGGCTTAGAAGTTGGACGTTGTGGTTTTTCTGAGGTTTTACCGAATTTGCGTTCAGATTTCTCATTTAATTTCGGCTCGCCTTTTTTGAAAGATGGACGATTATCCGCGTTTTTCTCTGAGCGGAAAGTGTGGCTTGGTTTCTTTTGAAAAGTTGTCATAAAGTTCCTTTTGTCGCTTTCACAAGCGTCTGAATTTTAGTAGATCTCCCTTTATGGGAGATAGGGTAATTTTAATTAAACGGCGTTGGATCGCCCGAACCTTCTCGGATAACGACCGGAGCATCTTCGGTTAAATCAATCACAGTTGTCGGTTGTTGCCCTAAATAACCGCCGTGAATGATTAGATCGACCCTATGCTCTAATTGCATACGAATTTCATCAGGGTCAGATTCCGTCATTTCAGTATCAGGCAACATCAACGAGCAAGAAAGAATTGGCTCACCGAGTGCCGCAATTAAAGCTAACGCAATCGCATTATTCGGCACACGAATTCCCACCGTTTTACGCTTTGTCATCAATCTACGAGGCAACTCTTTGGTTGCAGGCAGAATAAAAGTATAAGGGTTTGGCGTGTTATTTTTAATTAAGCGATAGGCTTGATTATTCACTAACGCATAAATAGAAAGTTCAGATAGATCACTACAAACTAAGGTGAAATTATGATTTTCCGGCAATTTACGAATTGCGACAATTCTATCCATTGCGTGCTTATCGCCCATCGCACAACCTAAGGCATAGCCTGAATCGGTTGGATAAACAATCACACCGCCATCTTTAATAATTTCTACCGCTTGATTAATTAATCGTTGCTGTGGATTATCGGGGTGAATATAAAAAAATTGCGTAGTCATCGTCTTCACGCCTTTCGCTTGATAAAAATTGGGCTAATTATACACCAATATGCCCGAAGCTCTATAAATATCTACAATAATTGCTTGACTTATTTATTTTGTACTAGTTTAATAGTACAAAATAAATTTTCTATAGGAATTTGCAATGTCTTATTTAACTATTACCCAAACAGAGCTTCCTTACTTTTCAGATACAACCCACATTTACTATGCGTTATGTGGCGAACGTACGCATACTTTATTATTAGATTCTGCCGAAATTCAAAGCAAAAATAGTTTAAAAAGTTTATTGTTTGCCAAATCCGCTGTGCATATTTTTTGTGAAGATCAACAGGTTACTTTTCACGCCTTAACCAAAAACGGCGAAGCTGTATTGCCATTGATTGAAAAAGCGTTAAACCAACTTTCTCCAGCTCCAATTTGCAAATTTTTAAGCAAAAATGACCGCTTGCAAGCCACATTCCCAACCATCAGCAACCATTTAGATGAAGACAGTAAACTCAAAACCACTACTGTTTTTGATGGTTTACGCACTGTCAGCCGGTTGTTTGCAAATTCAGCATCGCCAATCTATTTAGGTGGTTTATTTAGCTACGACTTAGTGGCGAATTTTATTCCGATGGAAAACATCAGCCTGCAAGATGATGGTTTAAGCTGTCCTGATTACAGTTTTTATTTAGCAGAGCAGCTCGTTACAATCGATCATCAAACAGAAAAAGCAGTGTTAAATACATTTTGTTTTGAGCCAAGCGAGCAATCTCACCTCCAACAACAAGCGGTCGAATTTTCTCAAAAACTTGCAAATCTCTCTGAAACCGAGCTTTCACTAGAAATTAAAGCTGCAACAGATGAAGCAACTGCTAATATTGAAGATGAAGACTTTAAGGCGATTGTCCGAAAACTCAAACACCATATTAACATTGGTGATGTATTCCAAATTGTGCCTTCTCGCCGTTTTAGCTTGCCTTGCCCGAACACGCTTGCCAGCTATAAGCAGTTAAAAATTAACAATCCAAGCCCTTATATGTTCTATATGCAAGGAGAAAATTTCACTCTATTTGGGGCTTCTCCGGAAAGTGCGTTGAAATATTCCGAGAGTAACCGCCAGTTGGAAATTTACCCGATTGCCGGTTCTCGCCCTCGTGGATTTGACGAGTACGGAAACATCGATCCTGAGCTAGACAGCCGTTTGGAGCTGGAATTACGTCTTGATCAAAAAGAACTTGCAGAACATTTAATGTTAGTCGATCTTGCTCGAAATGATGTGGCTCGTGTGAGTGAATCCGGCACTCGCCGTGTGGTGGATTTAATGCAAATTGACCGCTATTCGCAGATTATGCACCTAGTTTCCCGTGTGATTGGCACACTTCGCTTTGATTTAGATGCCCTGCACGCTTATCAAGCCTGTATGAATATGGGGACGCTGACCGGTGCACCGAAAATTAAGGCGATGCAACTTATCTACCAAGTAGAGCAACAAAAACGCCACAGCTACGGCGGTGCGGTAGGTTATTTAACTTCAGACGGCAATTTAGACACCTGTATTGTGATCCGATCCGCCTTTGTACAAAACGGCATTGCCTATGTGCAAGCCGGCTGCGGCGAGGTGTTAGATTCCGATCCACAATTAGAAGCTGATGAAACCCGCCACAAGGCACGAGCAGTGTTAAAGGCGATAGGGCAAGTAAATGCAAAGGCGAGAGTATAAGGACGAACTATGGCAAACATTCTTTTTATTGATAACTTCGACTCTTTTACCTACAACTTAGTCGATCAATTCCGTGAGTTAGAGCATCAAGTGACGATTTTCCGCAACGATTACCCACTTGAGGATTTTTTAGCCAAAGCTCAAAACACACCAAATTGTTTGGTCGCACTTTCTCCCGGTCCGGGCAACCCGGCTGAAGCAGGCAATTTATTAGAAATTATCCGCCAATTAAAAGATAAAGTACCGATGATTGGGATTTGTTTAGGTCACCAAGCCTTAATCGAAGCCTTTGGTGGAAAAGTGGTGCATACCGGCACAGTGTTACACGGCAAAGTGTCTCGTATTGAACACGACAATCAAGCGATGTTTGAAGGCATCAATAACCCGATGCCGGTGGCTCGTTACCACTCCTTAATGGGCGATGATTTGCCTGAAGAATTTATCGTTAATGCTAAATTCGAGCATATCGTGATGGCAATTCGCCACAAAACCTTGCCGATTTGCGGATTCCAATTTCACCCTGAATCCATTTTAACGGTGGAAGGCACGAAGTTACTCAAACAATCGGTGCAATGGTTATTAGAGGGCAAAAAATGATTAGTGTATATGGCTTAAAACAGACCTTGGCTGACCGCCGAGCCAAAATTGCCGAAGTTATTTTTGACTGTTTGGAAATGAGCCTTGGTGTGCCAAAACAACGCCACGCGTTGCGTTTTGAGCTGTTAGATGTGGAAGATTTTTATCCACCTATTAACCGCAGTGCTAATTTTATTGTAATTGAAATTAACCTGATGTCTGGGAGGAGCGAGCAGATTAAAAAACGCCTGATTAAAGGTTTATTTAGCACCTTGCAGTCTAAAGTCGGAATTATGCCGATAGATGTGGAAATTACTATTAAAGAACAACCTGAACATTGCTGGGGCTTTCGGGGAATGACCGGCAATGAAGCAACCGATTTGGAATATCAGGTACACCGCTAATTTGTTGATACCTCAAGCGGTCAAATAAGGAAAATTTTATGCAAAAATTACTCGATAAATTATTCGCTAACCAAGCCTTAACCCAAGCGGAATCACACGCTTTTTTTAGCGAGGTGGTAAAAGGCAATCTGTCAAACGAGCAGTTAGCGGCAGCCTTGATTGCGTTAAAACTACGAGGCGAAACAGTGGAAGAAATTGCCGGAGCCGCCACCGCAGCGTTAGAAAATGCCAATCCGTTCCCTACCCCGGATTACCCTTTTGCCGATATTGTCGGCACAGGCGGCGATGGGCATAACACCATCAATATTTCCACCACCTCAGCATTGGTAGCAGCAACAATGGGCTACAAAATTGCCAAACACGGTAACCGCAGTGTGTCGAGCAAAACAGGCTCAAGTGATGTTTTAACACAATTAGGCATTAATGTTGGTATCAGCCCACAAACAGCACGCCTTGCCCTTGATGAAACAAACATCTGCTTTCTATTTGCCCCAACCTACCACAGTGGCTTTAAATATGCCGCACCGGTTCGCCAAGCATTGAAAACTCGTACGCTCTTTAATATTTTAGGGCCACTTATCAATCCAGCACACGCTAAACGTCAACTCCTTGGGGTTTATTCACCGGAACTGGTAAAAGTTTATGCTGAAACGGTGAAAGCTCTCGGTTGTGAACACACCATTGTCGTTCACGGAGCAGGCTTAGACGAAGTGGCGGTTCACGGTGAAACCTTAGTGGCTGAAATCCAAAACGGACAGATTGAATATTACACACTAAGCCCCGAAGATTTCGGCGTTCCACGCTACTCACTTGATGATTTAAAAGGTGGCGAGCCGGCAGAAAATGCAGAAAAAATCACCTCTATCCTAAAAGGCAAAGGCGAAGCCGCCCATATTGATGCCGTGGCGGTAAATGTAGCATTGTTGATGAAACTGTTTGGAAAGTCTGATCTTAAAGCGAATGTAGCAGAGATTAAAACTACCCTTGCCAGCGGAAAAGTATTTGAAACATTATCCAAATTATCGCAATATAACGATTAAATCTAAGCCCACAATGTGGGCTTTATCTTTTCCTTGCAGCTCTTTTCATTACAACAATGGGGAAACCGATGTTTGAACTTTATATTAACCCTCCAAAATCCTCTTGGTCACTCAGAGTATGGCTTTTGCTTAAAATGCTCGATATCCCATTTAACACAAAATTCGTTCGCTATTTGGCAGATATAAATCAACAACGCCAACAATTCCAACAATTTTCCCCCACCGCCAAAATTCCTGTACTGGTTGATCACAATCATACTGTTTGGGACAGCTTGGCTATTGTGGAGTATGTTGCCGAAAGTTACCCCCAAGTGTGGGCGGCGGATAAAATCGCTCGAGCGTGGAGCCGCAGTGCTTGTGCTGAAATGCACTCAGGTTTTACCGTTTTGCGAGAAATTTGTGATTTTCGACCGCTTGAACGGCTCGAATTAGCTCAAACTCCACCCGAATTAGTGGCAGAATTAACCCGCATTGATGAACTGTGGCAAGAAGGATTAAACCGTTTCTCTGGCAATTTTTTAGCCGGTAATGAATTTACCGCTGTTGATGCATTTTTCGCACCAATCGCATTACGCATTGAAACTTATGGCTTACATCGTTATTTCAGTGAACAAGCTCTTGCTTACCAACGCCGTTTACTCTCCTTGCTTGAATTAAATGAATGGTTAAAACACAAATGAAAAAAAGCATTTACGACACCCCAATTTTCTTTGAACGCTACCAACAACTTCGACAAAACCCGATTAGTATGAATGAGGTCGTAGAAAAGCCGACAATGTTCTCGCTACTGCCTGATTTAAAAGGCAAAAAAGTGTTGGATTTAGGTTGTGGAACTGGGGTTCATCTCGCCCATTATTTAAGTTTAGGGGCAGAAAAAGTGGTTGGATTAGATTTATCCGAATTAATGCTACAGCAAGCTGAAACCGAGCTTGCCGCACAATACCAAAAAGGAAAAGATTTCTCGCTCCACTGTTTGCCGATGGAGCGTTTAGATGAAATTCAAGAGAGCGATTTTGATGTCGTTACCAGTTCTTTTGCCTTTCACTATATTGAGGATTTTGCCTCGCTCCTTGCAAAAATTTCGGCAAAAATGACCGCTTGTGGCACGCTGATTTTCTCTCAAGAACACCCGATTGTTACGTGCTACAGAGAAGGATACCGTTGGGAAAAAAACGAAGCAAAACAACAAGTGGCTTATCGGTTAAATTATTATCGAGATGAGGGCGAGCGGGATCGCAGTTGGTTTCAGCAATCGTTTAAAACCTACCATCGCACAATGGCGACAATTTTAAATCAGCTTATTCAAAGTGGATTTAACATTCTGCAAGTGGAAGAACCGATGCTTACTGAGCAGCCTGAATGGCATAATGAATTTAAAGATTTACAACACCGTCCGCCATTGTTATTTGTAAAAGTACAAAAACAAAAATAGCAAACAGTGAGTTCTCAATGTGGTTATTTTACAATCAATTAAACATTATTTTTTAAAATTTGATTGCTCAATTTTCGTGAACCCACTATTATTTGTACTACCAGTACGGAGCGGTAGTTCAGCTGGTTAGAATACCTGCCTGTCACGCAGGGGGTCGCGGGTTCGAGTCCCGTCCGTTCCGCCAACAATTTAAGCCTCTGAGAAATCAGAGGCTTTTTTATATTTATTAACTTATTCTAACTCCCCTCTTTAGAAAAGAGGGGCAGGGGGAGATCAACTTCTGTATCTGCCCTAACCCATTCAACCTTGTGCTGGTTAAATTCGGTGAAATTTTCAGCTCATCAAACATTTCTCGTAAATTAAAATTCTCAAGTTCCTCTACAGATTTTTCGGTAAGTGCCGTTACTACAATAAATAAAATCCCCTGCATTAAACGGGCATCGCTATAGGCTTCAACCTTGCGTGGCGAGAGCTGAAACTGAAACCATAATCGGCTTTCACAACCTTCAATTTCGGGTAATTCGGCAAGCTCTTCTTCTGTTGGTTTTGGTAACTGACGGCTAAATTGAATTAACAAGCGGTATCTTTCTTCCCACGATTTGCAATTTTCAAATTTTTGGTAAATCTCTGCTAATGTCATAGTATCCTCAATAAATTTGCAAAAGATTTTAACAATCTGACCGCTTGTTGTTAATGATTTTCTGAAAATTTGCTAGAATAGAGCGATTTTCGTATTACGATAGAGGAAATGATAATGGCATTAGTTCCAATGGTGGTAGAACAGACCTCAAAAGGCGAACGTTCTTACGACATTTATTCACGCTTATTAAAAGAGCGTATTATTTTTTTAAACGGTCAAGTTGAAGACCAAATGGCAAATTTAATTGTGGCACAACTACTCTTTTTAGAAGCGGAAGATCCGGAAAAAGATATTTATTTATACATTAACTCGCCGGGTGGTGTGGTAACGGCAGGGCTTGCAATTTACGATACAATGAATTTTATTAAACCTGATGTGGCAACTCTTTGCACCGGGCAAGCGGCTTCAATGGGGGCATTTTTACTTTCCGCCGGAGCAAAAGGCAAACGCTTTGCACTTCCACACGCACGAATTATGATCCACCAACCTTTGGGTGGAGCGAGAGGTCAAGCAACTGATATTCAAATTCAAGCGGAAGAAATTTTACGTTTGAAAGAGATGCTTACTCGCAGAATGGCAGAGCATAGTGATCAGCCTTTTGAGAAAGTAGCAGCGGACACCGAGCGTGATAATTTTATGTCTGCCAAAGAAGCAGCTGAATATGGCTTAATCGACAAAGTTTTAACCTCTCGCAGTGAGGTGGCATAATGGCGTTTGAAAAAGAACCACATTGCAGTTTTTGCGGTAAAAAACGCACCGAAGTCGATCAGTTAGTAGAAGGTACTGAAGGCTATATTTGTAACGAATGTATTGAAGAATCTTACGCTCTGCTACACGGCGAAGAAGAGCCGCTAATTGATGAAAGCCAAGAAGATGAAGCGAGTTTCTTCACAAATGTCCCAACGCCGCACGAGTTACATCAACATTTAGATGATTATGTCATCGGGCAAGAACACGCCAAAAAAGTACTTTCTGTGGCAGTTTACAATCACTACAAACGTTTAAGAAGTGCGTTATCAAATTTTGATGCCACAAACGGTGTGGAATTAGGTAAAAGTAATATCTTATTAATCGGACCAACAGGAAGCGGTAAAACTTTACTGGCAGAAACGCTTGCTCGCCGTTTAAATGTGCCGTTTGCGGTTGCAGATGCAACAACCCTTACCCAAGCAGGCTATGTGGGTGAAGACGTGGAAAACGTGATTCAAAAATTATTGATGAAATGCGATTTTGAAGCAGAACAAGCGGAACGTGGCATCGTCTTTATTGATGAAATCGACAAAATCACCCGCAAATCGGAAAGTGCTTCAATTACCCGAGATGTTTCGGGTGAAGGCGTGCAACAAGCCTTATTAAAACTGCTTGAAGGTACGGTGGCTAATATCAATCCGCAAGGTGGTCGTAAGCACCCGAAAGGCGAAACTATTCCGGTGGATACTTCCAAAATCCTATTTATTTGTGGTGGGGCGTTTGCAGGTTTAGATAAAATTGTAGAATCTCGCACAAATACGCAGGGCGGTATTGGCTTTGGTGCGGCATTGAGAAAAGATAAAGATCGCCAAGATTTAACAGAATTATTCAAGCAAGTTGAGCCTGAAGATTTGGTTAAATTCGGCTTAATTCCTGAGTTAATCGGTCGTTTACCTGTAGTTACGCCACTACAAGAGTTAGACGAAGAAGCCTTAATTCAGATCTTAACCGAGCCTAAAAATGCAATTATCAAGCAATACCAAGCGTTATTCGAAATGGAAGGTGTGGAATTGCACTTCACCAAAGAAGCATTAATCGCCATTGCAGGCAAAGCCATTGCCCGTAAAACAGGGGCTCGCGGTTTACGTTCAATCGTAGAAAACTTGTTGCTTGATACAATGTACGATCTTCCAACCTTAAATGCGAAAAAGGTAACTATCGGCAAAGGTTGTGTGGAAAACGGTGATAAGCCGAAGGTGGAATAATAGTTACGAAATATTTGAAAGTTTAGAGGATTTTTAAACAAAAAATTTCAAACTATTTACAATAAGGGAAGAATGTAATGGAACCAAAATTTACCATTAACCATAAAATAGTTAATTATATTGTGGATATTTCTTCCCTTGTTGGTCGGCTATCATTAGAAAAACGGGATCTGCATTTACGGAAAGAGCAACGTATTCGTTCAATCCAATCCTCATTGGCGATTGAAAGCAACCCTTTGACTCTAGAGCAAGTTACAGGTATTTTAAACGGTAAACGTATTCTTGCTCACAAACTACTCACTCAAGATCTGATTAAAGAGTCAGGGAAATTTAGAAACAGAGAAGTTGCTGTCTATAGTGGAGAAAATATTGTCCACATTGGTGCTAAAGCTGATTTTGTCCCTAAATTAGTTCAAAACTTACTTAAATGGGCAGAAAAGAGTGAAGTCCATACATTAATCAAAAGCTGTATTGTTCATTTTGAGTTGGAAATAATCCACCCTTTTGCAGATGGAAATGGCAGAATTGGGCGTTTATGGCAAAGTTTAATTTTAAGTCAATGGGATTCACTTTTTGAATGGCTTCCTATTGAAACTATCGTATATCAGCATCAACAGCGTTACTACCAAGCACTTAATAGTAGCAATATAAAAAACGATTCTACCGATTTTATTGAGTTTATGCTTGAGGCAATCCTTACGACATTAAATGCTTATTCAATAAATAAAATGAGCGATAAAATGAGCGATAAAATAAGCGATAAAGAGCAATTGATCTTCCAAAGAATAAAAAGCTATTTATCTGAAAATGCGATGATTACCAACCAAAAAGCCGTACAGTTACTAGAATTAAGTCCAGCCACAGCAAGACGATACCTAGCAAAATTTGTGAAACTCGGTTTACTGACAGCACAAGGTGAAAATAAAAATAGAATTTATTATATTGAGTAATATCAAATGAAAATCTGGCAAACAAAATCCCTTATCACGTGGCTGCTTTCGCCGCTTTCATTGCTGTTTTGGTTGATTAGCTACGTTCGCAAGCGGTTATATTCTCTGAATATTTTGCAATCGTACCGTTCACCTGTGCCTGTGTTGGTGGTGGGTAATATTTCGGTTGGCGGTAATGGAAAAACGCCGGTGGTGGTTTGGTTAGTGGAACAATTACAACAACGCGGAGTAAAAGTGGGCGTGGTTTCTCGCGGTTATGGTGGGAAAAATAAAGTATTTCCACAGCTTGTTACACAGCAGAGTTCTGCTGAAATGGTGGGCGATGAACCGGTGTTGATTGTGCAACGCACTAATGTACCATTGGCGGTTTCCCCTAACCGTCAGCAAAGTATTGAATTATTGCTTAGCCAATTTGAGTTAGATTTAATCATCACCGATGATGGCTTGCAGCACTATGCTCTACAGCGAGATTTGGAATGGGTGGTCGTTGATGGTAAAAGACGTTTCGGCAACGGTTTTGTGTTACCTGCCGGTGGATTGCGTGAGCTGCCAAGCCGTTTAAATTCGGTAGATGCCATCATTTGCAACGGCGGAATTGCCAAGTCAAATGAACATTTAATGAGTCTAGAGCCAAGTTCAGCGGTTAATCTTCTAACTAATGAATATAGACCTTTAAGTGAATTTAGCCAACCTTGTGTCGCCATTGCAGGAATCGGGCATCCACCACGATTTTTCACTATGCTGGAAAAATTAGGTATTCCGCTTGCCAAAACGCAAGGCTTTGCCGATCATCAAGATTTTGATGCCAATCAACTGAAAACATTAGCCGACAGCCAAACTCCATTATTGATGACGGAAAAAGATGCGGTAAAATGCAAAGCATTCGCTCAAAAAAATTGGTGGTATGTGCCGGTTTCTGCAAAATTTTCGGAAAAATCGACCGCTTGTTTATTAACGCCAATTCTACAAAAACTAGGAAAAGAAAATGAATGAAAAAGTACTCAAGAACCTTGTCTGCCCTGTCTCTAATGAAAAGTTAGAATGGGATAAAGAGAACAATCTATTAATCAACCCTAAGCTCAATATTGCTTATCCGATTAAAAACGGCATTCCTGAATTGTTACCCGAAGCAGGGAAAGCTTTATAAAGATAGGGCTGATTTAAATCAGCCCTTTGTTTTATTTGAATAAGTTACCCAAAATTCCTTTAGCTGCTTGAGCTAATAAGTCATCAGCCCCCAGATTTTTTAAATCATCTACATTGCCGTTTGGAGTCAAAGTATCCACGATTTTAGGGAGTAGCTGAGCTAATAACTCACTCGCATCTGTCGCATCCACACCGGCGTCTTGAGCTGCATTTTGAATATTTTCTTGACCAAAAACATTACTGATTTGCTCGCTTGATACCGGAGCATTATCTTCATCGCTGCTAACCCAAGTGCGTAATAAATCGTCTAAGCCGCCTTCTTGGAATTTAGCGATTAAACCTTCCACACCACCTTGTGATTGCAGTAAGTTTTGAATTAATTGAATTGCGGTTGATTGGTTGTTGCCGCCCAAAACAGACGATGCCAATGAACCTAAAATATTACCTAACATAATTTCTCCTAGACAAGCGGTCGTTTTTTCTCATAATTTTGCAAAAAATCGGTGAAATTTAACCGCTTGCAATACTGATTAACGAGCTAAAATCGCTCGCACTCTTTCCAAATCCTCCGGCGTGTCCACCCCCACTTGTGGGGCTTCTTTTGCCAGTTCGATATGAATTTTTTCGCCATACCATAAAGCACGCAACTGCTCTAAGGATTCTAATTGTTCCAATGCCGTTGGCTGCCAAGCCACATACTGTTTCACAAAGCCGGCACGGTAAGCGTAAATGCCAATATGGCGTAAGTAGCCTTGTGAAGCAATAAAACTATCATCGCAATCCGGAAAGCTATCTCTGGCAAACGGAATTGAGGCACGCGAGAAATATAACGCCATACCGTTTTTATCCGCTACTGCTTTTACGGCGTTCGGATTGAATAATTCCTCTCGAGTTTCCAACTTCACACCAAGGGTTGCCATATTCACTTGGTAGGCGTCTAAATTGCGAGCCACTTGTTCCACAATCACCGGTGGCACTAACGGCTCATCGCCTTGAATATTAACGATGATGTCGTTATCCGCAATCTGCATTTTGTCGATCACTTCTGCCAAACGCTCCGTGCCGGAATTGTGCTTGTCTGATGTCATACACACTTCCGCCCCAAAGGCTTTAGCAGTGGCTTCAATTTCTGGGTGATCGGTGGCAATAATTACTCGAGTTGCCCCCGAAAGTTGGGCTTTTTCCCAAACGTGTTGGATCATCGGTTTGCCGGCAATATCCAACAACGGCTTGCGAGGCAAGCGGCTAGAGGCATAACGTGCCGGAATAATCACGGTAAAATTCATTACAGTTCCTTATGCTTCTTGAGCATCTAAAAAACGTTCCGCATCAAGGGCTGCCATACAGCCTGTTCCGGCTGAAGTGATGGCTTGGCGGTAGTTGTGATCCATCACATCGCCTGCCGCAAATACACCTTCCACAGAAGTAGCTGTGGCATTGCCTTCCAAGCCTGATTTCACTTTGATATAGCCATTTTCAAGCTCTAACTGCCCTTCAAAAATGCCGGTATTCGGTGCGTGCCCAATTGCTACGAAGAAGCCATCAACTTTGATTTCTTCGTTCAGTTCTTCTTTGGTCGATTTTAAACGTAAGCCAGTTACACCCATATTATCGCCCAACACTTCTTCGACTGTGCGGTCGGTATGAAGTATGATTTTGCCTTCTTCAATACGTTTTTGTAGGCGACCTAATAAAATTTTCTCGGCACGGAAGCTATCACGGCGGTGAACCAAATGCACTTCGCTCGCTAAATTCGCTAAATATAACGCTTCTTCAACAGCAGTGTTACCACCACCTACAACCGCAACAGGTTTATTACGATAGAAAAAGCCATCACAAGTGGCACAAGCCGAAACACCTCTGCCTTTAAATTGTTCTTCAGACGGTAAGCCTAAATATTTTGCCGATGCCCCTGTAGCAATAATTAATGCATCACAAGTAAAAGTGTTTAAATCACCTTTTAACGTGAATGGGCGTTTAGAAAGATCTACACTGTGGATATGGTCAAACACAATTTCAGTTTCAAATTTTTCGGCGTGCTTGAGCATTTTATTCATTAATTCCGTGCCGGTAGTATGCTCAAATTCACCCGGCCAGTTTTCGATTTCATCAGTAGTGGTTAATTGCCCACCTTGTTGCATCCCCGTAACTAATACAGGGTTTAAGTTAGCACGAGCGGCATACACCGCTGCGGTATAGCCAGCAGGACCTGAGCCTAAAATTAAAAGTTTTGCGTGTTTAGTTGTCATAATCAATCCTCTGAATGAAATTAGCCTCTATTTTATCTTAAATTCACATTTAACTCCATTTTCGCTTTCGCTCACATTTTTTTGATTTTGTGACAAACTTAACAGAAATATCAGCATTTTTCCTGTAGATTAGAACAACTTCACTCGCTTCTAAAAGGAGAAAACTTATGAAAAAGCTTATTAATTCAATTGAAACCGTGTTAGCTGAACAACTCTCCGGTTTCGTAAAAGCACATTCCGACTTAATATTAAATAAAGAACCTGTCTATATTTATCGCACACCACCAAGTAATCAACCGAAAGTCGCTTTAATTTCAGGCGGTGGAAGCGGACACGAGCCAATGCACGCCGGTTTTATTGGAAAAGGAATGCTTGATGGGGCTTGCCCAGGAGCAATTTTCACCTCACCAACACCAGACCAAATGTTTGAATGTGGTTTAGCACTAGATCGTGGCGAAGGCGTTTTGTTAATCATCAAAAACTACACCGGTGATGTACTAAACTTTGAAACGGCAACTGAATTATTGGCAGACAGTGGTGTTCAAGTGGCGACCGTATTGGTTGATGATGATGTGGCAGTAAAAGACAGCCTCTATACCGCCGGTCGCCGCGGTGTTGCCAATACCGTGCTAATTGAAAAATTACTTGGGGCAGCGGCAGATAAAGGCTATTCCTTAACCGAACTGGCTCAACTTGGTAACAAACTCAATAATAATGGGCATTCAATCGGCATTGCACTAGGTGCTTGTACCGTTCCTGCCGCAGGTAAGCCATCGTTTACCTTAGCAGAAAATGAAATGGAGTTTGGTGTGGGTATTCACGGCGAACCAGGCATTGAACGCCGTCCGTTTGAGAATTTAGATAAGACCGTCAAACAGATGTTTGAAACTTTAATTGCTCACGGCGATTACACTCGCACAATTCGCCACTGGGATAATCAAAATCAACAATGGAATGAAGTGGAAGAAAGTAAGCAAGCCTTACAAAAAGGAGATCGTGTTATCGCTCTTGTGAATAATCTTGGCTCAGTGCCGCTTTCAGAACTTTACGCAGTTTATGATTCCCTTGAAAAAGAGTGCCACGCTTTTGGTTTAACTATTGAACGTAGCCTTGTCGGTTCTTATTGTACCTCACTGGATATGCAAGGAATGTCAATCACCTTACTCAAAGCCGATGATGATATTCTACAATTATGGGATGCACCGGTTAATACTCCTGCATTACGCTGGGGCGAATAATCACATTGAAGGGAAAAGTATGAAAATATCAAAACAACAAATTTTAAAATGGCTTGAATTATGCCAACAAGTAATGGACGAAAAGCGTGATTATTTGACCGAGTTGGATACCGTTATCGGCGATGGAGATCACGGCTTGAATATGCAGCGTGGCTTTAGCAAAGCAACTGAAAAAGCTAAAACGGTGGAAGACAAAGACATCGGCACAATTTTGAAAACAGTCGGAATGACCTTACTTTCACAAGTTGGCGGTGCAAGCGGTCCACTTTACGGTACATTTTTCATTAAAGCTGCTCAAAGCACAAATGCAAAAGAAGCTCTCAGCTTTTCAGATTTGCTACTCTGTTTAGAGCAAGGGGTTGAAGGCATTGTGCAACGAGGGAAAGCAGAAATTGGCGACAAAACAATGTGCGATCTGTGGTTGCCTTTGCTGGAAGAGCTAAAAAAAGCGGATACCTCTCAATCGATTGGCTCAATTTTGTTACAAGCGGTCGAAAAAGCAGAACATTTTGCAAATCAAACGATTCCACTTATTGCTAAAAAAGGGCGAGCCAGTTATTTGGGAGAACGAAGTGCAGGGCATCAAGATCCGGGAGCAACATCGAGTTATTACATTTTTAAAGCCTTGACAGATGCAGTGCAATAAGGAGCTACAATGGTTAATTTAGTAATTGTTTCCCATAGTGCAAAACTGGCTGAAGGAGTTGCAGAAATTCTTTCACAAATGGCTCAAGGTGGTTGTCAGATTGCTGTTGCAGGGGGAATTGACGATGCGGAGAATCCGATCGGCACTGACGCCGTTAAAATTATGCAGGCGATTGAATCGGTCTTTACACCTGATGGTGTGATTGTTTTTGTCGATTTAGGCAGTGCAGTATTAAGTACCCAAACCGCCATTGATTTACTCGAACCGGAAATTGCCGAAAAAGTGGTTATCAGCTACGCACCTTTAGTGGAGGGAGCTTTTGCTGCGGTGGTAGCAGCATCAGCCGGTGATAGCTTAGAGTTAATTTTAAAAGAAGCCAATGAAGCCGCTCAACTTAAACAAGAGCAGGCTGAATAATCTAAATTCACAAACAAAAATGCCGTAATCAATTACGGCATTTTCATTTCATTAATATAACAGAGAATAAAGCTGTCTTCTGAATTTAGGCACAATAGGATCTGTTCCAAGTGCTGATAATATAGCTAAAAATTGGTTTTTCAGCTCGCCGTTTGATACATTCAAATCTGACTTCAACCAATCAAATAAGAGCGTTAGAGCTTCTTCATTTTTGTGAGCTTGGTGTAATTGATTAGCTAGTTTAATCGCAATTTCAGGTGTTTTGCTTTGAGCATAATCGGCTTGCAACTGTTGCAACTCGGGGGATTCACTCGCCTGCTCTAATAACTCGATTTGAGCCTGCAAACCGTGCCAGCGGCTGTCTCTGTCTTGAATTGGAATAGCTTTTAAGATTTCACGAGCCGGCTCAACATTTCTCATTGCGATATAAGTTTCAGCATAGAGCAAAGCAAAATCGCTGTTTTTCTTGTCCGTCATTTCCCAAGCTGCTTTTAATAGAGGCAATGCTTCATCGTAACGTTGATCTTGTAGAAGCTCTAAGGCTTGGTGAAATTTAAGATCTTCCTCTTTCGGCAGAATGTTAGCAAGCCGAATTCGCAACTCTTGCTCACTTACCGCACCTTGAATAGCATCAATCGGCTGACCGTTCGAGAAGAGATAAAGCGTTGGAATTTGTTGAATGCGAAACTGTGCGGCTAATGTCTGCTGTTCATCGCAGTTAATCGTTGCCAACAAAAATTGCTGTGGATTTTCATCCGCAATACGGCGGAGTAAGGCATCCATTTCTAGCGAGGCAACCTCACGGGGAGAAATAAAATGGAACACTGTAGGTATTTGCCCGGCGGCACTCCACACTTCACTAAAATTTTGTTCGTTTACATTTACCAAATAGTCCATAAAAACCTTCTTTAAGCTAAAAATTACATTTTATATTGTAGAATTAATAAGAGGTTTCAATAGGTAGCCCGTTTCTTTCCCACGCTTCAAAACCACCTTTTACGCTGTAAACGTTTTCAAATCCCTGCTCAATCAAAAATTGAGCGGTACTTTGGCTACTCACCCCGTGATAACAAATGACAACAACAGGATCATCATAATCAACTTCATCTAAAAATTTGCCGTAGCTTTGGTTAGTTAAATGAAAAGCATCTTGTGGGTGGCTATAAACATAGCGGCGAGCATCACGCACATCGGCAAGTACCGCACCGTCGTTTTCAATCATCTCCCACGCTTGCTGGGGAGTAATTTCTTTAAATGTAATATCAGTCATAATTTATCCTCAAAAATGGCGAAACTATACCACAAAATAGCGAAGGTATCGGCGATTATTTCAAGTTGAAAAATTGATGTTTGTCTTATATAATTGCGAACTATTTTCAAATGCAAGATTTATCCATTTTTTATTTGAGGTTTTATATGAATCAACTTTTTCATTTTTTAGAACGTTATACAGACTTCGTTATTTTAGGATTACTAGGCTTATTAAGCGTTATTTGCGTGTGGAAAGCAATTGAACGTATTATGTTCTATTCAAAAATGGATATTTCCAAATATAGCACTTTGGAAGAATTAGAAATCGACTTAACCCACAACCTAACTACCCTTTCTACTATTGGCTCAAATGCACCTTATATCGGGCTATTAGGCACAGTTATTGGTATTCTTCTCACCTTCTACAACTTAGGACAATCAGGTGGCGATATTGATGCTGCCGCTATTATGGTAAATCTTTCCTTAGCATTAAAAGCAACTGCCGCAGGTATTTTAGTAGCGATTATTGCAATGGTGTTCTATAACGGTTTTGGTCGTAAAGTAGAAGAAAACAAGTTGAAATGGTTAGCTCTACAGGCTAAAAATCATCAAGCGGTCTAATTTCCTCTATTTTTTGCAAATTAAGAAGGCATAAAGATGAAAAAATTTGATGAAATCAACATCATCCCATTTATTGATATTATGTTGGTATTGTTGGCTATCGTGTTAGTTACAGCCTCTTTTATCTCACAAGGTAAAATTCAAGTGAATGTACCAAAAGCGACAACAACACAGCCAATGCAAGCAGATGAACTTGCGAAACTTTTAACTATTACTGAAAACAATGAATTTTTCTTTAATGACAAACCTATCACAAAAGAGCAGCTTGTGGCAGAGGTTTCAACTTGGGATAAAAGCCAAAAAGTTTCGCTTAAAGTCGATGGTGCAGTTGCTTTTGAAAAATTTGTGGAATTAACTGATGTTTTATCTGCAAATGAGATCAAAAATGTGGCAATTATTACTAAAAAAGAAACCGTTGCTACACCAGCTGCTAATACGCCAGCTTCGCCTAATCAAGCACCAATAACGCCTTAATAGGATAAGAGAGATGAAAAAACACCATTCTCGAATCGGATTAATTGCCTCACTAGCCATTCACGGTGCATTGATTGGTGGTAGCTTTGCTTTACTTAATGAGCAAAAAATCGAAAAAGCGGCAGAGCAAAATTCGCTTTCAATGGAAATGGTTGCTGCTTTATTAGAGCAACCACAGGTGGCAGTTTCGCCTGATCCTATTGAAGAAGTAAAGGAAGCTGCTCCACCCGAACCAGAGCCTCAACCCGAGCCAAAACCTGAACCTGAAGCTATTCCTGATCCAACACTAAAACCGAAAAAAGAAGAACCGAAAAAGGAAAAGCCAAAGGAAGAAAAACGTAAAGAACGTCCAAAAGAGAAAAAAGAAAAACCAAAAGAAGAAAAACGTAAAGAGAAGCCAAAAGAGCCAGAAAAGCCTCAGCAAAAACCGATCAAAGCATTAGAGCGAGGTCCTGAAGTAAAACAAGGTATTGTTGCAAAAGCCATTCCAAATGCTGTACAAGGCGAAAAAATGGTTTCAGGCGTTGTAGGCGGACAAAAAGGTGGCTCATTGAATTCAACCTCTACGACAGGGAGTAACGTAACAGGGGGCAATGCAAGCGAACTTTCAGCCTATAAAACCGCATTACAGCGTGCGTTACAACGCAAGGCAAATAATTCATACCCTCAGCGTGAAAAGATGATGCGGAAAACAGGCACGGTAACCATTAAATTTACCATTACCTCATCCGGTGCAATTTCAAATGTTTCTGTAGTAAATTCATCGGGTAACAGTAATTTGGATAATGCAGCGGTAAAAAGTGCACAGGCAGTGAGTATGCCACCGCCACCGGCAGGTTTCCCACCTTCAGTTACCGTACCAATTAGATTCTCTCTTGAATAAAAAAACACCCTCAGAAGCAATCGCTTTTGAGGGTGTTCATCTTTAAAACTATAATTAGTCTTGTGTTTCGCCTAGTAAAGCCAACTCTCGAGCTTTAATTTGGTTTTTCAGAATATCCACTAAATCTGAAACGAGGTAAGTGCCTAAGTCTGCACCTTTGCGGGTACGTACAGATACTTTGCCTTCAGCGATCTCTTTATCACCGCAAACAAGCATATAAGGCACACGGCGTAAGGTGTGTTCACGCACTTTGAAACCAACTTTTTCATTACGAAGATCAGCTTTCACACGAATCCCTGCATCGCTTAAGGTTTTCACTACTTGTTGTACATAATCTGCTTGGCTGTCAGTAATGTTCATTACCACTGCTTGCACAGGGGCTAACCAAGTTGGGAAGAAACCTGCGTATTCTTCAGTAATGATACCGATGAAACGCTCGATTGAGCCAAGAATTGCACGATGAATCATTACCGGTGTGCGACGGCCGTTATCTTCCGCCACATAAGAAGCTTCTAAACGACCCGGTAGAGCGAAGTCTAATTGCACTGTACCACATTGCCATTCACGTCCTAAGCAGTCACGTAATGCAAACTCAATTTTCGGGCCGTAGAATGCCCCTTCGCCTTCTTGAATTTGGTATTCCAAGCCGTTATTACGCAACGCATTCGCTAAGCCTTCTTCCGCTCTGTCCCACATTGCATCGTCACCGATACGGTTTTCCGGACGGGTTGAAAGTTTAACTGCAATGTTAGTAAAACCAAATGTGCTGTAAATATCGTACACCATTTTGATACAGCTTGTTACTTCAGACTCAATTTGTTCTTCAGTACAGAAAATATGGGCATCATCTTGGGTAAAACCACGCACACGCATTAATCCGTGTAAAGAACCGGACGGCTCGTTACGGTGGCAAGAACCAAATTCTGCCATACGAATTGGTAAATCACGGTAAGATTTCAAACCTTGATTAAAGATTTGAACGTGCCCCGGGCAGTTCATCGGCTTAATCGCATATTCACGGTTTTCAGATTGCGTGGTGAACATTAAATCAGCATAGTTTTGCCAGTGCCCTGTTTTCTCCCAAAGTACACGGTCCATCATAAATGGGCCTTTTACTTCTTGGTAATCGTACTCTTTTAATTTGGTACGCACGAAAGTTTCTAATTCACGGAAAATCGTCCAGCCGTCATTGTGCCAGAACACCATACCCGGTGCTTCTTCTTGCATATGGTATAAATCTAACGCTTTACCAATACGGCGATGGTCGCGTTTTGCCGCTTCTTCTAAACGAGTTAAATATTCCGCTAATTGTTTTTTATCCGCCCAAGCTGTACCGTAAATACGTTGCAACATTTTGTTTTTGCTATCGCCACGCCAGTAAGCACCCGCCACTTTTTGCAGTTTGAAGTGTTGGCAGAAACGCATATTCGGTACGTGCGGGCCACGGCACATATCGGTATATTCTTCGTGATGATATAACGCAGGGGTTGCGGTACGTTCGATGTTTTCATCTAAGATTGCCATTTTGTACGGCTCACCACGTTTTTCAAACGTATCACGGGCTTCTTGCCACGTTACCGGGCGTTTTACCACATCGTAGTTGGTTTTCGCTAATTCCAACATACGTTTTTCAATTGCATCTAAATCTTCTTGAGTTAAAGAACGATCTAAATCCACATCATAGTAGAAACCATTTTCGATGGTCGGACCGATAGCCATTTTCACATCGGGGAATAATTGTTTGATTGCGTGCCCTAATAAGTGAGCCGTTGAGTGGCGAATGATCTCTAAACCATCTTCATCTTTTGCGGTAATGATTTCAAGAGTGCTGTCTTGGCTGATAATGTCGCACGCATCACGGCGTTCGCCGTTTACACGACCGGCAATGGTTGCTTTCGCTAAACCTGCACCGATTGATTGGGCAACTTCCATTACGGAAACCGGGTTGTCAAATGAACGTTGTGAACCGTCCGGTAAAGTAATAATTGGCATAATAAATCCTTACAGTGGTAATCCATACGAGAGATTACTTGTTGAGTTTGAGAATGAAAAAACCGCTTACAAGCGGTCTTTTTTGATTAAAATTTTGCAATTTGCTTATTATTTCCCTTACAAGTGGGGAATAAAAGCACAATAATTCTAGCATAAAACAAAGGAAAATTAAACCTTACTGTTTTCGCTATTCGTTAGACTATCCTGAGATTTTTCTTCATCCAGCTCAATATTTTCGTTTTCTGTTTGCTGCTCTTCTTCAAATGTTTCAAGCTGAGCTTGGTATTCTTGCACCACCTCTTCATCAAATGGAATAAGCTCTTCCTCCACTAATTCAATTTCTTCAATTGGGCTTGCAGTGGCAATAGGGGTAGCATATTGCATTTCCGCACGCTCCGCTTTCGGAACAGGTTTAGTTCTGACAGCACAAATGAATAAAATAAGTGAAAACAGACCAAAGAGTGCATAAAAACCGTACTCAGCAGACAGGCTCATCGCAAAACCGATAAGCGGTGGAGCAACCAATGCCCCTAAACCATAGCAAAATAGCAAGCCTCTGCTAACTTCAACGGTGTTCATATTATTTGGCAATTCATCGTTAGCTCGGGCGATACTCAACGCATATAAACTAAATAGGCTACAGCCAAATAAAAAGGCAATGATGTATTGTATCCAAGCGGTCAAATTTTCTTGAAAAATTGCAAATAGCCCAATAAGTGCAGTAAGAGTACCGACCACCGCACAAGCTAAAATAGCGTTACGTCTGCCAATGCGGTTTGAGAGCATCGCCATCGGCATTTGGCTGATAAAACCGCCGATCATCGAGATCATCAAATAAAGCGAAATTTCGCTTAGTGAAAAGCTAAATTTCAGCAGAAATACCGACACCATTGTGAAAAAGCCATTGACCAACATTCCGCTAATAAAACTGGTAGCTAAGGCTAATGGCGAAATCGAAAATAGTTTAGGAATGCTAATACGTTCACGAGCTGGAATATCGGGTTGAACCATTTTAGTTAAAGCGATGGGGATCATCGACATCACTACTAAAATGGTCGATAAGGTAAAAATGTTTCGGCTGCTAAGCTCTAAACTTAATAAACTCACCCCCAAAATAAAGGCTAGGTAGAAAATAATATTATAAGTAGCAAGCACTTTGCCTCTGGTATCAATATTCGTTTTTTCGCTTAACCAACTTTCCACTAAAAGCAACAAACTATAATGACAGAAGCCCAAAATGATACGTAACACGCCCCAGATCCATAAATTATCCACCATCATATGACTAAGGGCAGCAATAGCAAAAACGGCACAAAATACACTAAATGAGCGGATATGCCCGACACTCGAAACAATACGGTGAGCAAAAATGGTGCTTAATGCAGCTCCAATAAAGAAAGCCGCATTGAGTAAACCGATGATAATATCCGTTACCCCCATTTCGGCAAGTTTAATTCCTGCTGAGTTTAGAAATAAACCATAGCCGAAAAACAGAAAAAAGATACCTGAATAAAGGGAGTAAAATTTAGTGCTATTCAATGAATTCTCCTTAATCGGTTTACTATTATTAAAAACATTGTACCGACTTAATCACTTTTAAGCAAAAATAGGATAATCAGTTGAATAGAAAAGGCTTTGCATTAAGCAAAGCCTTAGAAAGATTAGAGTTTAGAGAAGAATTTGTAGCTTGGGCTAACTAAGATGCTTGCGAGAAGAGCCTTAAGCACGCCACCTAAAATAAATGGATATAAACCGGCTTGTAATACTGTGCCTTCCGGTACAAAGAAATAAAGTTGTGCTAAGCCGAATGCAAAAGTAATCACACTAGCAATCAATGCAACAAATAAACTCTTCCAAAAAGAATTTAATACGCCTTTATCACTATAATAGCCTAAGAAATAGGCAGTTGGGATATAACCTAATAAGTAGCCCCCTGTCGGACCAAAGAAATGATGGAAACCTGAAGCACCACCGGCAAAAACTGGTAATCCAATAGCCCCTTCAAAGAGATAAAGTAATACTGCTGCCGTTGCCGCTTTACGCCCCATTGCAAAACCAACAACCGTTAAAGCAAGTGTTTGTCCTGTAATTGGCACTGGGTACATAGGCACAGAAATTTGAGCAAAAATAGCAAGTAAGGTTGCACCGATGAAGGTTTTCAACCAAAATGTTGTTGTACTATTGGCTTCTAGCCAACGTTTAGTTTGAGTTAATTGAGTGGTGAACATACTTTTCTCCTTAAATATAGTAAAAATGTTCGCAACGAATTATATAAGAATATATCTTTTAGGGTAAACGTAAATTGTGTATGGTAAAACCAGTTTATATTTATTGTGATGAAGGCAGCAGTGAAATTGGGGTTCAGTCATTGCTATTAGCGGTAGAACAATACTTACAGCACCCGGCTTGCCTGATTAATGCTGAACAAATTATTCAAGGCAAATTATCTGATGGCTGTTTATTGATAATGCCCGGTGGTGCAGATTTGCCTTACTGCAAAAAATTAAATGGAGAAGGCAACCGCAAAATTCGTCATTTTGTTGAACAAGGCGGAGCTTATCTCGGTATCTGTGCCGGAGCTTATTATGGTTGTGCTGAATTGGATTTTATAGGACTTGACTATACTGTAAAAGGTAGCCGAGAACTTTCGTTATTTAATGGTGTTGCGAAAGGTAGCCTACCTAAGTTTACTAATGGAAAGCTCTACGATGAAGGGGTCGAGAGTAAAGCGATGATCGAGATAACACTTGCAGAAGGTGAAAAAACGATGTTTTATTATCACGGCGGTTGCTGCTTTGAGCCAACACCTAAAGCAGTTTACCGCCCATTGGCTTACTATCCAGATGGATCATTCACGATGGTAGAAGGATATTTAGGGCAGGGATATTATCTGCTCTCCGGAGTGCATTTTGAATTACAAGCGGTCATTTATCAGCAAAAATTTGTAAATTGCTGTGAAGATCGTGAAATAAAAGCAAAAGAAGAAACAATTTGTGCCTATTTTGATAAAAATTATGGCTTGCAGATTTGGCAACACCTAAAAAGAAGATTAAATCAAGTGTGAGAAAATAATCTCTCACTATTCTGCCAAATGGTTTCAGCGATAATTTGGGGTTGCTCATTTCGCAATTCACATAAGCTATTAAAACTCATAATAAGCCGTTCCGGTCGATTAGGCTGCCCTTGAAAACCGAAAACAGGCATATCAGGAGAATCAGTTTCCAACAATAAACTTTCTAGCGGTAATTTTCGGACTGCTTCACGGGTTTTGTTCGCTCGTTGATAAGTAATTGTGCCGCCCACGCCAATTTTATAGCCGAGATCAACAAAACGTTTTGCTTGTTCATAACTCCCTGCAAATCCGTGAATCACGCCGGTTTGAGAAAGTTGTGCTTTTTTTAAAAACACAAATAACTGATCGTGGCTTTTACGTGAATGAAGATTAACCGGCAAATTGAATTTTTTAGCAAGGGCAAGCTGTGCCTCTAAAAACTCACACTGTTTTTTCCATAGTTCAGGAGAAGAAACTTCGATCACGGCTTTTTCTAAGCCTATTTCACCAATTGCAGTACAGAGTGGCACTTTTTGACTTAATCGATTTTCTAATAAATCTAAATCAGAAAGTTGATGTTGTTGAATATAGAGTGGATGTAAACCTAAACCATAAACAATATTTTTCGGCTTTTCATTAGCACAAGCGGTTACTTTTTCAAAATTTTTTGCAAAAACAGAAACCACTAATATTTTTTCCACTTGATATTTTTGAGCATTTTCCACCAGCGTAGAAATGCTTAAATTAAGGCTTTCTGAAAGGTAATCAAGATGAGTGTGAGTATCAAAAAATCGCATAGACAAAGTTGTACAGCTAATAAAAATGGGGACTTATTGTCCCCATTTTTGCATTTTTAATCAAGTTTAGCTGGTAGCTAACTCATCTTCATCACGCACATTATATGGCTTAAGTAATGTGAAGAAGCAGATGATACATACTACTGTAATCGCTAAACCGATGTACACTGATAATTGGTAATCTAAACCAAAGCCGATTTTATTATAAGCTAAATAAGTTGCACACACGGTTGTGATGAACCACGCCGGGATTGAACATACCCAGTGGAATTTGTTGTAGCGATATAAGTAACCTGCGGCTGTCCATAACATTACCATTGCTGTCATTTGGTTTGCCCAAGTGAAGTAACGCCATAATACGCTGAAGTCTAATTTCGATACAATAAAGCCAAGAACAAACAGTGGAATTGCAATGTATAAACGTTTTGCAAATGAACGTTGTTCTAGGTTAAAGATTTCCGCTAATTGTAAACGTGCAGCACGGAATGCGGTATCACCTGAAGTAATTGGTAATACCACCACACCTAATACCGCGAAGATACCGCCGATAAAGCCTAAGAAGTGTAATGAGCTATCATATACTACTTTAGACGGTGAACCTGCTGCGATGGCATCTTGTAATGCTTGTGGGCTTTCATAGAATGCAAGACCTACCATACACCATACTAATGCAATTACACCTTCAGTAATCATCGCACCGTAGAAAATGAAGCGACCTTCGCTTTCATTTTGTGCACAACGTGCCATTAATGGTGTTTGTGTTGCGTGGAAGCCTGATAATGCACCGCAAGAAATCGTTAAGAATAGTAATGGCCAAATTGGAACATCACCTTTCACTTGGAAGTTTTGAGTGAATTTTTCCCACGTTAAACCTTGACCATCAGCATTTACCGTACGGAAGAAGTCAATTGGATCTGTCGCACTTAAATGAGCACTCACTAAACCATACACCATACCCACAGACATAAAGAGCAATAATGCACCGAAGAACGGATAGATACGACCAATGATTTTATCTACAGGCAATAAGGTAGCTAAAATATAGTAACCGAAGATAATTAGTGTCCAAACTGAGATAACGGTTGCTTTATCCATTCCCCAGACAGTAATACCGCCTGCTGCAACAGCTTCTTTTACCGCTTCAACATCACCTAATTCCATTGCACCTTGGGTTGCACCTGCAACATCCATTGTAATGGTTGCTAATAATTGAGCCGGGCTTGCAACGAACACCACACCTACTAATAAAAGCAGAACTAATGCCATTACGTTAATAAATAATTTAACCGGACGACCTAAAAACTTACCTGCAAGGTTTGGCATTGTTGCACCACCATTACGGATACTTAACATACCACAGAAATAGTCGTGTACTGCACCGGCAAAGATACAGCCGATAACAATCCATAACATTGCAACCGGTCCGTATAACGCACCTAAAATCGGACCAAAGATAGGACCCGTGCCGGCAATATTTAATAATTGAATAAGCCAAATTTTCGTTTTCGACATTGGCATATAGTCCACACCATCTCTCATTGAGTTAGCCGGTGTTAATTTATTTGGATTAATCACGAAGATTTTTTCGATGATTTTTCCATAGGTAAAATAGCCAAGAATAAGTATGGCTACGCAGAAAAAGAACCACAACATAATAGAAATCCTATAATCTATAAATGAATGAAGAAAGATTTTTAGTATAAATACTAAAAAGTCGTGTCATTGTAAGTAGGAGTATGAGTAAAGTAAAATAAATTGTGAGATTTATGTGAAATATTTTGCCAGAAATGTGAACTATGTCAAAAATCCCCTGCCTAAAGGGGATTTTTTATATGATTAAGAATAGAATTTTTGAATTTTTGCTTCAATTCCCTTCGCATCTAACTCAAGTTCGGCATAAGCTTCAGGTTGAGTAGATTGAGGCACGAAGAAATCAGGAATACCAAGCATTATAAGCGGTTTAATTTTGCCGATATTTTGCAAATATTCATTTACAAAACTCCCTGCTCCGCCTTGAATAGCATTTTCTTCAAGGGTAACGAAAAGTTCGTGTGAATCCGCCATTTTTTGGAGTAAATCTTCATCAAGCGGCTTAACAAAACGCATATCAACAAGCGTATAATCGTGTTTTTCTGCCACAATTTTTGCTTCATCTAATAATGCCCCGAAGTTTAAAATTGCGACTTTTTTGCCTTCACGGATTACCTTCGCTTTACCCACTTCTAATGCTTGCATTGGTTGCAACGCTACACCTTTTGCATTCCCTCTAGGGTAACGAATAGCGGTTGGCGTATTCATTGTATAAGCGGTATAAAGCATTTGACGCATTTCATTTTCATCGCTTGGTGCCATAATTGTCATATTTGGAATACAACGCATAAAGCTTAAATCAAATGCACCTTGATGGGTTTGACCATCTGCTCCCACAATTCCGGCTCGGTCAATGGCAAAAATGACAGGCAAGTTTTGAATTGCCACATCGTGAATAAGCTGATCGTAAGCTCGTTGTAAGAAACTCGAATAAATAGCAACAACAGGTTTATAACCTGCAATTGCTAAGCCTGCACCAAAGGTAACAGCGTGTTGTTCGGCAATTGCCACATCAAAATACTGTTCCGGAAAACGTTTGGAAAACTCCACCATCCCTGAACCTTCACGCATTGCTGGAGTAATGCCGATAATTTTCGAATCACGCTCTGCCATCTCACATAGCCAATCACCAAAAATATTGGAATAGGTTGGCGGAGCTTTTGATTTAGGCAACTCATTAATTGTTAGATCAAATTTAGGTACACCGTGATAGCCGATAGGATCATTTTCCGCAGGACTATAACCTTTCCCTTTCTTAGTGCGAACGTGTAAAAATTGCGGTCCTTTCAACTCACGCATATTGCTTAAAGTTTTCACCAATTCATCAATATTATGACCATCAATCGGACCAATGTAATTAAAGCCTAATTCTTCAAATAGAGTACTTTCTGGCGAAAAAATAACGCCTTTCATATGCTCTTCACTTTTCTTCATAAAGTTTTTGATGGTCGGCACTTTATCAAGAATTTTTTTGCTTCCATCACGCACAGAAGTGTAAAGCGAGCCAGAGAAGATGCGGGCAAGATGATTATTTAATGCCCCCACATTTTCTGAAATCGACATTTCGTTATCGTTTAAAATCACCAGCATATCAGTATGCAATGCACCTGCGTGATTTAACGCTTCAAACGCCATACCTGCGGTAATTGCTCCATCACCAATCACACAAACGGTTTTACGTCCGGCATCTTCTTTTTCAGCTGCAACCGCAATACCTAAGCCGGCACTAATGGAAGTAGAAGAATGCCCAACACTTAATACATCATAAGGGCTTTCTTCACGCCAAGGAAAGGGATGAATGCCATCTTTTTGGCGAATGGTGTGCATTTGCTCACGGCGACCTGTTAAGATTTTATGTGGGTAAGCCTGATGTCCTACGTCCCAAATCAGTTGATCAAATGGGGTTTGATAAACATAATGCAATGCAACCGTAAGCTCCACCACACCTAAACCGGAGGCTAAATGACCACTTGTTCGGCTCACAGACTCCAGTAAATAGGCTCGCAATTCATCAACCACCTCTTGCAGTTTGTCTGTCGGAAGCAAACGCAAGTCTTCAGGAGAGTTGATTTCATTTAACAGAGGATACTTCTTTTCCATCATATTTATTCCCACAATTTATTCGCAAAATGAGCAAATGATATTGTTATAAAATTAAGCTTTTAATTCTTCAGTTAAAGTTGGCTGAATACTGTTTAAAATTTCTTTTACGACACGACCATTACCAACCACTAAGTTGCCCGATTTTAAGTAATCTGTTCCGCCGACAAAGTTAGTTACAATCGCCCCTGCTTCACGAGCGATTAATTCGCCTGCCGCACAATCCCACGGTTTTAAGCCGATTTCAAAGAAACCGTCCACACGACCGGCTGCAACATAAGCTAAATCTAATGCTGCCGAACCTGTACGACGAAAATCAGCCACACCATTATTCATTAATGCTTCAAGCATATTTAAGTGTGCTTCACGATGTCTTAACACTTTAAAAGGGAAACCTGTTGCTAATACAGTGCCTTTTAAATCACGGCGTTCTGCATCAATGCGTAAGCGGAACTCATTTAATTTTGCTCCTTCACCACGCACTGCAGTGAAAAGCTCATTACGGATAGGATCGTAAACCACTCCTACTGTTGTACGACCATTCTCACGAATGGCAATAGAAACAGAGAAATGCGGTAAGCGTTTTACGAAATTAGTTGTGCCATCTAATGGATCAATTACCCATTGCACATTTTCATTGCTACCGTTTAATACGCCTGACTCTTCCGTTACGATAGAATGATCAGGGTAAGATTTACGGATCACATCAATAATTGCTGCTTCAGCCGCTTTATCAATATCGGTTACATAATCATTTGTATTTTTTTGAGAAACTTGAGTATCTTGAGGCGATTGCTCATAGCCTTTGGCAATAATATTGCCTGCTTTTCGTGCAGCACGAATAGCAATGTTTAACATTGGGTTCATATTTCCACCAGATTTTAAAGAACATAAGAAAGCACCGATTATAAAGAAAGTAGCCCGATAAAGAAACAACAAGCGGTCTAATCTGTGAAATTTTTTGCAAAAAAATGGCTTTTTCTAACCGCTTGTAAATTGTATTCGTTATAATAAGCTTAATTTTAGCCACAACTTAGGTATGAAAAATGAAATTTAAAGAAAATAATGAGCCTCGCTTTAAAACTAGAGATGAAAAGAGAACGAGTGATCGTTCTTCCCGCTTTTCAGAAAAAGGCAAAGAGCGAAGCTTTGAACGCAAAAATGAGCGAAATGATAACCGCAAAGCTAATTTTCAACGTGAACGCTCTGAACCAATTTACCCAACCGAGGGCAGAAAAGCCAGCGGCGAAGGCAGCGTGCAAATTTGGGTAAAAGGCGGTAACTCATCAAAAGAGAAAAAAACAGGTCCGCTTTCGCCTCGAGCACCGGAAAAAATTAAGAAAAACCGCTTAGAGGAAATGAAAGTGTATGGCGAAAATGCGTGTATCACATTATTCCAACAACGTCCTGAATCTATTGTGCGTTTATGGGCAACGGTTGAAGGTGCGAAGAAATTAGGCGATGTAATGAGCTATTTAGCCGAAAATAAAAAGGCATATCACGTTATCGATCGTGAAGAAATGGAACGTGTAACCGGTACTGAACATCACGGCGAGATGTGCTTATTAGTGAAAAAATCGTCATCATTCGTGTTAGAGGGCTACTTACAAGTCCCGAAAAAGCAAGATTGTTTAGTATTGCTAGATGGCGTGAATAATGCACAAAATGTTGGCGGTATTATCCGTACCTGTGCATTTTATGGGGTGAAAGGGATCATCACGGAAAATGTAGATAGCTTAAATTCAAGTGCGGCAGCTCGTGTAGCGGAAGGTGGATTAGAGTTTGTGCGTGCTTTAGAAACGAAGAATAAGCAAATTGCGTTAGTGCAGTTACGCCAAGCCGGCTACCAAATTGTACATCTAACCCGCCATAAGCAAGCTCCATCTTTAACTAAAACGAAATTGGCAGAGAAAGTGGTCTTTGTATTAAGTGAAATTCCGGCAAGCGAGATTGCTTATATGGAAGATACTACTGTACAGCTTTCATTTAACAATCCGTTAAATAGTGGTTTAAATGTGGCAGTTAATACAGGTATTCTGCTTAACCAATGGTATCAAACCCATATTCTCTAGTCGTTTATAGGAATAGAAAATGAACCCACAAAAACCGTTTGAAGTTATTGCAATCGTTGGCACGCCTCGCCACGATAGTGCCTTTGAAACACATCTCGCAGTGTATAACTGGTTAAAAGATCGAGATTACACCATTTTAGTGGAAAAAGAGGTCGCTACCCAGTTACAGCTTGCCGAAAGTTATTGCCTAGATGAAATCGGGCAACGTGCCGAACTTGTAATTGTGATTGGTGGTGATGGCAATATGCTAGGCATTGCTCGTGCTTTAGCCAAATATCGTGTACCGCTTATCGGCATTAATCGTGGTAATTTAGGTTTTTTAACCGATATTGCCCCTCAAACGGCTTTTGAGCAGCTTTATAGCTGCTTAGTGAAAAATGAATATGTCATTGAAGAGCGTTTCTTGCTTGAAGCCTATATTGAACGTAACGGCAAAATCATTTCATTAAATAATGCCTTAAATGAAATTGTGGTTCACCCAACACAAGTCGCTCGAATTATTGAATTTGAAGTTTATATTGACGGCAAATTTGCCTTTTCGCAACGAGCAGATGGCTTAATTGTGGCAACCCCAACAGGCTCAACTGCTTACTCACTTTCTGCCGGCGGTCCAATTCTCACCCCGAATATGAATGCTATCGCACTTGTGCCAATGCACCCACACACGCTTTCATCACGCCCATTAGTCATTGATGGCGACAGCCAAATTTCACTCCGCTTTGCAAAATATAATACCCCTGATTTAGAAGTGATTTGTGATGGGCAGGAAAAGATGAGCTTTAGCCCTGAAGATCGTGTATTAGTTAGAAAAAGCCCTGATAAATTACAACTACTGCATTTAAAAGATTACAACTACTTTACTGTGCTAGGTTCAAAATTAGGCTGGGCGAGTAAGTTATTTTAAAGTGTAAAATATCCCTGCCCATTATAGATACTCCTTTTTTACAAGCGGTCATTTTTTTCTGACATTTTGCAGGTTGAATATGAAAGTTATTCATATTCAACTTCAAAACATATCATTTTTATTCAACAAAAATTTATGGTTCAATAAGTCATCTCAACAACAATAAGAACTCAAAGGAGACGTTAAGATGACTACAGATTTCAAATGCCAAGTTCACACCATTGAATTTGATGAAAACTATGAACCAGCCAATAGCACTCGCTTAACCACCAATTTTGCCAATCTTGCACGCGGCGAAAACCGTAAGCAAAATTTGCAAAATACGATTACGATGATCAATAACCGTTTTAATGATTTAGCGAATTGGGATAACCCAAATGCGGATCGTTATTCTGTGAAATTAGACATTGTGTCCGTAGATATTGACGTAGAAGGTAAAGGTGAATTTTTCCCTGCTCTTGAATGGCTTAAAACCTATGTAATCGATCACAAAACAGGTAAGACCATTGATGGTATTGTAGGTAACAGCTTTTCATCTTATGTGCGTGATTATGACTTTAGCGTTCTATTACTTGATTACAACAAAGATAAACCAAGTTTCAGCGTACCGGAAGGCTATGGCGATTTACACGGCAAGCTCTATAAACACTTGGTAAACTCGCCTGAATATCAAGCAAAATTCCCAAAATCACCTGTGATTTGTTTAAGTGTGGCAACCACTCGCACTTATCACAAAACCACTAATGTTCATCCAATTTTAGGGGTAGAATATGTGCAAAATGACTATTCATTAACCGATGAATACTTTGCCAAAATGGGCTTAAAAGTACGTTACTTTATGCCACCAAAATCGGTTGCACCTTATGCGTTCTATTTTGATGAAAACACGGATCTACTGAACGATTATAGTAACTTGGAGCTTATCAGTACTATTGCAACAATGGAAGCTTTCCAAAGAATCTATCGCCCGGAAGTGTATAACGCAAACTCTGTAGCAGGACAGGTTTACAAAGCCAGTTTGACTTATGGCGATTACTCTACTACCCAAGTGGAATATGACCGTGAAGAGCGTACTCAGCTTGCGATCAAACAAGGCAAATACACCGAAGAACATTTTATTAAGCCATATCAAGCTATTTTAGATGCTTGGTTAAGTGAAAAATAGGAATAAAAAAAGATGAGCAAAATCCTTCTCCCAACTTCTACCGCTGGCAGTTTACCCAAACCGGCTTGGCTTGCTGAGCCTGAAAAACTTTGGTCTGAATGGAAATTCAGTGGCAGTGAATTACTACAAGCAAAAAGAGATGCCCTTTTAGTTTCACTTGCTGAGCAAACAGCAGCTGGCATTGATATTGTGAGTGATGGTGAACAGACTCGCCAGCATTTTGTAACAACCTTCATTGAACATTTAGACGGCGTAGATTTTAACAAGCGTGAAACCGTCCGCATTCGTAACCGTTACGATGCCAGCGTGCCAACCGTGGTAGGAGCAGTTTCTCGCCCTAAATCCATATTTGTTGAAGATGCAAAATTCCTTCGAGCCCATACTGACAAACCCATTAAATGGGCATTGCCGGGTCCAATGACGATGATAGACACCTTATACGATGCTCACTACAAAAGCCGTGAAAAGCTAGCGTGGGAATTTGCCAAAATTTTAAATGAAGAAGCAAAAGAGTTAGAAGCGGTAGGCGTAGATATTATTCAGTTTGATGAACCTGCGTTTAACGTATTCTTTGACGAATTAAACGATTGGGGGGTTGCTGCTCTTGAACGAGCTATCGAAGGCTTAAAATGCGAAACTGCGGTGCATATCTGCTACGGCTACGGCATTAAAGCAAATACGGATTGGAAACAAACGCTCGGTTCAGAATGGCGACAATACGAAGAGAGCTTCCCGAAATTACAACAATCTAAAATTGATATTGTCTCTCTTGAATGCCAGAATTCCAAAGTACCAATGGATTTAATTGAACTTATTCGTGGTAAAAAGGTAATGGTGGGAGCCATTGATGTCGCAACCAATACCATTGAAACACCTGAGCAAGTAGCAGATACATTGCGTAAAGCATTGCAATTTGTCGATGCCGATAAGCTCTACCCTTGCACTAACTGTGGTATGGCACCACTTTCTCGTGAAGTTGCTCGTGGCAAACTCAATGCACTTAGTCAAGGTGCGGCGATAATTAGAGCAGAATTGGCGGGTTAGAAAAGCAAAACTTACTATCTTACAAGCGGTCATTTTTGGTAAAAAATTTACAAAATATGACCGCTTGTTGCTTTCTGCTTTTATAGGAGTATGATTATTTAAATTAATACTATCTATTAGATTAAAAAATACGTAAAATATCGGCAAATCAACTTACGCAAACGTTTACTTAAGCTTTATAGGAGTCCAACAATGTTAAAACGTGATATGAATATCGCAGATTATGATGCTGTTTTATGGCAGGCTATCCAAGATGAAGATCGTCGCCAAGAAGAGCATATTGAGTTAATTGCCTCAGAAAACTACGCAAGCCCACGTGTAATGCAAGCTCAAGGTTCACAATTAACCAATAAATATGCAGAGGGCTACCCTAATAAACGCTACTATGGCGGCTGTGAATATGTAGATATTATTGAGCAATTAGCGATTGATCGTGCTAAAGAATTATTTGGTGCCGATTATGCTAACGTTCAACCACACTCTGGCTCACAAGCAAATGCTGCGGTGTATATGGCGTTGTTAAATCCGGGCGATACCATTTTAGGTATGAGTTTGGCTCACGGCGGACACTTAACACACGGTGCTTCAGTTAGTTTTTCCGGCAAAATCTATAAAGCGGAGCAATATGGTATTACCGCAGAAGGCTTAATTGATTACGATGCATTGCGTAAGCAAGCTCAAGAAGTCAAGCCAAAAATGATTGTGGCTGGTTTTTCCGCTTATTCTCAAGTGATTGATTGGGCTAAAATGCGTGAAATTGCTGATGAAGTAGGAGCTTACTTATTTGTGGATATGGCACACGTTGCAGGTTTAATCGCAGCTGGAGTTTACCCAAATCCACTTCCACACGCACACGTTGTTACAACCACAACACATAAAACATTAGCCGGTCCTCGTGGTGGTTTAATTTTATCTGCTTGTGGCGATGAAGAAATCTATAAAAAACTACAATCTGCGGTATTCCCGGCAGGTCAAGGTGGTCCGTTAATGCACGTTATTGCAGCAAAAGCGGTTTGTTTTAAAGAAGCATTAGAGCCTGAATTTAAAGCCTACCAACAACAAGTAGTAAAAAATGCAAAAGCAATGGTGGAAGTATTTAAACAACGTGGCTTTGAGGTAGTTTCTAACGGAACGGAAAACCACTTATTCCTAGTAAGTTTTGTAAAACAAGGCTTAACGGGTAAAGCAGCAGATGCGGCTTTGGGTGCAGCAAACATCACGGTAAATAAAAACTCAGTACCAAACGATCCACAAAAACCATTTGTAACATCAGGTATCCGTGTGGGAACACCATCTGTTACCCGTCGTGGTTTTAAAGAAGATGATGTAGCAACATTAGCCGGCTGGATGTGTGATGTGTTAGAAAGTATCGGTAAAGACAACCACGAGCAAGTGATTGCAGAGACGAAAGCGAAAGTATTAGAGATCTGCAAACGTTTACCTGTTTATGCTTAGTATGCTGTAATTTATATTTAAAAAAGCAAATTATGATCTGCACCTCAAAAGTTGGACTAAACAACCAACTGATTAAGGTGCAGATTTTATCTTCAACATATTCACAAATATTATTTGTTCGTATTCAAATGAAATTAAAAGGACTAAGCCCTTAGAATATCGGGCTTAGTCCTTGAATTAAACCAATCTAACCATTATTGGGAACTGATTAAATTAAGAGCCTTAACGATTGACTTTAAGAATTTGCTGCGTGCTTTTCTGCCGTTGCTTTTAACAATTCTTGTAATTCACCTTTTTGGAACATTTCTAACACGATATCACAACCGCCGATTAACTCGCCTTCTACCCATAATTGTGGGAAAGTTGGCCAGTTTGCGAATTTTGGTAATTCAGCACGAATGTCTGGATTAGCTAAAATATCCACATAACCGAATGGCACTTGGCAGTTGATGACTGCTTCCACCGCACGAGCTGAGAAACCGCAAGATGGGAATTTTGGTGAACCTTTCATATAAAGTAGAATTGGATTTTCGCTAATTTGTTGTTTGATTTTGTCGATAGTTTCCATTTTTTAACCTCAATAAAATAGAATTTTAAAATTAAAATAGTTGAGTAATTATATCAGAATTAAGCCTATACCGAAATAGTTTAAAAGGTAATATCACGTCGCCCGGCAAATGAATGGGAAAGCGTCGTACCATCTACCATTTCAAGCGAACCGCCAACAGGCACTCCGTGTGCAATTCTAGTTGCTTTTACGTTGTACATCTTACACATTTCGGCGATATAGTTTGCCGTCGCATCGCCCTCAATGGTTGGATTAGTGGCTAAAATCACTTCGTGGAATGATTCATTTTCCAAACGCTGTTGGAGTAAATCCAGCCCAATTTCACGTGGACCAATACCATCAATCGGCGACAAATGCCCCATTAGCACAAAATAACGCCCCGAAAACTGCCCGGTTTGCTCAATAGCTTGAATATCTTCCGGCATTTCAACCACACAAAGCTGTCCGCTCATTTGACGGCGAGGATTTTTGCAAATTGTGCATTCCTCTTCTTCGGTAAAGGTACGGCAAGATTGGCAATGCCCGATATGGCTCATTGCTTCGCTTAATGCCTTAGCCAATGCCACACCGCCCGAACGATTACGTTGCAGCAGATGATATGCCATTCGCTGTGCCGATTTTGGACCAACGCCTGGCAACGCTCGTAAGGCTTCCATTAAATTTTCAAGTAAAGGACTGGTTTGCATACTCAATTAGAATGGGAATTTCATACCCGGTGGTAATTGCATACCTGCTGTTACACTCGCCATTTTTTCTTTTTGCATTTCTTCTGCACGGCGAACGGCATCGTTAAACGCTGCTGCAACTAAGTCTTCCACCATCTCTTTATCATCTTCCATTAATGATGGGTCGATCTCAATACGGCGGCAGTTGTGTGCCCCGTTAATGGTTATTTTCACCAAACCTGCTCCAGATTCGCCTGTTACTTCTAATTGTGCGATCTCTTCTTGCATTTTTTGCATACGCTCTTGCATTTGCTGAGCCTGTTTCATTAAGCCGCCTAAGCCACCTAAACCGCCTTTTCCAAACATAATTTTTCCTCTAAATTTAGCGATAAAATAAGCGGTTCATTTTACTGAACGCTTGTCTAATCTGCAAGCGGTTAATTTTTCCCAAAATTTTGCAAATTTGGTAAAATACCACTCATTTTTAACCGCTTGTATTCTCACTTTATGGCTTTAACCCGTTTACTGATTAATCATTTCCGCAATATCCAAAGTGCCGATTTAACATTTAGCCCCCATTTTAACTTTTTAGTCGGCTCAAACGGCAGCGGTAAAACCAGCCTGTTGGAAGCCATTTTTTATCTCGGGCACGGGCGTTCCTTTAAAAGCCATATCAGCAACCGCATCATCAATTATGATAGTGATGATTTTGTCTTACACGGCAAAATTGACGAAGCCCAACATTCGTGGTCGGTTGGCATTCAGAAATCTCGAAGTGGCGACACTACTCTGAAAATCAACGGCGAAGATGGCAATAAAATTGCTGATCTCGCTCAGTTACTCCCAATGCAAGTGATTACGCCTGAGGGCTTAACACTGCTAAACGGCGGTCCGAGCTATCGCCGAGCCTTTTTGGATTGGGGCTTGTTCCACCAACATTCTGATTTCTACACCCATTGGACTAACCTACGCCGTTTATTAAAACAGCGAAATTCTGCCTTGCAACAAGTGCGTTCTTACCAAGAGCTAAAAGCGTGGGATATTGAACTGGTGAAAACCACCTATGCAGTAAGCCAAATGCGAGCGGAATATGCCGAAGCTCTCCGCCCTGAAATTGAGAAAACCTGTCAATTTTTCTTGCCGGAATTAGAAATCGGCTTAAGTTTTCATCAAGGTTGGGAAAAGGGAGCGGATTATGCCGAAATTCTGGTACAAGGCTTTGAGCGTGATAAAGCGATTGGTTACACAATGATTGGGGCACAAAAAGCGGATTTCCGTTTTAAAGCGAACGGCTTGCCGGTAGAAGATGTGCTTTCCCGCGGGCAACTCAAATTACTGATGTGTGCGTTACGCTTAGCACAAGGGGAACATTTAGTCGCCCAAAAACAACGCCAATGCCTGTTTTTGATTGACGATTTCGCCTCAGAGCTTGACCCAACCAAACGTGAACTTTTAGCCCACCGTTTAAGAGAAAACGGCTCGCAAGTGTTTGTTACGGCAATTACCCAAGATCAACTTAATCAAATGCAGTGGCAAGATAGGGCGGATGATCGCTTGTTTGAAGTGAAAAACGGTGATATTCAGCCACTTGCAAGCGGTTAATTTATGGCAAAAATTTGCAAAAAATATTTTTAAAAAATTTTTCTCATCTATTTGGTTTTCTCCCTATCGCATTTTTAAAATAAATTGTAATGTCGAAAGACGCTATTTTATTTTTAAAAATGCCTCACAAATTATTAGGATTAGATAAAGAAAACTCAAAATTAAACATAAAATCGATTAAAAATATTAATGAAGAAACCGCTCGCAATTTCTTTCAATATTTACGTTGGGAGAGTTTAAGCGAGCAAATTTGCCCCCATTGTCAAAAAAAGCATCAAGCCTATTATATAAAAACACGCAAACAGTGGCGTTGCAAATACTGCAAACATACCTTTAGTTTAAGTTCCGGCACGATATTCCATTCTCGAAAATTATCTTTTGTTGATATTTATCATTTATTACTATACTTTAATAACCGAAGATGTGCTATTTCTATTTATCAACTAAGTATCGATCTTGGCATTTGTTATAAAACCGCCTTTATGAATGTAAAGAAAATCCAATATACTTTTTTAAAAGAACAAGAAAGCATTTTATTACAAGGTGAAGTGCATATTGATGGAAAATATAAAACCAAATCCATTAGAAAATGCAATTCTCAGCAAGCCAATGCAATAAATAAAGATAAAAACAAACTTGATAAGCAGAAAAACAAATTTTCGATTATTAATGCCACCTGTAAATACAAAGATGAAAAACAACCGAATAAATGGGTAAAAAAGAGCATTGTTTATATTGCTAAAACAGAAGATAAAGAAACGGTATTAAAAATATTAAATCAGGTGGATAAAAATAGCAAAATTCATACTGATTCCGCCCCTGTTTACTCGATTATTAAACAGCAAGGCTTTAACCATCAAAAAGTTAATCACGCCAAAGAATTTTGCACCCCAAATGGGGTAAGTAATAACCTTGCGGAAAATTTTAATAGTTTGCTTGTTCATAATTTAAATATCGTCAAACATATTAGCCAGAAATATATTTTCTTATTTAGCTTAGAAACCGCTTATCGAAGAAACCATAATCAAGATAGCCTTATTCAAAAACTAATACATTTATCTACACTTTGTTTTAATCACCCACCGATTAAGCTTATCTAGCAGCCTTCCAAACTGAAGGCGGTATGCAGAGCAGCTTAGTAGGCTAAAACCCTATCAAAACCACCCCTAACGCTTGCGTTCAGGGGTGTTTGTGCTGGCTATTGGTTGGATTTTGTTAAAATTATTGATTATTTTTTGAATGGATATTGACGAAAAAAAAACGATTTAGAATAAGAACTCCAATTTTCACTTAGATTATAAAGGAAACATTATGAGTTCAGAAAACCAACAAAACCCATCACAAGAAAATGAAAAAATAAAAGAAAAGCTAATAAACATAATAAATATTTGCTTATTAGCAGTAGTAGCAGTAGTTTTAGCTTTTATTATAGTATTTTCTATAGTCTATTTTGTAGCACCTCCTAAAGACATATCTCAATATAAAGAATTACTTATTGTTATCATTCCCCTAGCATTCCTATTTTTATTCACAACTTGTCTTGCCAAAAGATTAAAAACAACCTTTTTTGAGAATATAAAAAAGAAAATGTCAATATCAAGCAATTTTATTTTCAATATGCTAATAATATCCTGCTTAGCTACTGCTTGTAGTTTAAATACATTAGTTACAACAAGCAGTGAAATAATAAATGAAACAGACACTCAAAAAAGACATCAAGAGCTAAAAGATGAAATCAGAAAAATAAAAACGCAATGCAATATTGATAATACAATAAAAGAGACGGAATATAATATCAAAAACAAAGAAAAAGAAAGTCAAACTCAAGACAGCAATATTATCACACAACCGATAGAGGAAACCCAAACTCAAAACAATGATGTTATCACCCCAAAAACACAACAAAGTAAAGATATTAATGAAAAAACAAACACTCTTCAAAAAGAGTGTGAATGTAACAATTCCAAAAACATACAAGAAAAAGATGAAAGTATAAACACTTGTAATGAAAAAAATAATAAAAATGAAGATTCCTCCCACGAGATTCTAGAAATTTTCGCAAAATTTCTAATTATTTTTGGGACTGCATTCTTTGCATTTTTATCAGCCTATTTCTTTGTGCAAAAAGACAAGATTGAGGATTATCTTGACACTATTGATGAGCAAAATAGTTAATACCGTCCATATTCCCTAAATGCACAAAACTTTTTTATTAAAATAAAGATTACCCATTAAAAATGGAGCCTACTATGAAAAAACTTATTACGATTGCACTACTTGCATTAGCCACAACCACCACCGCACACGCTAAAATTGGCGATACGTTTATCGACCCTGAATTTGGGAAGATTACGGTGAAAGCACCTGCATTTCCTGACGATGGCAAAACCAAATATGAAATCGTCAATGGTGAGCGAAAAGCGATTAAGACACCAGCATGGAATTTTGTTATGAAATCAGCTCGTACTTACACTCTTGTTGATATTGCACTAAATAAATTCTTAAAACAAGAGAATAAATCTGAAAGCGATATTATTAAGATGACGAAAGTCTTTATTGAGAGTTTACAAACTTTAAAGCCAATGCGTAAAACCATTTATTTGGACGGCTATAACCCTGAAATGCTTTTCCAATATGGTGCTAAAATTAAAAACATTCAGCGAGCGTTTAAATACCAATTTTGGGATTACCTTTTAAAAATCGAAGGTACACCTGAATTTGACCAATTAAGAAATGAAATTAACTTTTCAACACAAATTCTTAAAAATCTCAAATTATATGAAGAAAACTAAAAAAATAGAGGGGGAACCCCTCTATTTTATACTCCAACTTCAAAATTTCTATTTTCAATTTGAGCCTCTTTCGTTTGCTCATTTGCATTTCCTAATGCGACCGCTTCGTGTTCTTTTGCGACAAGCTTATCTAATTGAGGATATTCTTCTTTAATTTCCCCTAACGGTTTCCCTTGTTTAGATAATTCATCTAGGGCGAACTGTTTTTCTTCCTCGCTAACAGGCTCTTTATTTTTCATTTTCTGTAAAATAACCCCCAAAGAATAAGCAGGCGTTAATTGATTAACTTCTTCCTTTTTATAAACATTATTGTATGCCCCATAAGCAGAATAACGCATAATTTCATCTTCGGTCATACGATTTATAAAACGCTCGGCTTCTTCTCGATTCATTTTTAGATGAGGGTCATTAACATAAGCGGAAATTAATGTTTTTTTCATCGCATCAATATGTTTACCCAACATATCCATTAACTCAGCATTGTCTTTATTTTCTAATTTATAGCTCACCAATGCTCTTAACTTCGCATATTGTTCATTGATACCGTTAAATTTTGCCTCATTTCCCTCTTCTTCATTTACAATAGTAAATTTTGTATTAATATTGGTGAAATCTTTTAAGAAGTCGTCAATTGAGTTAATATCTGTTTTATTTTCCGAAGTTAAATTTTTCAACCCCACTTTCAACATCGCTTCGGTAAAATCCAACATAACTTGTCCGCCATCTTTGGATTTTAATGAAATCACCCCCATATCGGAGCCAAAGCTACTGATTTTAATTTGATACCCTTTAAGGTTTTCGTCATCTTTTTGTTTTGCAAGAATATGATTTGTTACCCCCACGGTGATTTCAGTATAAATTAAATTATTAAGCTGACCTTTTAAATGGGCTGGGACTTCATCTTCTTTATAGGTGGCGATTTTCGCTTGCAACTCTTTGCGTTTTTGGATTGTTTCATTAATATTTGCTTCGGCAATATAAGCATCAAAATAAAAAACTTGACTTTTTATATCTTGAATCTTTATTTTGCCACTTTCGATATTTTTATACAATTCCAACAAATCTTCTTCTGAAAGCTCACTTTTCCCTATCTTACGAGCAAACTCTCTAATCATATTCGCTTGAAGTGGGGTCAATTTATCGCCATTCTCTTTTAAATAAGATTTAAACTCTAATGCACTTTTAATTTGCACAAGCAATAATTCTTTGAATTTTTGTTCTTCACTTAAACTATTATTTTGTAAAATTTGCTGGCTATTTACTAAATAATCAACACCTGCTTTGGCAAGTTTTTCTACATTTGGCAAAGGGGGATTAGAATTTTTAGCCATTTCAAAGAGTTCTTTAGCCGCGATAAGCTTTTCTTCTGTTGGCTTAACTTCATTCCAAATTTTCGCAAACTCAGGACGTTGAGAAACAAAAGCGTCCATTTTTCTCTCAATTTCTTTATATTCTTGCGATTGGAAAAACGCTTCCGCTCTATCAAAACGCTGTTGTAATACCGCCATCGCGGCTAAATGAGATTGAATATTGTATTGCTGTCTTTCAATATTACGCTGAATACGACTATCCTCTTCACGAGTATTTTGAACCTGTACTGTTTTCTCAATATAGTCAAGGTTTCGCATAAAACGCACACTCTCACGCAAAAGCTCTTGTTTTTCTTGTTGCTCTTGCAAAGCGGCTTCTAAAATAATTTTATTGTTCGCCTCTGTCGCAAACTGTTTAAATTGCTCGACTTTATCTTTAATTAAAGCGGTAAAACTCACACCCCCTTTCACTTGCTCCATATAATCAATGATTAATGCAAGCTGTTCTTTGGTGGCGTTTTCAATGTCTGCTTTGGTTAGGTTGCTGAGGTAGGTTTTGATATTATTCATTGCTTTATTCTTGAAAAATCACTTTGTTTTATTTTAAATAAAAAACAGAGAAAACAAGTTCAAGCAAGGAATAACGGCTTTGTGCATTTGGTCAAGAGGGGCGGAATTTGATGAATTAAAATTTTCTCGTTTAAATACCCACTCACAAACTGCTTTAAAATAGAAGCAATCAATATGTTTGTAAAAATACCCTCAATAACTAACGTCTTGAATCATTCGCCTGTTGCAGCAAAATGCGGCTTTCTTTTAGGAATTGTTCGGAATAGTCGCCAAACCAATGGTGTACTTCATCAAAAGCTTGGATAAAGCCGGCTTTATCGTTACGTTTGAAGAAATCCAAACCTTGTTCAAAGCTCTCTTTGAGTGATTCAATAATGTCTATATTTTCCGGTTTATCAGCAATAATATCTGCGTATAGGCTACCGTCTTGAGCAAATAAACGCCCGATCATCGCTAATTCTAATCTGTAAATTGGGGAAGATAACGCCAATAATTGCGACAATTGTATAGGCTGACGGGAAAGGTGTAGCCCGAATACAAAAGTTGAAAAGTGGCGTAACGCTTGAATATAAGTCATTGCGTGGTCGTGTTCTGCTGCTTCAATCTGTTCGATTTTCGCCCCCCAAATTTTCATTTGTTCAATCAACCATTCATAACGCTCAGGGTAACGCCCATTACAGCAGGCAATAACTTGTTTTGCTTGACTCGCAATATCCGGTCCGAACATTGGGTGCAAGCCAACTACCGCTCCATTATGCACTTCCAGCATTTTTTGCAGTGGCTGATATTTAACAGAAGTTAAATCTGCTAAAATCATATTTTCGGTTAAATAAGGCTTTAAACGCTCAATGGTATCTAAAGTGTTGGCAATTGGTACACAAACAATCACTAAATCAGCGTTGGCTAAAATAGTTGCGGCATTGCCCCAATCATTTCGTCCTAAGGCTTCAACGTTATAACCGGATAAGGTTAAATAATTGCCGAATAATCCACCTAATTTCCCTTTACCGCCTACAATTACAATTTTTTGGATAGCAGAATTCACTCTTTTGAAACCGTGCTTGTTTTCATTGGCGTAAGATTCACGCATTACACGGCGTAGCACATCTTCAATTAGATCGGCAGGAACACCTTGCTTTTCCGCCTCTTCTCGGCGGGCGGAAATCATTGCGGTTTCTCGCTCAGGGGCATACACAGGAATGCCGTGTTCTGATTTTACTTTTCCCACTTCTGCCACAAGGGCTAGGCGTTGGGAAAGTAATGCTATAAGTTGTTGATCAACTTGGTCAATTTGTTCACGTAACGGAGCTAATGGGTTCATAATTCTTACCAATATAAAAACAAGCGGTCGTTTTTATCTCATTTTTTGCAAATGATTAATCACGCAATTTTGTTGCAAAATTCGTTAAGAGATCTTCTGTAGTTTGCCAGTCAATGCAAGCATCGGTAATGGAAACACCGTATTTCATCTCACTAAACGGCAATTCTGATGATTGATTACCTGCGTGCAAATTACTTTCAATCATTAAACCGATAATCGAGGTATTGCCTGCAAGTAGTTGCTCCAATACATTTTCTGCCACAATCGGTTGGCGGCGGTAGTCTTTATTTGAATTACCGTGACTACAATCGATCATAATCGCCGTAGGTAAGTTTGCTTGTTTTAGCACCCACTCACAATCATCAACGTATTGCTTTTCATAATTTGGCGTTTTGCCGCCACGTAAAATAATGTGTCCATCGGCATTACCTTTAGTTTTGAGTAGAGTTACCTGCCCTTTTTGGTTGATGCCGATAAAACGATGACTTTGAGCAGAAGATTGCATTGCATTGAGAGCAACGGCTAAACCACCGTCTGTACCGTTTTTAAAGCCAACCGCCATTGATAAACCTGAGGCTAATTCACGGTGAGTTTGGGATTCTGTGGTTCTTGCACCAATTGCAGACCAGCTGAATAAATCCGCTAAATATTGCGGTGTCATAGGATCTAAAGCTTCTGTTGCAAGCGGTAAACCGAGTTCTGCTAAATCAAGGCAGAGTTTACGCCCAATACGCAGCCCTGTTTCAACATCAAAAGAGCCGTCTATTTTAGGGTCGTTAATTAAGCCTTTCCAACCTACTGTTGTGCGAGGTTTTTCAAAATAAACACGCATTACGATGTAGAGCTTATCGCTTACTTGGTCTGAAAGTGCCTTAAGTTTTTTGCCATATTCAATGGCGGCGATTGGATCGTGAATAGAACAAGGTCCGATCACAATTAATTGGCGTTTATCACGTTTGTGGATAATATCCGAGATCTCTTTGCGTGAACGTTCAATTTGCTCGCGTAAGTGTTCAGGCAATGGGAACTCTTGTTTTAGTTCTTGTGGGGTAAGTAAAACTTTTTCATCTTGAATATTCACATTATGCACGCTATCTTGATTAAATACAGTGTTCATTTTTATTTCCTTATGTAAACTTTAAATTACAAATACTTTACAGCTTTATTTTTAAAGTTTCAACTATTTTTTGCTTAACCGCATCAACACTGATTTTCTCCATCCAATTATTACCTTTGGCTTTAGTCGCCCAAGCCATTTCTTGCCAAGATTTACCGTAGGATTGCAAAATCGCTTCATCATACACAGACACCACTTTATCTAAATCTTGATAAGGTCCTGTTCGTCTTGGGTTATGAATAGCATATAAACCGATAACAGGTGTATTTTGAGTAGTAGCAATATGAGCTGGACCTGAATCTGAAGAAATCACTAAATCAACCTGACGGATAATGCCTGCAAGTTGTTTTAATGACGTTTTGCCCGCAATATTTGTACTTTCCGGTGCAAGTTGCTGAATGTTAGCTGCTGCTTCCATTTCATATTGCGAAGGAGAACCTGCAATTAATACATTAATATTTTGCTTACTTAACCAGTGAGCAATTTCTGCGTATCTTTCCGGCAGCCAATCTTTCTCTTTTTTACTTGAACAAGGGGCAATTAGTATGTTTTTCCTTGTAAAATCAATGAATTGCTTACTATAAGCTAAATCTTCATCATTCACAGGTAAATGCCATTTTGCCGATAGATCCGTTACCCCAATCGCTTTCGCAAACATCATTTGACCATCAAGAACGTGAGGGGAATTTGTTATTTCTACTTTCTGATTAGTAAATAACCATTGCATTTCTCTTGCTCTATCTTTATTAAAGCCGATTTTTTTATCAGCTTTAATCCCAAGCGAAAGCATTGATGCCCGAAATGCAGTTTGCAAATTAAGTAAAAAATCAAACCGCTTGTGAGAAAGTTTTCTCCATATTGTAAACATTTCTTTCCACCCTAATTTTTTATCAAAAGGAATTAATTGCACATTAGGGATATCTTTCATTAAAGCGGCTTCGGTTTTACCGATAATCCAAGTAATTTCAGCGGAAGGATAATGCCGCTGAATAGCTTGCACAACGGCTAAAGTATGGCATACATCACCAATAGCGGAGAGGCGTAAAATACAAATTGAGAGAGGTTTATTTGACATCATAATTTACTGGATTAAACATTGAGTAAGCTTATATTAAGATATAAAAAAAGCCACATAAAGTGTTTTATGTGGCTTTTGGTGCTACTCGGTTAGATTATTCAACTCTTAAAATACGGCAAGTGTTTGTGCCGCCTGCTTTTAATTCATCACCGTGTGTCAAAAGCACTAATTCGCCGGTTAATAAATAACCTTGCTCTTTTAATAACGAGATTGCTTTTTTCGCTCCGTCCATTGTACGGCTGTCTTCATTGTAATATACAGGGGTTACACCACGATATAATGCACAAAGATTTAATGCTTTTTGATTGCGAGACATTGCATAAATTGGTAAGCCTGAGCTGATACGGCTAGTTAATTTTGCTGTTTCACCGGAGTGAGTTAATGAAATAATTGCAGATACGCCTTCTAAATGGTTTGCTGTGTACATTGCAGACATTGCAACGGCTTCTTCAATTGATTTAAATGTGCCTTCCATACGGTGGCGAGAGATGTTGATGCTTGGCATTGTTTCTGCACCTAAGCATACATCAGCCATTGATTTTACTGTTTCAACCGGATAATCGCCGTTTGCTGTTTCGCCTGAAAGCATTACCGCATCCGTACCATCTAATACTGCGTTAGCAACGTCCATTACTTCAGCACGGGTAGGCATTGGTTTTTTGATCATCGACTCCATCATTTGTGTTGCGGTAATCACTACACGGTTTAATTTACGTGCACGACGGATTAAACGCTTTTGTACACCAACTAATGCTGCATCACCAATTTCAACCCCTAAATCACCACGAGCCACCATCACAACGTCTGCACCTAAAATGATGTCGTCCATTGCTTCTTCGGTTGCAACAGTTTCTGCACGTTCAACTTTTGCCACGATTTTTGCATCTAAACCTGCTTCTTTCGCTAATTGGCGAGCATATTCTAAATCCGCACTTGATTGTGGGAATGAAACCGCTAAGTAATCTACACCGATTTTCGCGGCTAATTTAATATCTTCTTTATCTTTTTCAGTTAGTGCAGGAGCTGATAAACCACCGCCTAATTTATTAATCCCTTTATTATTTGATAAAGGACCACCAACGGTTACTTCAGTATGAACACGCATACCTTCAACTTCTAACACTTTAAGTTGTACATTACCATCATCTAATAACAGAATATCGCCCGGTACTACATCGTTTGGTAGATTTTTATAGTCTAAACCTACTGCATATTGATGACCTTCGCCACGCGGTAAATCTGCATCTAAGGTAAATTTGTCGCCAATGTTTAAGAAAATTTTGCCATCTTTAAAAGTCGAAACACGAATTTTAGGACCTTGTAAATCGCCTAAAATAGCCACGTGGCGACCTAATCTTGAGGCAATTTCACGCACTTTATTCGCACGCTCGATATGATCTTCAGGAATACCGTGAGAGAAGTTCATACGAACCATATTCGCACCTGCCGCAATAATTTTTTCTAATGTATTGCCACGATCCGTTGCTGGTCCCATTGTACAAACGATCTTGGTTCTTCTGAGTTTTCTAGACATTATTTGACTCCGTAATAAATTTAAAAAATATAAGTTAAAATCTTTCTAAGCACTTGATTATGCGTTAAACGAGGGTCATTATACGCCTAAATGACAAGAGTTTAAATACAAGTTAAGGAGAATGTTATGAATATTTGGATTATGCGACACGGAGAAGCAGGTTTTAATGCCCCAAACGATGCCGCTCGTAGTTTAACCGACAATGGTATAAAAAACGTTATCTCACAAGGCAAATGGCTTGGAGAATATTTAAACAACAAGCAAATTAAACTAGACAAAATTCTGGTTAGCCCTTACCTCCGTGCTAAACAAACCCTTGAAAATCTCATTACAGGTATGCAAGCGGTCAATTTTTCACAAAATTTTGCAAATCTTACTGAAGAATGGGAAGAAATTACGCCTGATGGTAATCCTTATGTGGTTGAAGACTATCTCCATTTTCTAAGAGAAGAAGGGGCAAAAAATATTCTACTGATTTCTCATTTACCTCTGGTGTTCGATTTAAGCCAACGTTTAACGAATAATCAAGGTAATGTACAATTTCCAACTTCCACCATTACTGAAATTCATTGGGTTGGAAACAACGGCGAAGTTGCCGAAATAAAACACGTTTAGTCCTATTTTTTATATTGTCAATAAAAATATTTTCACTATTTTTGCAAATTGTCTAATTTATAGACTTCCAAAATGATTAAAAAGTGCGTATTATACGCCCCCTAAATCAGTAAAACTGATAACTAAATGATTAATAAAGAAGTACGGTATTTGCCGTACTTTTTATTTGGATATCCCTCTGGTTAAAATTACTTCAAATTTGTTAATAAAAGGTTAAAAATGCAAATAGGACAATATGAAATTAAAAACCGTATTTTCCTTGCACCGATGGCAGGTATTACCGACCAGCCGTTTCGCCGATTATGTAGCCAACTTGGTGCAGGTTTGACGTTTTCAGAAATGATGTCCACAAATCCTGATGTATGGCATACCGAAAAATCGAGATTGCGTTTAGCTCATCACGAAGAAATCGGCATTAATGCTGTACAAATTGCAGGTTCAGATCCAATAGAGATGGCAGAAGCCGCAAAAGTGAATGTTGAGTATGGTGCCGATATTATTGATATTAATATGGGTTGCCCCGCTAAAAAGGTAAACAAAAAAATGGCAGGCTCTGCTCTGCTGCGTGAACCTGAATTAGTCGCTCAAATATTAGATGCTGTGGTTAATGCCGTTGATGTGCCTGTTACGCTAAAAATTAGAACAGGCTGGGATCTTGAAAATAGAAATTGTCTGACAATAGCCAAAATTGCAGAACAAGCCGGCATTAAAGCCCTTACTATTCACGGACGCACTCGCAGTTGTTTATTCAATGGCGAGGCGGAATATGAAAGCATCAAAGCCGTTAAACAAGCTGTATCAATCCCCATTATTGCTAATGGCGATATTATTTCGGCTGAAAAAGCGAAATCTGTTTTAGATTACACCAATGCTGATGCAGTAATGATTGGGCGAGGAAGTTTTGGTAATCCTTGGCTATTTAAGGAAATCAACGATTTTTTTGAAACCGGGCAATATTCCACATTACCCGAAAATGAAAAATATCAACTGATGTTTAAGCATATTGAAGACTTACACCACTTTTATGGGGAAGAAAAAGGCTATCGAATTGCTCGTAAACACGTTGGTTGGTATGTGGAACAGTTACAACCGGAATCAAATTTTAAACGCACTTTTAATACGTTAAGCTCAACCAAAGAGCAATTAAACGCATTAGAAGATTTTGTTAAATCGATTCGTTAGAATCTTAATAATAAAGTTGGATAGAAAAAAATGTTAGAACAACAACCTACACAAAACCCATTAACAGTAACAATGTTAAATGCACAAGCACAACAGGTTAATAAACCTCTTCGTGATAACGTTAAAGCAGCATTAAAAAACTATTTATCTCAATTAAATGGTGAAGATCCAACAGAATTATACGAATTAGTATTATCTGAAATCGAACACCCGATGTTAGATATGGTGATGCAATACACTCGTGGTAACCAAACCCGTGCAGCAACAATGTTAGGTATCAACCGTGGTACATTACGCAAAAAATTAAAAAAATACGGTATGGGTTAATCTGAACTACCATAAAAAACGATTTAATTCGTATATTAATTAGGCAAAATAAAAACGCTGAACATACCATTCAGCGTTTTTTCTATTTTATTTAAGTGCCTAGAACTTCATTTCAAATGCTAAACTGAAATTTCGTCCGGGAGCAGCAAATCGGGTATAATTGCTACCTTGGTCTTGATTGACTGCATTCACACTAGATTGACGTACAGACTCCCAAGTGGAATATTTACGATTAGTTACGTTATAAATACCACCACGTAAAGTATAGTTTTTATAGTTGAGATAGCCCGTAATATCATGCGTATACCAAGAATTGGTGAGCTTACCGCCCAAATCAACACGATGTATACCGTGGTGTCGTGTTCCTGAAACCTCCTCTGCTTTTTTAGCTCTAGAGTAAGTAGTTGTAATTCCAATTCCCCATTTTTCTTCGGGATGATCATAGCCAAACCCAAACACATAGCGAGCAGGTTGAATCGCATCTAATATCGGATCATTTACACTGGTCAATCTTTGGTCGGTGAGTTTCCGATCTTTTACTTTGACACGGTTATACGCTACCGAAGAATAAAATCCATCAGGAATTAGTGAGAGAATACCGTGTAGATCGAATTTAGCGATTAAATTCACTCCATTTAAAACCACATCTTGAATATTATGGTAGTTATAGAAACATTCGGATTTCTTATGTGTGAGTTTTTTACAAGCCGTTGCGATCATATTCCGATAATTATTTCGGAAATAGCTCACATCAATATAACCAAATTGCCCTTTAAAACTTACCCCCATTTCATGATTCATTGATTTTTCCGGCTCTAAGCGGTGGTTGCGTTGCTCATTTTGCACATATTCATTATCAATCAAGCCAATATGAGTTCGTTTACCATAAAGTTCGTAGAAAGCCGGTACTCTAAATCCATTGGAAATACGGTATGAAAGTGCGATAAAATCGCTTGGTTTGAGCGTAATACCACCATTCCAAGACCAATTTCGATAAGTTCGACTAAGTGTCCATAGATCATCAGATTTAAATCGATGTTGATCAAAACGTACCCCTAAGCCAAGATCAACATACTCGCTAGTTATTAAATCACGGAAGCTGACAAAACGGCTGTCTCCTTTAATTTTACGAGGTTCGCAGTTTAAAATACCACCCTGTTTATTATCACATAATGATACAGTTTCAATACTACGTGGAAGGCGTCGATAGATATAAGGATCATCTAATCGTCCTCTGCCGCGAATATTAATATAGCCGCCTTTGGTGTATTGGGCATACATATCACCGTGGTTCATTAGAGAATTAAAACGATCAAAGCCAAGGCTAAAATTCATCTTATGAGTCTGTTTAAATATTCCTTGCCCAGCAGTAAATGCTTTATCAAATTCTAAGCGGATCAAGCGGTGTTTTTCTTGATAATTATTGCGTTCAGTTTGATACATAGACCAAGCTTTATCCAAGCTAGGGCGGCAATTTTTATCAACGTTCGGATAATCGCTACAATGCAAGCGGTGCATACGGCTATATAACTCAATATTTTGTTTATCAGCAATGAGTTTAAAACTATCCAGCCAACGATTATTTTCCGGCTTATATTGATAATTGAAACCTAAACGACGTTTATGATGATGTTCATCAAAGAATTTTACACGGCTATAACGCAGCCCATAAGGGATACTTCTATCAAATACTAAGCCATCTAAAATATTATTACCTTCATAAACAGGGTTCTTACTCCATAGATTATCTAGCTTGATATTAACATCATCTTTTGTGTAGTAAGCCGGCGTTTGCATATCACGTATATCATAACGCTGCTTCGTATCTTCTAAAACCGCACCAAGATAATGAGAAGAGTTAAAATGATAACCTAACTTCACGAAAACAGAATTGCTCTTATAATCCAAAGGATTTGGGGCAATACGCTCTTTACCTGTATATTCTTTAGCAGATAACTGCTCTGTACGATAAGGAATTTGCTCAATCTGTTTACGTTCTTCGGAAGTATATTCCGGTACTTTTCTAAGCGGGAAATTATCACGATTCAATTTAACGGTTGCTCGTGGGGTGCAATCCAATGTTGGACAAGCATCCTCTACGATAAAAAATGATCCTCCAGGAGCATTTTGTGCAGATCCGGGGTAAAGATCATAGCGATTTTCAAAACCGGTGATACGTTGAATATTATGATGTAGTTTATTGGCTTCAGAGTGAACTTTAGTCTCTTTACCGTTACGATGGGTCGCAATTACAAGGGCTTCAAATCCGTTGGCTTCTCCCGCAGCGGCAATAGATTGTAAAAAATGGCTATTTTTGCTGGTATAAGCGGTCTTAGTATCTAATCCCCACTGTTGCCCATCTTTAATTACATCCTGAGCATCTTTACTGCGGAAACTAATTGCTCCACCGAGAGCACCAGAGCCATATTCAGCAGAGCTTGCCCCTTTGCTTAATTCAATTGAGCGAATATTCTCATATTCGATTTCATTTATCGCCCCACCATTAGCACTTGAGCCGAGAGTATTATAATGCTGTGCTTGTGGTAGACCATCAACTAACATAGCAACTCGGTTTTTATCTACTCCTCGAATAGCATAACCACTACTAGCCCCTCTACCTTGTTCAACAACCGAAATCCCGGGATCATAGCGAGTTAGATCACGAATCCCAAGAATTTGATTTTTACTCATCTCACTATAATTTTTAACAACTTTTCCTAAGCCGGTTACCTCGTTTTGACGTTCGTGAGCGTAACGACTTTCTGTTACAATAACTTCGTCTAAAACAGCCACATCACTATTTTCTGTCATTTTTTCATTTTCAGTCGCCGCACTATATGAATGGGAAAGTGCAAACAACACCGCTGACGCAATGGTTGAATAGCGAAAATGATGATATTTCATTATCATTAAGTAGGATCTCCTTTATTTAATTTTGCAAATTTTTATAAAAAATAACCCGCTTGCTTAAGTGAAACGAGCGAAGAAATTATGATTATTTTTCTATTTGACGTTTACCGCCAAACATAATACTGACTTTATCTTTATCCGTTTCTGCACTATGTACAATACCACCTAATTCAGTTGCTTTAGGACCATAAAAACCTCCTTCAAATTGGGTATTGATATGTACTACCGTGCCACCATTGGTACTTTTCGGATCAAGATTAAAACCAGAATCACTCGTTTTGGCAGTCCCTGCAAAACCATTAGCCTTCACTTCACCTTCAAGTGTTAGCATTGGACGTTCTTCAACGCCATCATTAGCAATCAATTTGCCATTGATTTTTTTATTGGCAAAATCTACATCAAAGAGTGAGCGAGTACCACTTTCACTATTACTTGGTGACTCAGCTCCTACCGGACCGGATTTGCTATGAATTATCCCATTCCAAGTTCCGCGATATTGCACCATTCCGCTTGGTAAATCCATCACAGCTGTACGTTCACCCACCAAATATTGATGAGCACTATCATTATCGTTTTCTACATTGTAAGTCCCAAATTTGACATAGTCTAAATTATTACAACAAACTGAAATTCGATACGTTTTACCATTTATAGTACGGGTAACCACATCATCAAATTTCATTTCGGAAAAGCTATTTTTACCTTCTGCGATAAGAGGAATTTGCTGATTATTAATAATCAAATGTGTCGCATTCCCGAAAGTATCCATTTCAGTTTTACTCAAGTCTTTCAAGTTAATTTTGAGAGCATCAAAGGTGCTTTCGCTATCATTTTCTTTTGCATCTCGTTTGCCTGCAAAAACAACAAATATTGACTTATCATCCGCTAAGAATTTACCGGCGAGTTCTTGAGCCTCTCCGCCAAAAAATCCCCCTTCAAGCGTAGTAGAACTTTTACCAAAATAAGGATCATCGGGATTTTTTGCATTTGCTTTACCTGCAAAGCGATTGCCTTTAATTTTTGCATCTATGTAGTACATTGGTGTAATTTCTTGCTCTGTAGTACGACTAACATAACCATTACTTACCAATGTTCCAGTTAAAGTTTTATTAGTAAAATCGGCAGTAAATTCGCCCGTATGTCCCATTGGTTTCGTAGAGTCATCAACATTAACATCGTGCCTATTTTCCGGCGTAGCGCCAATGTTTATACCTGCTGCTGAATTATTAAAATACTTGTTATCTTTCCCTTTTCTTGCATCAGTAGTAAAATCCCAATATCCATTATAAGTAGCTTTTTGGGCTGGCATTGCTTTTGCAGGCTCAGTACCTAAATAGTAAACATACCCATGTGCACCTATTCTAAAAATATCTTTAGCCTCCCTTTCAGGTTTTGCCCCAGAGTGCAATACATAACCAGAACGGACAAAATTAAAATCTCTAGTATGTAGTTTGTGATTACCATCATGAGTATGGCTAAATCCGTCATCACTACTACCGTACGCTTTTACCTCTTCTTCATACGGAATTTTGGTTATATCTCCAGTAATCTCCGTTATATCACCAATAGGAGCGACTTCTTCTCCCCCTTTCGCAAAAGGTTGTAAATTACGACGCGGAATTTTGGCTGAAAAACCAAATCCCGGTTTCAATAGGGCTTCCGCTTCAGTACTATTTACTGTACGTCTTGCATTGCTATTATCATCTTGTAAACTTGGTTTTTGAGGTACATTTGGCGTATGAGATTCAGCTTTGGATGATTGAACATCAAAGCTTCCACCATTTGCTGAGCAAGCAGTAAGTAGTGCCGCATTAAGCAGTACAAAACCGCTTTTAAGTTTAAACATAGCGTCTCCTTTAAAAATAAAATAAAAACAAATAAAATAATAATCATTATCATTTTATTTGTTATATAAACTAATGTAAAGACTTGGACTTATTTTGTAGTACTTTAATGCTTTTTAGTTAAGTAGGTGAGGCTGGAGATAAGGCTAACGCTTTGAGTACAAATAATTGATTTTTAGCAGCTGACAAACCGCTATAGTTGTATTAAGCGATTTGAAGTCAAAAGTCGATGAGTTGCTGTTTGAAAGATGGATTGTATTTGGTCATAAAAACCTGCCCCTTAATCAGTTGGTTGTTTAGTCCAACTTTAGGGCAGATTATTACCCAGCTTTTTTATGCTCTACAAGCGGTTAATTTTCCGTAAAAATTTGCAAGAAATTTATCCGTTCTATTGTTTTTATGCAAAACGTGTTATTTGCTTGTATCCTCATCAACTTGCAACAGCGGAAACCCACCTAAATCTTTAAGGCGATTCACCATTGCACAAAATAACTCTGTAGTTTTTTCGGTGTCATATAATGCACAGTGGGCTTGGTGTCCGTCAAAGTTAATTTGGGCAGCTTGGCAGGCTTTAACTAACACGGTTTGCCCATACATAAAACCAGCAAGTGTTGCGGTATCAAACATTGCAAAAGGGTGGAATGGATCACGTTTAGCGTTAATCCGCTTGATTGCTGCTTGTAAAAAACTCTGATCGAATGTGGCATTATGAGCCACAATAATCGCACGCTGGCAACCTTGTTCTTTCATCGCCCTACGCACCATTTTAAACATTTCAGGGATCGCAATATTCTCTGCCACCGCACCACGCAGGGGGTTATCAATATCAATGCCGTTAAATTTAAGAGATTCGGGGTTGATATTTGCCCCTTCAAACGGTTTGATATGAAAATGGCATTTTTGATCTTCAACTAAATAGCCGTTTTCGTCCATTTTCACAGTAATTGCCGCCAGTTCTAATAACGCATCGGTTTGAGCATTTAGCCCTGCCGTTTCAACATCAATCACAACAGGCAAATAGCCACGAAAGCGATTTTTTAATAGATTATAATCGGTTGGTGGTGTAGTCGATTGAGTGGTAGATTCAGTTATATTTTCCATTTTTATTTCAACTTAAAAATACAAGCGGTCTGATTTGCAAAATTTTTTACAAATCCGACCGCTTGTGAATAGATAAAAGGAATTAGTTTCCTAATGCGGCTTGTGCGTTTTTGTTTTCAATAAATTCGATTTTGTAACCATCCGGATCTTCCGCAAAGGCAATAACCGTTGTGCCACCTAATACAGGACCCGGCTCACGGGTAATTTTACCACCTGCCGCACGCACATCTTCAATCGTTTGATAAATATCATCAACACCTAATGCAATATGACCATAAGCAGTACCTAGCTCGTAGCTATCCACACCCCAGTTGTAAGTCAGCTCAATAACTGCACTTTCGCTTTCGTCAGCATAGCCTAAGAAGGCTAAAGAGTACTTGTATTGCTCGTTCTCACTTCTGCGTAACAAACGCATACCTAACACTTCGGTATAGAATTTGATTGAACGCTCTAAATCTCCAACGCGTAACATTGTGTGTAAAATTCGCATATTTTCTTTCCCCCTTGAAGTTAAAAAATCTTGCGTATTATGGCATAATTTGAGCTTAAAATCATTTTCTTTCAATTTTTTAGGATTATTTATGGCTCACGATCACGACAGCCCATCAAAACTTGAAATTGCCACACACGCAGCCCTGCCGATGGTGTTAATGCTATTTATTGAAATGGCACTTAATTTTTACGCCTCTCCGGATAATGCTATTTTCATCTCCCCTTATTTATTGGCGTTTTTTGTTACCTCTTTCATCGCCATTTTAGTATTATGGAAAGGTGAGATTTGTCGTGGACAAACCAGCCGCTTAACCTTTATTCTGCCTTTTTTACTGATTTTTGCGGTTGGAAATTTTATTTATTCGATTGCTTTCACACCTAAATATAACCCAATGGCAATTGCCAGTTTTGCTGCCATTTTATCTTGCTTGATCTATTTTCGTTTGCCGGAAGATGAAATGCTCTACAACACTTTGATATATTGTGGCTTTGGTATTGTGGCAATTGGCATTATCCAATATTTGGCGATTTATTGGATTGAGCTACCTTCACTATTTAACGGCATTCGTGCCAATAATTTTGCTCAAGTGCTGCTTGGTATTTTACTCGCCGGCTGGTATTTAATGTTGGCAAAAAGCCGTTTAGAGGTTTTCTTGAAATTATTGGTAAAATCCGCCTTGATTGTCTTGATACTTAACTACTGCTGGTCAGCATTTGTGTTATATCAACATTTGCAAATTATGCCGGAAATGCCATTGCTCTCATTCATTCTTTATTTCGCTGCACAATTTGTGATTTTACTGATGCTGGCGTGGTTACTACTTGGAAAAAATATCAAAAATCCGACCGCTTGGAGTGTCGCTACAACCCTTGCGATCTTATATCCATTCGCCAATGTAGCCTGATTTTATGAAATGGGTATTACGCATTTTCGGCATACTTACCGCAATATTCATTGCGGTGATTGCCTTTTTATGTGTGCCTAATACTCAACTTGCTACTCCCATTAACTGGATTTTACCGAAAGAGTGGAAAGTGAAAATCCCACAAGGGTTACACCTGAATTGGCAAGGTTCATCAGTTTCACAATTTCAACTTTCTTATCGAGATTGCCCGCTGATTAGTGCAGATAAAACAGATCTCACTTGGATTAAGCAAAACCACCTATTTGTTGAAAAATTAGACATTGACTACTACTGCTTATCACTCTTTCCCAAATCGGAAAATAATTCCAACACTTCGCTAAAAGCATTACTGGCGGTGATTCCTGATGGCGAAGCAACTATCCACTCTCTTAATTGGAAAAATCTCCCAGAGAATTTTAACCCAAGAATTATCCACTTGTTAGAACAACAAACCGCCTTGAAAATTTCTCTGTTCAATGCGGAAATCAAGGCTACATTAGCTCAACAAGCGGTCGATTTTTCCGCATTTTTTACAAATGGGAAATTGAATGCCGATTTAACTTACCAACCGAGCAAACAAGAGCAACATAAGCTTACACTTTCTGCTGAAATTGAAGATAATTTTCTTACACTTCCACACACTCTTTCAGCAGAATATTACTGGCAGCTGCCCGATGAAATCATTACAACCAAAGCCTTACAAAACGGGCATTCAACCTTGAATTGGCAGAAAAACGCCCAACAACAATTTGAAGGAAACTGGCAGGCAAGCCTTAGTAGTGAAAATGATAAGCTCAATTTTCCTTTTCTGTTTGACGGCAAAAGCCTAGAAATCAAACAAGGGCGTTTTGACTGGAGCTTAACCGAACGTTTTCCGCTTCACGGCTTTGTTACAGCAAAATTTACTCCACAATCTTTTACCAACAAGCCATTTTTACCTCTCAAAACGGCTATTCGTATCAGCTTACTTTCTCAAAACAGTTGGGGAAAAGGCAATATTGTTATCTCCAATTCAGAGGGTGAAATTACCGAACAAGGGCTAAATTTACCACTGCGTCTGACGGGTAATATTAAGCACGGTAACTTTATTTTATACAGCAGTATTCCGCTGGATTTTCAGGGTAATTACGATGATTTAACCTTGAAGTTTTTACCCACTTCCCTGCTTCGTTTGACAGGGAAAGAGCGTTATTTAACGATTGAAGATTTACGTTTTCCGCTTGCCGGGATCAAAATAGATAAACAAGGTATTCACGGGCGATTACACGCCATTCTTCGAGGACAAAGTCCTGACTTTAAAAATATTGAATTCCATTTAGATGGACAAGCTCAAAATTTTAAAGCAGGAGCGTTAGATTTTTTCCAAGATCCGAAAGACCCAAAAGCCGTTAAAGACAGCTGGAAGTGGCGAATTTGGGGAAACTCCAATCTTAACGCTTTTAACAGTAAAGTAAATTTAAGCGGCAGAGGGCAATGGCATAAAAATACGGTGCAGCTTAACGAACTAAAGGGCGATTTATCCTCTGTGAGGCTTGATGGCACAACTATTTCCAAAACAGAGCTAACCAACGCCCAAACAATACAATTTAATATCAAAAAATTCACGCTTGACGGAGCTATTCAGCTCAAATCACCTGAAATTAAGTTTGATTACGGTGGGCTGCTACCAAAACCACAAGCAAAACTTGCTTTTAGCGGTGAGTTAGAAAATCTTAATTTCAAAGGTACAGTAAATACCACCGAACTTGGTCCGCTTAGATTATTTGCTCGCCGCCAATTAACCGCAGATGCCAGCCAAATTATCGGTAAACTCTATTGGCTAGAGCAGTCTGCACAAGGCTTTCAACCTCTTTTTCCATTCCGTAGCCAATGGATAATTAATAACGGCGCAATTCGTGGCGAAACGGCATTTACCGCCAGTGCAGAAAAAGGTTTAATTGCAGGCGGGCATTTAACCATTCGCAACGGAGGATTATCCTTACCCGATGGCGAGGCAAAAGGCATTGAATTTGCTCTACCTTACCGCTATCAAGATGGACGCTTTCATTTCGGCGTAAAAAAACCGATTGATGTCAAAGTCGCACAAATCAAACTCGGCGAGTTAGCCCTTGATAATGCCTCAATGAAAATTAATGGTTACTACCCTTACACTAAATCTAAGCCATTGAATTTAAATCAATTATCCTTTAATTTATTTGGCGGCAAACTCAATGTAAAACGCTTCGCCTTACCGCAAACCGAAATTGCTTATCTGAATTTAGAGCGGTTAGATTTTGAGAAAATTTTGCAATTTATGCAATATCAACAAATCGATCTGAAAGGCAAAGCCAACGCTACTTTGCCATTTTGGCTAAGCGGCAAACCTTGCTACATCTGCGATGGCTTACTTACACAAGCGGAAACCTCTTATTTAACCTTTACCCCTGAATTGCTTTCAGAAATGAAGAAAAGTGGTTACACCGAGCAAATTTTGTTACATTTAGTGGATAAAAGCACGATTAATGATTTTCGCAGTCTGATTAATGTCGGCTCAAAAGGCGATTTAGTGTTGGACGGAAAATTAAAATTATCGTCTAACCAAGATCAATCCAAAGTGAATTTAAACTATAATCACCGAGAAAATATGTTTGATTTGTGGAAATTAATTAACTACAGCTCACAATTTGAGCAAAAGCTAGAAAATTATCTCTACCAAAAATTAGATGATGAATAAAAATAACGGAAGAAAAATGAAAACAGCCTCATTTTGTTTTGCAATTTTTTTGCTAAATTTGACCGCTTGTACACCCAAAGTGCAGCTCGAAACGCCTGCTGATGGGATAACCATTAATATGAATGTAGTGGTAGATCACCGCATTGATGTGAAGATGGACGAAAAATCCCGTGCGGTGATCATGAAAAGTGAAAATAAAACAAAAAATTAGTTAAAGATTCCCATTTGGTGATCTTTAAATTGTTGATAAATATCGGCTAATTTTTCCCCTGTTGGTAATACCAAATTCGGGCTTAAATCAAACATCGGCACAATCACGAATTCACGATTTTTCATCTCAATATGTGGCACGTTCAAACGCTCGGTTTGAATTTGCTCATTGCCGTATAAAATAATATCCAAATCCAACGTCCGCTCGCCCCAACGGCGTAAACGCACTCTGCCCTGTTCATTTTCAATGCTTTGTAACTTATCTAGCAATTCAGTTGGCGATAATTCGGTTTCAAATTTCGCTACGGCATTCACATAATCAGGCTGATCTTGCGGTCCAACAGGTTTTGAGCCATAAAATGGGCTAACCTCAAAATGAATTGCAAATTTTTTCAATTTTTCGACCGCTTGTTTAATCTGCTCAAGCGGATTATCAAGGTTTGAGCCTAAGGCGATGTAGACAGTTTGCATAATTTTCCTTTCCTAAAAAAGTAGGAGCGAAAGATTTTTCGCCCCTACAACATTATTCAGTTTTAGATGTTTTCGTTTTTTTCTTAAACGTTCTACGGCGGCGTTTTTTCTTCGCTTCAGGCTGAACATTAGGCAAATGACGAACCGATTTTAACAACTCACCACGTTGCCCCTCATTGCTGAATTGGTATTCGTGCCACCAAGCAGCCAGTTCAACTAAATCGCCGCCTTCAATCTCCGCACGCATCACTAACAAGTCGAAGCCTGCACGGAATTTGATATGTTCCAGCGTTTGTTGCGGGCGGTTGCCACTACGTTTCATCATTTGGAATTGCAATGCCCAAATATCACGAATAACCGAAGTATGGCGACGGTGCAAGGCGATAGCTTTGCAGCTATCTGCCAAGATGTCATTTGCCGCTAACATCATTGCATCGTGGCTGTTGAAACCACCTTCATTTTTAAGCTGTTCCATTTTTTCACGCAATGGATACCAAAGCAGTGCAGCAAATAAGAAAGCTGGATTAACAGGCAATTGATCCGCAATGCGTTCATCTGTTGAGGCTAATGCTTTATTAATCATACGCTCAGCATTTGAATCCCCTTTTGGGGTGAAAAACGGCGTTAATACAGGGAACAAGAATTGCCACAAATCGTATTCACGTAATAATTGATAGGTTTTTAGCCCTGCTCCTGTTTGTAATAATTTGAGCGATTCATCAAACAAACGAGCCGCCGGGATATTCGTTAAAAGCACCGCCATATCACGAATTGGAGCTTCTGTTGCTTTATCAAGGAACATATCCAGCTTCGCCATAAAACGAATGGCTCTGATCATACGCACAGGGTCTTCTTGGTAGCGGATTGCAGGCTCGCCGATGAGCGATAATTTGCCTGCTCGTAAATCCTCAATACCGTTGAAGAAATCAAAAATCAAGTTACGCTTAGTATCGTAATATAACGCATTGACGGTAAAATCACGGCGTTCGGCATCGTCTCTTAATGTGCCGTATACATTATCACGCAATAGCATTCCTTCATCGCTTACTTTCGAGATTTTGTCATTGCTATGGGAAGCGTGCCCTGCTCGGAAGGTTGCCACCTCAAAAATTTCACGCCCGTAAACAATGTGAGCTAAGCGGAAACGACGACCAATCAAGCGGCATTGTCTGCCGAAAATACGTTGAATTTCTTCCGGGCGAGCATTGGTGGCAATATCAAAATCTTTTGGTTTTTTTTCAAGTAATAGATCACGAATACAACCACCAACAATATAGGCTTCAAACCCGGCAAGATGTAATTTATCTACAATCGAAAGAGCATTTTTAGGGAAATCCTTCGGACTAATCCCATATTGAGCTGCACTTACCGTGAATTTTTTATGTAGGAGATGAGAAGGCACATCTGTTTGATGACCTTTACTGCCTTTTTTATGGCTTTTTTGTTCTGTTAATTTAGGAGCTGAACGTTTAGAGCGACCGGATTTAGTTGTTTTCTCCGCTCTCGGTTCAACTTCTGGCTTATTTTCCTTCTCTTGCTTTTTGGGTTTGGAAAATAATGACTTAATATAATTAAAAATAGTACACCTCTAAATAGTAAATGCCTCTTTAAAAGAGGCATTATGTAACTTGATTATAAACCTAGCTGCTTCTCACGAATTTCAGCTAATGTTTTGCAATCTATACATAAATCTGCAGTTGGGCGAGCTTCTAAGCGTTTGATGCCGATCTCAACACCACAGGTTTCACAAAAACCGTAATCATCTTCTTGAATTTTATGTAACGTTTGCTCAATTTTTTTCAACAATTTACGTTCACGATCACGATTACGAAGTTCTAAACTAAACTCTTCTTCTTGACTTGCACGATCGTTAGGGTCAGCGAAGTTCGTCATATCTTCTTGAAGCTGGCTTTTTGTGCGTTCTGCTTCTTCCATAATTTGACCGTGCCACGCTTTCAGAATTTTTTTGAAATGCTCACGTTGAGCTTCATTCATATACTCTTCATCTTTTGCCGGCTCATAAGGCTCAACACCTGCTAATGCTAATAAACCAAGAGAGGTGGTTTTAGCCGCTTCAGTCATAGATTACTCCTTGTTTGGAATTTTATTGTTAAAATTATATCCCGAATACAACCTAACTTCCTTGTAACTACATTATACGAAAAAATCAACATCTTCGGGTTTTTAGTAATGGCGGCTATAAATAACACAAAATCGAATGACTAACAAATAAATTTGCAAAAATTTTGCATTTCTATTGATTTATTTGCTCAAAATTATAGCCGAATTTACGTTCGGCTATCATTCTGTTTATTTCTTACCAGCTTTTTGACCAATCGGCGAGCCATTTTTGAATCGTTTCATTAGAGGGCGGAGTAAATTCTAATGTGTTGTAGGTTGGCATTTCTGCAAAAGCAGGATCAACACCTTCCGCTAAAACAGGATTCATTACATTATGGTAAGAAATAATATGTTGCGACTCCGGCTTATGCAAAAATGCTAAAAATTGATTTGCTAACGCTCTTTGTTTAGTCGTTTTTACAATTGCCGCATTTTCTACTTGAACTAAATGCCCTTCCTCAAATGGAGCTGCCACATATTTATCGGTGTTTTCGTGCCATTTATGATATAAAGGCGATGTAGTATAACTTAATACTAAATCCGATTCCCCTTTTAAGAAAGCTCCATAAGTTTCAGACCAGCCTTTACCGACCGTTACGGTATGTTTTGCCAATGTTTTCCAAGCCGTTGGAGCTTCATCACCATACACTTGATTTAGCCACATTAAGAAACCACGTCCAACGCTACTGGTTCTTGGATCTTGGTAGATAATCTTTAAGTCTTGGCGTTCAACCAGCTCTTTCAAACTTTTCGGCGGATTTTTCAACTTTTCTTTATCGTAAATAAAGGCATAAGAGCCTGTATCATACGGAAAGAAAATTTTATCTTTCATCTCTAATTTGGTTTTTGCCTCAAATTCCGTAAACAAACCTGAATTTTCAGCTTCAGTTTGCAAGAAATTATCAATGCCTAACACCACATCGGCTTTGGTTTTTTCACCTTCTAAACGCACACGGTTGAACATTGTTACACCATTATCAAACGGCATAAATTTTAAATCACAGTTACACTCTTTCTCAAAATTTTGCTCTAATTTTGCAGCCGGACCATATTCAGAGGCAAACGAACTATAAGTGTAAACGGTAAGTGTTGGTTGGTTGGCAAAAGCGGTGGCGGTAAGTAGTGCCAATGAAGATAAAATCAGTTTCATAAAAAGTCCTTCTAAATTACGTTGATAGAAGGATTTAAGAGGCAAGTTTGCTATCTCAAATCCCTACGCTGATATTAATCAGATCAGGTTCTATGGGTATTTCTCAGCCACAAGCGGTCGGATTTTAGAGAAAATTTGCAAATTTTTAAGCAAATTAAACCGCTTGTTGCACCCCAATGAGAACGCTTTATTGTAAAAAGTTTGTTGCTGAATTTCAATATTCGCAAACGTTTGCTATTTAGCAAAAAAATCATTATACTACCCACCTAGTTCAAACAAGGAACTAGAAATGAATTATCCTACTTTAATAATGACTCCAAATTCTACGCAGCTACGCATCGTTTCACGAGGCGTGGCTGTTTTTTTATTCATTTCTAAACATTAAAAATCGCTCTTAAAGGCGATTTTTTTATGATACTTAATCTACATTGACAATATTGAAAGGAATAGCATAGATGAGCCAATTGATTCGTACCCTAAAAGGTCATATTCGTGATGAAATCATTAAAAAAGGCGGCTGGGTAAATGCTCACGCTCACGCAGATCGTGCATTTACAATGACACCCGAGAAAATCACTGTTTATCAAAATGCGAATCTACAACAAAAATGGGACTTGGTAGATGAAGTAAAACGTAATTCAAGCGTAGAAGATTACTACCGTCGCTTCTCTCAAGCGATTGAATTGATGATTTCACAAGGGGTTACTGCATTCGGTACTTTTGTAGATATCGATCAGGTATGTGAAGACAGAGCCATTATTGCCGCTCACAAAGCCCGTGAAGTGTATAAAAACGATATTATCTTAAAATTTGCTAACCAAACCTTAAAAGGAGTGATTGAGCCAACGGCGAAAAAGTGGTTTGATATTGGCTCTGAAATGGTGGATATCATCGGTGGCTTGCCTTACCGTGATGAATTAGATTATGGCAAAGGCTTGGAAGCAATGGATATTTTAATGGAAACTGCCAAATCACAAGGTAAAATGTTGCACGTTCACGTCGATCAATTTAACTCACCAAAAGAAAAAGAAACCGAGCAACTGTGCGATAAATCAGTAGAACACGGAATGCAAGGACGAGTTGTCGCTATTCACGGTATCTCAATTGGGGCTCACCCAAAAGATTATCGTAAAATGTTGTATCAAAAAATGCGTGATAGCCAAATGATGGTGATTGCCTGCCCGATGGCGTGGATTGATAGTGGTCGTAAAGAAGACCTCCAGCCGTTCCACAACGCTTTAACGCCTGCGGATGAATTAATTCCTGAAGGCATCACAGTGGCGGTGGGGACAGATAACATCTGCGACTATATGGTGCCACTGTGTGAAGGCGATATGTGGCAAGAGTTAAGCCTACTTTCTGCAGGTTGCCGTTTCACAAACTTAGAAGAGATGGCAAATATCGCCAGTATTAATGGACGAAAAGTGTTGGGTTTATAATTCACAGCTTTATTTATTCAAAATAAAAAAGAGTTAATATTGGCATATTAACTCTTTTTTAGTTCTACTGTACTTGCTTATCTTCTATATTTACCTGCCATTGCTTGGTACACCGCATTTTCATTCGCTAAGATGGTGTACTTGGCATTTAAAATGGCAAGTTGGGAATTACGCTCGGTGTTCATTGCTGCTATCCATTCACGGAATTCTGAAACACCTTGTTCATAACGATTTTTGTAGTATGTACTGATGCGTTTATCTTGATTATATGCATCTTGTAGCACTTTTAACGAGCTTCTTGATTGCGTATAGCCATAATAATAACGGTCAATTTCATTTAACGCCGAAGTAATTTTTTGCTCATAATTTAAACGAGCCGTTACATAATCCGCTTCTGAGATTTTTACATTATTTTTTACACGATTCCAATCTAAGAATGGTAAATCCAGTTTAATTAACGCATTACCAACCGGGTTATCTGCAATATTCCCCACATTTGTAGCATTACCTGTAATAGAACCGCCAATAGTTAAAGTTGGGAACCAACTTTTCTCTGTCGCCGTTAAAGATTTAAAGGCACTTTGTAAACGTTGTAATGAACCCACTACATCAGGGCGATTTGCAATCGCTGAAACCGGCACATTTAAATCCACACCTTGCAATTTCACGTTCATAATATTTGGATAGCGGATATTAAGCGGTGTATTTGGGTGAACATTTAGCAAATTACGTAACGTCTGCTCAGCCGTTTTTTGCATTGTGCGTAATTCAATCACCTTGTTGCGAGCAGTTAAAACTGCTTGCTGTGCTTGATCTACCGCTAAACGGTCAATTGCACCTGCATTCATCTTATTCGTTAAAATACGGCTGATTTGCTCATAGTTTTTAATGCTTTCTTCGGTAATACGAATAGCATCACGGTAATAAGCTAATTGATAATAAGTAGTTACTACAGAGTTAATAATAGATAAGCGAGTTGCTTTTAAATCTTCAACTGTCGCTTTATGAACCCATTCTGCCGCACTCGCGGTGTCAGCTAAACGCTGCCATAAATCAATGGTATAACTTAAATTGAATGCTGCTTGAGCCGCTGTAGTTGAAACACCGGTTGAAATATTATTAGAAGAAGCCGAACCCAATCCTTTTGCGGCTGAAGCAGAACCTGAACCACTAAAGGTTGGAACTAGATTTGCCCCCACTAAGTTCGCATTATAAAGAGCTTTATTTACTGCAATCCCACTTTTTGCTAAATCAAGATTGTTTTTAACGGCTAAATCAACAACACGGTTTAATTCCGCATCACTATAACCTTGCCACCATTGCTCATTAATTTGATATTGCTTAGTGATTTCATCATAACTTTGATAAGTTTCTTGTGCTTTTTGCAAAGAACCATCATTGCTCATATTTCCGGTGGTACAAGCCGTTACCGTTAAGGCTAACACCACAGAAAAGGCTAATTTTGAGAGTTTCATTCTATGTCCTTATTTGGGATAAAATAATTTTGTAAAAAAATTTGGGTAGAAAACCGGCGTATTCTACCCAAAAACTACGTTTCTTTCCAGCTAAAATGAACGCTTGTTCATTTAGTTATGTAATAGTTCACTAATCAGATTGGTATGACGAATTTTCTGACTATTTAAACTGACACGCTCTGCCACTAGAATTGCTTTTAGCTCAGAAAGAGCTTGTTCAAAGTTATCATTAATAATCACGTAATCAAACTCATCATAATGGCTCATTTCAGAAACGGCTTCTGCCATACGTTTTGCAATGGTTTCTGCTGAGTCTTGCCCTCGCCCGATTAAGCGTTTTTCGAGTTCAGCTTTTGAAGGTGGTAGAATAAAGATCGTTTTCACATTTGCCACTTTTTCCCGAATTTGTCTTGCCCCTTGCCAGTCAATATCAAGGAACACATCAATCCCTTGCTCAAGGCTACGTTCAATCATTGGTAGCGATGTGCCATAGTAATTACCGAACACTTCCGCCCATTCCAAAAAATGCTCTTGCTCAATTAAACGCTTAAATTCTTCGTGGTTGGTAAAGTAATAATGCACGCCATCTTGTTCAGCGGGACGTGGATTACGGGTTGTGTGAGAAACAGAAAGTTGGACTTCAGAACGTGGCAAATCAGCTAATAATGCGTTAATTAACGACGATTTACCTGCACCACTGGGTGCTGAAATAATATAAAGATGACCTAAACTCATTTTCTTAATCAATTTAAAACAGATAAAAATAATGGACAATTTTCATTGTCCATTACACAAAATTACTTACGAGCCAAAGGCGGAACAAAGGTAATACCTAAATCCCAAGGCTGCTCAATCCAGGTTTCTTGTGGAATGTCGATGATATAATCATCAACTAATGGAGCACCTTGTGGTTTAGCAAATACGGTTACAAAACGTGCTTTCGGGTACATTCTGCGAATTTCTTTTGCGGTATTGCCGGTATCCACCAAATCATCTACTACAATAAAACCTTCGCCGTCAGTTTCAGCTGCGTGTAATACTTTTAATTCACCTTGATTATCGTGATCGTAGCTTGCGATACACACTGTTTCTACGTGGCGAATACCCAACTCACGTGCTAAAACAGCTGCAGGGAATAAACCGCCACGGCTCACTGCAATAATCCCTTTCCACTGAGAAGCGGGTAATAAATTTTCTGCCAACTTACGGGCGTGCATATGGAACATATCCCACGTTACCACATATTTTTCGTTTGTGTATTTTTCGCTCATAGAAACAACCTAATATAAAATTGGGGCTCACCCCGATATAAAAAATTGCACTAGAATAACCTGAAAATGGTTTTTTCGCCATCATTTCATTCATTTTTTTATACAACTTATTACGCAACCGTATGCGTAGTGCAAAAAATCAGCACTAAAATAGCTTCTCTAACGTAAAAAACAGTTCTTTATTTTGTCGAGAGTAAAAATCGGCAATATTACTATCCATTTTTTGATAACGGAAATTCAACTTCGGCACAATGCCTTGCCAATGCCAAGTACGATTCCAAACCGCAAGATTAACTTGATATTCCTTATCTTGCCGTTTATAGCCAAATAAATAGTGCTTATCGGCAAAATAGCGTTTTCCAAAGCCTAAACTTGCCTGAGTTGCCCATTTTTCGCCCTGATAAACCGCCCCAACTCTTGCTAACCACTTATTTGACGTTTGAGCTTTCTCACGAGCGATTTCACGACTGCCGTCTAAATTTGCAAAAAATCGCCAGTTTTTGACCGCTTGCCACTGCAATCCACCACTGATTTGGTGCTGATAACTGTTATAACGACTTGCGGTTAGCTCATCAAAATAGCGTTTTTGTAAATGCGTAAAACTCCCCGACACCAACCATTGCGAATTGAGATAACGCAAACCACTTACCGTTGCTCCAAATTGGTAATTATAACGGCTACTTCCCAACCAATTCTGCTCAATAAACGGCGAAAAGCTCAAACGATAACGAGCCGTACGGTAACTATAATTTGGCGAGATAGAAAGAGATTGCTCACGGTAATCTTGATTATCCCAATAATAAATACCACTATAATTTAGCCCTAATCCTACAAAATGATTACCACGCAAATTCTGCAATTTGTTTAACCCGAAGCCATAGCGAATGCCTTTGGCTGATTGTGGTAAATTTTCTTCATTTTTGCGGAAAATCCGCCCATTTACGTTCACAATCGGCGAAGATGACGCATTATTCACATTATTGGTTTGGGTATATTGCAGATAAAAATCAGGCTGCCAACGCTCATTTTCTGCAATTTGCATTTGAGTATTCGCCGCAATTTTGCCTAAATCGGGCGGTAAATTGGCTTGAATATGGCTAAATTCACGCTCCGCCTCACTAAATTGCTGATCTTCTGCCAAAACTAAGGCTAAATCAAAACGTGGATAAACCAAATTGGGATTTCTGGCGAGTAATTGGCGGTAGTGAAAAATGGCTGAATGATGATCTTTTTTCGCATAGGCAAGTGCCGCTTTGGCGTAATGCCAAAGTAAAGGATCAACATTGAGCATTTGCTGATAGCGGCTTAAAAGCGGTGCTAAATTTTCCCAATCTTGGCTCAAAATTGCTTGATTAATTTGCTGTTCAACAGTCTGATTGAATGCATATTCAGGTTGGTAAGCGGTCGTTTTTTGTGGCTTTTTTGCAAATTTTTGTTCAAATTTCACCGCTTGTGAATGACGTTCAAACGAAATCGGGTCGGTGTTGTGCTCAATTACCGTTTCTGCCAAAGCAAAAGGGCTGAAAAGTGGAAATAACAGGGTATATTTTTTCATAAAGATAAAGAAAATGGGTAGATACGGTTAATATAAATGCCGTTTAATTTGTTGTTAAACGGCATTGGATATTAGAAAAGGTTATTATTGGATATCGCCACGAGTGCCGGCAAGACCGTAATTATCTTTACCTAATGTCATTTTACCACCAATTTCTTCTGCATTTGGTCCAAAGAATTCAATTCGATAAGAACCATCTGAATCAAAGCTTGAGGAAGCTTTTCCACTAATTCCACCCTTAGAAATTTTTCCTTCTGCTAATACAACATTTGGTTCGTGTCTTAAGCTATCTACTTTACCTGACCCTATACGTTTACCAAAATCGACATTATAGCTAAGTTTTCCTTGCCCTTCACTACCAGTATGGTAGGCATCAAAGGCGTGCCCTAAATAAGTTGCCTTACCCTCAGTAGGGATAGCATCTACTTTAGTTTTCAAACCTTTAGCACGAGGATTAAAAGAATTCTCAGATACAAATCCACCGTTAATAGTACCTGTTTTAGAGGAATAATTTCCAACCACCACAGAATATTTTTGGTTATAAAGTAATGAACCCGATGTATTTACAGTATTTTCGGTGTAAGTTGTGCATCCACCATTACTACAGCTTGTACTAGAACTATTAATTGGAGAGAATGATTTATTGTACTCTGTCAAACCATTCTGCCAATTTGCACTAGTAATACCTTTAGCATTATCAATAACCATTACATCAAGATTTGCTTTTGCAATATCACTAGTACTTTCTATATTATTTTTTGCAAAAATCTGAGCTTTTGAATCTGGTAATCCTTCTGATTTTGCCATTTCAACTAATTGATCAAAGCGAACTTTTTCCGCTGCTAAACGTTCTGCTTCTGCTTTCTCTTTCGCCGCTTTTTCTGCCGCTAAACGCTCTGCTTCCGCTTTCTCTTTCGCTGCTTTTTCTGCCGCTAAACGCTCTGCTTCTGCTTTCTCTTTCGCTGCTTTTTCTGCTGCTACTGCTAAACGTTCCGCTTCTGCTTTCTCTTTCGCTACTTTTTCTGTTACCAGACTTGAAATATCTTTATCTGCATTAGTAATATCTGCATCTACTGCACTATATTCTGAAGCTAATTGTTGTGCTTGCTCCTCTGATAAGCCTGCTTTTAATGCAGCTTTGTGTACTTTGTTATATTTTTCCCAACCTAAACTTGATAAGTAATTATTTGGCTCCCCATTTAAATTATCCTTAGCAAAACTCTCTGCTTCTGAATCAGAATATCCAGCCTTAATTGCAAGTGCTTTTAATCGCTCAATTTCCGTTTTCTCTTTCGCTTCTTTTTCTGCTGCTAAACGTTCCGCTTCCTCTTTCGCCGCTTTTTCTATTGCTGCTTTTTCGGCTTCTAAACGCTCTGCTTCGGCTTTCTCTTTCGCTGCTTTTTCTGCCGCTAAACGCTCTGCTTCCGCTTTTTCTTTTGCTGCTTTTTCGGCTGCTAGACGTTCCGCTTCCGCTTTCTCTTTCGCCGCTTTTTCTGCCGCTAAACGCTCTGCTTCTGCTTTCTCTTTCGCTGCTTTTTCTTTAGCAGCCTTGTCCTTCGCTGCCTTCTCAGCTACGGCTTTATCGGTTTGTTGTTGAGTGGTTTGCGGTTTAGCATTCGGTTTTGTTGCATTGTTAGAGTTGCCACCGGAGCCGCCACTACTACAAGCCGTTAAACTCAATAAAATCAAACTTGCCAATGTTACTTTTTTGATAGACATAGAATGTTCCTTTTGTAAGATAAAAGATGATTTTTGTGTTTAAAACACACGCAGATTGTACAAAAAAAAAACAACTCGTCATCAAGTACTTTTTTCACTTTTTTAAGATTTTTTTATTAAATTCATCTCAAATTATTCTACAATGGTAGAGATAGCTATCCAGCTTAAATACAAGCGGTGATTTTTTCTCAATTTTTTACAAAAGGAGCTCATTATGTCTGAAATTTCAACTCTCGCCCCTCAACTGCTCTGGCAATGGTTTGATAAAGTGTGTGCTATTCCCCACCCCTCTTATCACGAAGAGGAATTGGCTGAATTTATTGTAAATTGGGCAAAATCGAAAAATTTCTTTGTAGAGCGTGATGAAGCGGGTAACGTGTTAATCCGTAAGCCTGCAACGGCAGGAATGGAAGATCGTGCCGTCATTGCCCTACAAGCTCATTTAGATATGGTGCCACAAGCCAATGCCGGCACAGTTCACGATTTCAAAAAAGACCCAATCCAGCCTTATATTGACGGTGAATGGGTGAAAGCGAAAGGTACAACACTTGGGGCTGATAACGGCATCGGTTTAGCTTCGTGCTTAGCGGTGTTAGATAGTGATGATTTAGCCCACCCAACCATTGAAGTGCTGCTCACAATGACGGAAGAAGCGGGAATGGAAGGGGCGATTGGTTTACGCCCGAACTGGCTGACTGCCGATATTATGATTAATACCGATACCGAAGAAAATGGTGAAATTTATATCGGCTGTGCCGGTGGCGAAAATGTGAATATAACGCTTCCCGTTTTTTTAGTGCCACATCAGCAAGATGCGACTCTTACCTTTACGCTTAAAGGCTTACAAGGCGGGCATTCAGGTTGTGATATCCACACAACTCGAGCAAATGCGATTAAAGTTTTTGCTCGTATATTGGAAGAAGCTTACAACGAAGTGGAATTTCAAATTTCCGCTGTTCAAGGTGGTTCTGTGCGTAACGCTATTCCACGTGAAGCTCACGCAACACTGATTGTTTCTGCAGAAAATAAGGAAAAATTGACCGCTTGTTTAACCCAAACTGCCGAGCAATTAAAAACAGAGCTCAGAATTGCAGAGCCAAACTTCCAATTTTTCATTGAAGAAGCTGACGTGCCTGAACAAGCATTCGACCCGGCAAGTACCGCACGTGTAATTCACTTCATTAACGCTCTGCCAAATGGTGTGGTGCGTAATAGCGATGTTGTGGAAAATGTGGTGGAAACTTCATTAAGCATTGGCGTGCTGAGTACCAAAGAGAGCGATGTAAAAGCGACTATTCTTGCTCGCTCTTTAATTGAAGGTGGCAAAGCCGATATTCGCAGTAAAATTCGCTCATTAGCTACCCTTGTGGGAGCGGAGGTTGATTTTTCCGGCAATTATCCGGGCTGGGAACCAAATCCAGATTCAAAAATCACCCCATTAACCAAAGCGATTTATGATGATATTTTAGGTTATGAATCTCAAATTAAAGTTATTCACGCAGGTTTAGAATGCGGTTTAATCAATAAAATCTATCCTAATATGGATTTTGTGTCGATTGGACCAACTATTCTCAACGCCCACTCACCAGATGAAAAAGTGCATATTCCGGCGGTGGAAACGTATTGGAAGTTATTAACACAGATTTTGGCACAAACTCCAAAGAAATAATCTAAGATATATTAAAAAATGCCCTCAACTGGAGGGCATTTCACTAGCTACGGCTTGGAATATATTGGAATGACCCACCTAGAGCTTGAGCATACTTTATTAGAGTATCTGCTTTCGGAATAACCAAACCTCTTTCAAGACGACTGATATTTTGGGTTTTAATACCTGTTCGTTGTGCAATCTCTTGTTGAGAAAGTTTTTGAGAAATACGATCTTGTTTTAGTTGTTGAATCATCGCTTGTTGCAATTTATGCACTTTTAAACGCTCTATAAAACTTGGATCTTGCTCCAGTAACTCCTGTTTAAATTCATCTAAAGACACAAACTCTAATTTTTCATTTTCCATTAGTTACTCCTTATTTTGCTGAGCAAGCTGTAATTTAACTTGCCGCATTCTTTCTTTGGCTAGATGTAAATCTTGTTTTGGAGTCTTCTGCGTTTTCTTTTGTATAGCGTGAATTACATAAATCTGCTTACCAATATGAAAAAAGAAGAAACTGCGAGCAATACCATCTTTAGCAGAAGTTCTTAACTCCTTAAGACTATCACCTAAATCCCGTACTTTAGGCTCTTGCAAGTCATTGCCATAAACTGCAAGATCATCTAAATCAAAATAGATTTTCTCTTGTAATGATAAAGGCATTTTAGAGATTGCTTTTTTCGTTTGAGCTAAAATATGTACTGTAAAATTAGGCTTTACTTCCTCATTCATTTCTACCATAGCAACCTCAAAAATAATCATTTATGATGATTTTATCTAATAAGCAACAAGGTGTAAATTAAATAATTTCTTAAATAGAACAAAGGCGGATAAATTTCCGCCTTTACATTATCTATAAATATCTTCCCCATTTCGTCTGGTTTTGAGCAAACGTAAAATCCAAACATATTGCTCCGGGTTCTTCTCTACAAAATATTCAATCACTCGGTTCATTTCTCGGGCAGATTGAACAGGATCGCCTGAAAATTCAAGTGGTGGTAAAATTTCCATTTCATATTTTGCTTTTTCGGCATTATAGATTGAGAACATTGGAATCACTTCCGCGTTAGCTACTCTCGCCATTTTATTTAAACCGGGAAGAGTGGCTTTTTCAGTTGCGAAGAAATCTGCGTACACACTTAATTCTTCACCAAAATCTTCATCCGGAAGGAAATAACCGACATCGCCTTTGCGTACATCCGCTAAAAAGGCTTTAATACCATTTTGCCGAGTATGCATTCTTCCACCTAAACGCTCTCGGGTAATGTTCCATAGCCAATCGACTAACGCATTGCGGTGTGGATTGTACATTGAGGTCATCGGATAACCTAACGAGAACATTGCCACGCCCGCCATATCAATAGACCAAGTATGTGGCACAAGCATTATCACGTTTTTACCGCTCTCTTTGGCTTTTACTACGTGTTCAAAGCCTGTAAATTCACAACGTTTTTGCAAATAAGCAACAGGGCGAATAGCCGTTTCACCAATCGCTAACATTGTTTGAGCCACTGTGATAAACATTTTTTCAACTACATCTTCCCGTTTTTGCTCACTCCACTGCGGAAAGCAATAGCGTAAGTTTACTTTTGCCCGATGATAGCCTTTTTTATTTTTCTTTTTGAGATATTTATAGGCAGTTCTTCCCACAAAAGCAGAAAATTTATCTCTTATTCCTGCCGGCACATACGCCAAAATCACAAGTCCCAATACGCCTAACCACACCCCCCAATACTTTGGGTGGAGAAAAGACCATAGGAATTTGTGAGTGTAACCGTCTTGAGCGGTAATTCTTGTCATTCTGTATTCCTCAATATTATTGCTACTTTCTTTATCAACAGAGATGAATAACGCTAGATAAATTCCCCTCTTTAGCAAAGAGGGGTCTTAGATCTCCATAATGTTACTGTCAAAGAAAGTAATACAATCACTTCTTATCAATAATATTCTTCACCGCCAATATCACCCCAAGCCCAATAAAGGCTCCCGGCGGTAAAATCGCAAGTAACAATCCTGAATCAATATGTAATACATCAATATAGAGTGCTTTTGCCCAGTTGCCGAGTAATAAATCTAAACCGTAGAAAAGCGTTCCATTACCGATAATCTCACGCAATGCCCCCAGCACCACAAGGCTTAAGGTCATACCTAACCCCATTGAAAAACCATCAAAGGCGGAGAATTTTACTTCATTTTTCGAAGCATAGGCTTCTGCTCGCCCGATAACAATACAGTTGGTAACAATCAACGGAATAAAAATACCTAGCGATTGATACACAGGGAATGCAAAGGCATTCATTAGAAGCTGTACTGCCGTTACAACGGTTGCGATAATCATCACATAAACCGGAATGCGGATATCGTGCGGCGTAATTTTACGGAAAAGCGAGACGGTTACATTGGTAAAAATCAGCACAAACATTGTCGCTAAGCCTAAACCTAACGCATTGGTTACGCTGTTTGAAACCGCCAGCAACGGGCAAAGCCCCAATAATTGAACTAACGCACCGTTATTTTTCCATACACCATCGGTAAACAGATCTCGCCAAACAGCCACCTGTTTGGGCTCTATCTCAATATTGGTTACAGGGATTTGGTTTTCTCTTTCCATTTTATACCCTATTTACAATCTTTAAATTGGTCGATCATTTGCGGATTTTGTGCAAGCTCTGTGAGAGCCCATTTTGCACTTTGGCGGATATTATTCACTACTGCACGAGGCGTAATGGTCGCACCAGTGAATTGGTCAAATTGTCCGCCATCTTTTTTCACATTCCATTCGGCTTCATTTTCTAAGCTAAAATGTTTATTAGTGAAAGATAAAATCCAGTCTGACACACGAGTTTCAATTTTATCACCCAAGCCCGGCGTTTCTTTATGTTCTAGCGTGCGTACACCTAACAGATTACCATTTGGCTCTATTCCCATTAATAATACGATATTGCCTGAATAACCGTCCGGAGCTGTACTTTGAATTAAGTAAGCGGTCGTTTTTTCCGATTTTTTTGCAATATAAATGCGGTTCAGATAAGGAGCATTTTCAAGCTGAAGCAGTTTACAACTGCCTAATACATCATTGTCAAAAAGGCTTCTCGGCACAACTTCTTCTAATAATTTACGTTGCTGCATTGCCGTTACATCGTCAATTCTGCCTTTAGTAAGCAGATACACACCGGTGGAAACTGCGGTACTTAACAACGCAATCAAGCCTAAAATTAAGGCATATTTTAACGTGATTTTTGAGGTATTCATTATTTTCTATCCAATTTCGTACCGTAAAGTCTTGGTTGTGTGTAGTGGTCGATTAACGGTACGCAGATATTTGCCAATAATACGGAAAACGCAATTGCATCAGGATAATTGCCGTAATAGCGGATCACATAAAGCAAAACGCCGACCAACGCCCCGAAAATCAGTTTTCCTCTTGGGGTAATAGAAGCACTGACAGGATCAGTAGCAATAAAAAACGCCCCAAACATCATCGCACCACTGAATAAATGGCTGACAAAATGAAGATATGCTTGATCTGTTACCAACTCAGTTATACCACTTAAAACGATAAAGGCAGCAAGCATTGAAACAGGAATTTGCCAATGGATAATTCGCTTATAAATCAGCACAAGTCCACCTAATAAAAAGGCAATATTCAGTTGTAGCCAGCCTGTTGCAAATAATCCGTTAAAAATCGGCGTATTCATTACAGCAGCGAAACCGGATTTGGCTAAACTGCTTTTCATACTGTCTAACGGTGTGGCTTGTGCGATGCCATCAACGCTACTCACTAATTGGTGAAGGCTAAAACCATCGCTGGTTACTCCACTGAAAATTAATGAAATTGCATCACTAAATGTAGGTGGCTCATTTAACAAATCAATCGGCACAATCCAAGAAGTCATCTGTACAGGGAAAGAAACCAATAATAAGGCATAACCAATCATTGCAGGATTAAACAGATTCTGCCCTAAGCCGCCATAGCTATGTTTTGCTAATAAAAGAGCGGCAATAATACCAATGATGATGATCCAATAAGGAGCATAAGGTGGGATCGACATTGCTAAAATCAATGCGGTTAAAATGCCCGACATATCCGCCAAATAGAAAGCGGTCGTTTTTTTGCGTAATTTTGCAATTCCCACTTCAATGATAATTGCCAACGCAATCGCAATCACAATTTGGATTAGCACCCCGAAACCGAAATAGTAAAGTTGAACCCCAAGTGCGGGCAACATCATCGCAATAACCCACAGCATAAAATTTGCTGTAAGATTGCTTGAATGGGTATGTGGGGAACTTACAATTTTGAACATTAATATAAGCCTTTTTATAAAAAATAAGAAAAGATCTAATTAAACCTTTGGCAAATTCAAATTAAACCGAATTGCTAATAAGCGGATAATAATAACGGTGAAAACAGTGGCGAGATAAACCCAATCACTTTCTAGCCCAAATGAATTTGCCATCACAAAAATCACACCACCAATCAAGCTTGCCGTTACATAAACTTCTTTTTGTAGCACAATCGGCACTTCATTGCGTAAAATATCTCGAATCACACCACCGAAACAACCGGTAACACCGCCCAGTGCCACACAAATTAATGGGTGAAGCCCAAAATCTAAGCCTTTTTGTACCCCAATCACCGTAAATACACCAAGCCCAATCGCATCGAATACCAACAAGCCTGTTTGCCAACTTTTGCGGGAAATTTGATTGCGGAAAATCGCCGTAATTACTACTGCCAAGCTAATCATCAGCACATAAATCGGCTGCTTCATCCAAAATACCGGAGTTGAGCCAATCATCATATCCCTCAATGTGCCACCACCTACGCCTGTTACAAACGCTAAAATAAACATTCCGAAAATATCCATTTTGTGCTGGCGAGCCGCAATTGCCCCTGAAATGGCAAACACGATTGTACCGATTAAATCCTGAATAAACAGGAACGACCAAGGCAGTGGTGGAATTAGCTCACTAAACATCTTTTTGCTCCTGTTCAGCTTGCTTACGAGCTTTGGCTCGAGCAATGGCAGCAGCTACAGCGGCTTTGCGTGGATCTTCGCTTTCCGTTTTGGGCGAATTGCTATTCGCCCCTACAGTTGTAATATTTTCTGCTTTTTCAACCGCTTGTTGAGCTTCTTTTTTCGCTTTGGCTCTGGCAAGGGCGGCAGCAACCGCCGCTTTGCGTGGATCGGTTTCCACATTTTCTGTAGGTTCAGGCGAACTGTAATTCTCCCCTACAGTTGCAATATTTTCTGCTTTTTCAACCGCTTGTTGAGCTTCTTTTTTCGCTTTGGCTCTGGCAAGGGCGGCAGCAACTGCTGCTTTGCGTGGATCGGTTTCCACATTGTTTGTTGTTTCGGGCGAATTACTGTTCTCCACTACAGGATCTTTCTGAGCCTCTTTTTTCGCTTTGGCTCGAGCAAGTGCTGCGGCAACTGCAGCTTTGCGAGGGTCAGTTTCAGCATTATCTGTGGCTTCAGTTTCAGTGTTTGCAATATTTTCTGCTTTTTCGACCGCTTGCTCTGCCTGTTTAGCTAAACGTCTGGCTTTACGTTGTGCCATTAAATCGCTGTTATCAGGCTCGCCGTTAGGTTTTGCTTGTACTTCTGTTGGCGTTTCTTGGGCTGTTTCAGCTGCTTTCTTCGCTTTCAAACGTTCAAGAGCGGCTTTTACAGGATCAACACCACCCGCATTTGCCACTTCTTCACGACGTTTTTCAGCCGCTTGGGTAATTCGAGCCGTTCTTGCATCTCGTTCTTTTTGTAAACGGGCTTCTCGTGCTTCAAAACGGATTTTAGCTTCTTCTGCCTTGCGAGCTTTTTCTTCAATTTCATTGATTTTCGCTTTTTCTTGGCGGAAATACTGAATAAGTGGAATATAGCTTGGGCAAACATAGGCACAAACGCCACACTCAATACAAGCATCCAAATTGTACTCTTTAGATTTGTCGTGATCTTCCGCTCTGGCAAACCAATAAAGCTGCTGTGGTAATAACCCCACAGGGCAAGCATCAGAGCAGCTTGAGCAGCGAATGCAACTACGTTCAGGTTCCGGTGGTGCGTATTCAAAATGATCCGGGGCAATCAAGCAGTTTACGGTTTTGGTTACAGGAGCTTGCAATGAAGGCAAAATAAAGCCCATCATTGGTCCGCCCATAAACACAGGAAAACGCTTGTCAGCTTGGTAGTCCACTTGTTCTAACAAATGCTGAATTGGTGTACCGAGCCTTGCCCACACATTGCCTTTGTTGCGGATTTTGTCGCCAGTCAGAGTAACCACTCGCTCAATTAACGGCTCGTCATCAATAATCGCACGTTTAACGGCATACGCTGTGCCGACATTGTGCATTACAATACCCATTTGAATCGTGCGTTGTCCTGCCGGAATTTCAAGCCCGGTCAATACTTGGATTAACTGATCAGATGCCCCGGACGGATATTTAGTCGGAATGGCTCGCACAAACATATCATTTGAACCTTTCAAGGCTTCTTCTAGTGCTTTAATGGCGTGCGGTTTGTTATCCTCAATCGCAATTACCACTTCTTCGGGGCGAAGCACATAACGCAAGATCCGAATTCCCTCAATCAGATCCTGCGTACAATCTTGCATTAAGCGGTCATCACAAGTGATGTAAGGTTCACATTCTGCCCCGTTAATCACAAGCAATTTACAGCGTTTATCCGCAAGGCTTAATTTTGTTGCAGTTGGGAATACCGCACCGCCTAAACCGGCAATACCATATTGGTAAACTTTTTGGATAATTTGATCGCTTGTAAGACTTAGGAAATCCTCTATCGGCTGGCGTTCTACCCACTCATCTTTGCCATCGGTTTCGATGATAATCGTCATTTCAGGTAAGCCCGAAGCGTGGGTGGAAACATAAGGCTCAATGCCAATCACTCGTCCTGATGTTGGGCTATGTACCGGAAGCTGACGGTAGTTATCACCTTTAGTGAGCGGTTGCCCTTTTAGCACCAAATCGCCCACTTTTACTAATAGCTCTCCCGCCCAACCGGAATGCTGAACCAGCGGCACATAGAAAAAGCGAGGTAAATTGAGGGTTCGAATCGGCTTACTATTAGATTGATCTTTATTTTCCATCGGGTGAATACCACCCGGGAAATCCCATAACTTGCCGGTTTCTTTGTTTTGGCGGATACGCTCAATCACTAAGTTAGGATTGCTCATTCTTCCCTCCGCCTGTTACCAATTTTTTCTGTAATTCTGTTGTATTTACCACAGGAATAATTAAATTTTGGTCAAATTTCCAATTCCACGAGTTCGTGGTTTGTTTAACCGGGATCATTTCAATACAGTTAGTTGGGCAAGGGGCAACACAAAGCTCGCAACCTGTACAGAGATCAGGAATGATCGTGTGCATTGCTTTGTTCGTACCGATAATGGCATCAACAGGACAAGCCTGAATACATTTAGTACAACCAATGCAAAGATCTTCAATCACAAAAGCTACTTTGACTTCGGGCTCTTCCATTCCCTCCATTGGCGGTACTTCAACCCCTAATAGCTCGGCAAGATTAACCACCAAAGGTCGTCCACCCGGTACACATTTTGTAATGACATCACCATTAGCAATCGCTTCTGCGTAAGGTTTACAACCCGGATAACCGCATTGCCCGCATTGGCTCTGCGGTAATAAAGCATCAATTTGTTCAACAATCGGATCGGCTTCAACTTTTAGCTTAATTGAGGAATAGCCCAAAATCGCCCCGAAAATCAGTGCGATAAAAGCGATAGCGATAAGAATATAAGCAATAATTGGTAAATCAAGCATTAGAGTTTCACCAATCCTGTAAAGCCCATAAAGGCAAGCGACATCAAGCCTGCGGTAATTAAGGCGATAGATGCTCCTTGGAATGGACGAGGCACATCAGCAGCGGCTAAACGTTCACGCAGAGCGGCAAATAATACCAAAACAAGCGAGAACCCAGCTGCGGCACCGAAACCATAAAGTACGGATTCCACTAGGTTATTAGATAAATTCACGTTTAATAACGCCACCCCAAGCACCGAACAGTTAGTAGTAATCAGCGGTAAGTAGATGCCTAATAAGCGATAAAGAGTCGGGCTGGTTTTATGAACAATCATCTCCGTTAGCTGAACAATCACCGCAATCACCAAAATAAACACCAAGGTTCTTAAAAACTCGGCATTGAGCGGCTCAAGCAGGTAAGTTTCCACCAAATAGGCAGAGAGCGAGGCAACCGTCAAAACGAAAGTGGTGGCAAGCCCCATTCCGATTGCGGTTTCTACCTTTTTCGACACCCCCATAAACGGACAAAGCCCTAGGAATTTCACTAGAACAAAGTTGTTGATTAGGGCGGTGCTGATGACTAACAGAATATAATCGACCATAACATCCACAAAATTAAACATACAAGCGGTCAAAAACGCATTTTATTTTGCAAAAAACAGAGAAAATCTGACCGCTTGTTAAAGTAGCTCATTAAAATAAACGTGATATTATCCCCTGTTTTTACTTCATTCACAATAAAAAATCAGAGGTACTTTTTTAAGCGAAAAACCACCCTATATTTCAAGCTAAAATTCAAGTAGAATAAAGCGAATTTTTTTGTGAGGAATACGAACAATGTCAAGTCAATTTGTTTATACGATGCACCGAGTCGGCAAAGTTGTGCCACCGAAGCGTCATATTCTTAAAGATATTTCTTTAAGCTTCTTCCCGGGTGCAAAAATCGGGGTTTTAGGTTTAAACGGTGCGGGTAAATCCACTTTATTACGCATTATGGCAGGTGTGGATAAAGAGTTTGAAGGTGAAGCTCGCCCACAACCTGGCATTAAAATCGGTTATTTACCGCAAGAACCAAAACTTGATCCGCAACAAACCGTGCGTGAAGCGGTTGAAGAAGCCGTTTCAGAAGTGAAAAATGCATTAACTCAATTAGATGAAGTTTATGCAATGTATGCAGACGAAAATGCCGATTTCGACAAGTTGGCAGCGAAACAAGCGGAACTTGAGGCGATTATCCAAGCCCACGATGGTCATAACTTAGATAACCAATTAGAACGTGCGGCAGACGCATTACGCTTGCCGGATTGGGACGCCAAAATCGAGCATTTATCAGGGGGCGAACGCCGCCGTGTGGCACTTTGTCGCTTGTTGCTCGAAAAACCGGATATGTTGTTGTTAGACGAACCGACCAACCACTTGGATGCAGAGTCTGTGGCATGGTTAGAACGTTTCTTACACGATTACGAAGGCACTGTTGTCGCGATTACCCACGACCGTTACTTCTTAGATAACGTTGCTGGCTGGATCTTAGAGCTTGACCGTGGTGAGGGTATTCCTTGGGAAGGTAACTACTCATCTTGGTTGGAGCAGAAAGAAAAACGTCTTGCCCAAGAGCAAGCAGCGGAATCGGCTCGTCAAAAATCGATTGAGAAAGAGTTGGAGTGGGTACGCCAAAATCCAAAAGGTCGCCAAGCGAAAAGCAAGGCACGTATGGCTCGCTTTGACGAACTTAACAGCGGCGAATATCAAAAACGTAACGAAACCAACGAACTCTTTATTCCACCTGGTCCACGTTTAGGTGATAAAGTGATTGAGGTGCAAAATTTAACCAAATCTTATGGCGAACGTACTTTAATTGATGATCTCTCATTCAGCATTCCGAAAGGGGCGATTGTTGGTATTATCGGGGCAAACGGTGCAGGTAAATCCACCTTATTCCGTATGCTTTCAGGACAAGAACAGCCGGATAGCGGCTCTATTGTAATGGGTGAAACTGTGGTGCTTGCTTCTGTGGATCAGTTCCGTGATGCAATGGACGATAAGAAAACCGTGTGGGAAGAAGTATCAAACGGACAAGATATTTTAACCATCGGCAACTTTGAGATCCCAAGCCGTGCTTACGTTGGACGTTTCAACTTCAAAGGTGTGGATCAACAAAAACGTGTGGGCGAATTATCGGGCGGTGAACGTGGTCGTTTACACTTAGCGAAACTTCTACAACGTGGCGGTAACGTACTGTTACTGGACGAACCGACCAACGACCTTGATGTAGAAACCCTTCGTGCGTTGGAAAATGCGATCCTAGAATTCCCTGGCTGTGCAATGGTTATCTCGCACGACCGCTGGTTCTTAGACCGTATCGCCACCCACATTTTAGATTACGGCGATGAAGGTAAAGTAACCTTCTACGAAGGTAACTTCTCCGACTACGAAGAGTGGAAGAAGAAAACCTTTGGTGAAGCCGCTACTCAGCCGCATCGTGTGAAATATAAACGAATTGCGAAATAAAGCGTAATAAACTAAAAAAGCTCAAATCTGCCATCAGATTTGAGCTTTTTCATATCTCTATGTATAAAAATAGAATTTATTTTTTACACGGAGAAACCGCTTCAATAATAGAAATGCCCATAAAGGTCGCATTTTCACATACAGGACCTGAACCGTCGTGTCCACGCACACCTGTACAAGCGGATAATGTTGCAACAACAGATACAACTGCAAAAATTTTCATTATATTTTTCATATTTTGTCTCCTTTAAAATTAAAGCTTTTATATTATATTAAAAATCATCTTTTAACGAAAGCAATTTAACCACATTCAATGTATGGTTTTTGTGCATTTAATCTACTTTTAAAACTCAAAGTAAAAATTTCTCTACAAGCGGTTCAATTTTGGTAAAATTTTACAAGATCAAATTATAGAAAGGAAAAATATGACAGAAGAAAAAATTATTCGCCAAGTGGTTCTGGATACTGAAACCACAGGAATGAATATGGCAGGTGGACCGCCACAAATTGGGCATAATATTATCGAAATCGGAGCGGTTGAAGTAATTAACCGCCGTTTGACCGGGCGAACTTACCACGTTTATATCAAACCACCGCGTGAAGTCGATGAAGAAGCGATTGCAGTTCACGGAATTACCAATGAATTTTTGCAGGATAAACCTGTTTTTGCTGACATCGCCGATGAGTTTTTAGATTTCATCAAAGGAGCTGAGCTGATTATTCATAATGCACCCTTCGATGTGGCATTTATGGATCAGGAATTTTCTTATCTGCCTAATCCTCCGGCTAAAACATCTGAAATGTGTACAGTTACCGATAGCCTACAAATGGCACGTAAGATGTATCCGGGTAAGCGAAATAATTTAGATGCTTTGTGCGACCGTTTAGGCATTGATAACAGCAAGCGTGTACTTCACGGAGCTTTGCTGGATGCAGAGATCCTAGCCGATGTTTTCTTGATGATGACCGGCGGGCAAATTTCATTACTAGGCGAAGAAGAAGCAGAAACGACATCGGTTGTTGTCGATAGTGAAGAAGAATTTTCAGCAATTACACTAAATGCAGATGACGCTATTATTCTTAAAGCCAATACTGAAGAGGAAGAATCGCATTTGGCATTATTAAAGCTGATTGAAAAGAAATCGAAAGGAAATTGTCTTTGGACAAAAACAATGACTGAAGAAGCAGAAATCTTAAATTAATTCAAAAAATAAACCCAGCACTACGCTGGGTTTATTTTTATCTTTATTACTGATTATTCAGCAACAACGTTTACTGCTACAGTTGCATTCACTTCAGGGTGTAAGTGAATTTTAACTTGGTGTTCGCCTGTTGTACGAAGTGGACCTTCGCCTAAACGAACTTCAGATTTAGCAACTTCAACGCCTGCTGCAGTTAATGCTTCAGCGATGTCTTTAGCAGAAACAGAACCGAATAAACGACCATCATCACCTGCTGTTGCAGATACTGATACAGCTGCAATTTCAGCAATTTTAGCTGCACGAGCTTGTGCAGTTGCTAATGCATCCGCTGCTTTCGCTTCTAATTCTGCACGGCGTGCTTCGAAGTGAGCAATGTTAGCTGCTGTTGCCATAACTGCTTTACCTTGTGGGATTAAGAAGTTACGAGCAAAACCAGATTTAACTGTTACTTGGTCGCCCACAGAACCTAAGTGAGCAACTTTGTCTAATAAAATAACTTGCATTGTACTCTCTCCTGATTATTGGTGGTTATCAGTATATGGAAGTAACGCAAGGTAGCGAGCGCGTTTGATAGCACGAGCTAATTGACGTTGATACTTCGCACGAGTACCAGTAATACGGCTAGGAACAATCTTGCCGCTTTCAGAAATGTAGTTCTTTAATGTAGCGATATCTTTGTAATCGATTTCAACAACATTTTCCGCTGTAAAACGGCAGAACTTACGACGACGGAAATAACGTGCCATTTGGCTTCTCCTGATCTATAAATTCAATTTGTTCGGTGTGTAAAACTAATTGGTTTAAACCGTTATAGTCTTTGTGAGTATGGATAAAACCTTTAATTCTCACGCTCTCACCGAGCTTAATTTGTTGGGTTAAATAACTAAATTGATTGCCGCTCAAAATCACTTGGATTTTGCACCACGCTTGACGTTCTAAATCCACTTCTATTTGATTTGAACGATGTTCCAACCAAAAACTGTAATGTGGAACTCCTAGCGGGCTAAGGCTCTGTTTAACTAAGCTGGCAACTTTGCCACTTAAAATTAAACAATTTTCAACAGACAAATTATTCGCCTGCTTCTTCTACTTCAACTTCTGCTGCTTCAACAGGTTTACGCTCTTCACGTGCTTTTAACATTGGAGACGCTTCTGTTACCGCCGCTTTAGTGTGAACGATTAAGTTACGAAGAACCGCATCGTTGTAGCGGAAGTTAGTTTCTAACTCATCGATTACGCTTTGTGGCGCTTCTACATTCATTAACACATAGTGTGCTTTGTGAAGTTTGTTGATTGGGTATGCTAATTGACGACGACCCCAATCTTCTAAGCGATGAACTTGACCGCCAGCTTCTTTAACAGATGCTGTGTAACGCTCAATCATTGCCGGTACTTGTTCGCTTTGGTCCGGGTGAACCATAAAAACGATTTCGTAGTGACGCATTGACTATCCTTACGGGTTAGCAGCCTCCAACTTTAGCCAGTCACCAACTTGTGGAAGCAAGGATTAAAAAACGGATGTGACTGAACAGCGGAATTATACGGAAAAAAGCCTATTTTGCAAGCAACAATTCATCTTTTTGCAAAAAATTGAGTAAAAACGACCGCTTGTCATCAAACAAATAAATAAAGTACAATACGCAAACGTTTGCTTTTTATTTTATCAAGGAATTATATGAACATTTTAATTATCGGCAACGGTGGGCGTGAGCACGCTCTTGCGTGGAAAGTCCGCCAATCTCCATTAGCAGACAAGGTTTTTGTTGCTCCGGGTAATGCAGGAACTGCAACCGAAAACGGTATTGAAAATGTAGCAATTTCCGGCACGGATTTACCTAATCTTGTTGCCTTTGCCAAAGAACAGGAGATTGGCTTAACTATCGTTGGTCCTGAAGCTCCGCTCGTTGCCGGTGTGGTTGATGCTTTCCGTGCCAATGGTTTAAAAATTTTTGGTCCAACCCAAGCTGCTGCACAGTTAGAAGGCTCAAAAGCCTTTACTAAAGATTTCTTGGCTCGCCATAATATTCCGACTGCTGAATACCAAAACTTCACCGAAGTTGAACCGGCACTTGCCTACTTAAAAGAAAAAGGTGCTCCGATTGTGATTAAAGCGGACGGTTTAGCCGCAGGCAAAGGCGTAATTGTGGCAATGACCTTACAAGAAGCCGAAGATGCTGTGCGTGATATGCTTTCAGGTAACGCCTTTGGGGAAGCCGGCAGCCGTGTGGTAATCGAAGAATTTTTAGACGGCGAAGAAGCGAGCTTTATCGTGATGGTGGACGGCAAAAATGTGGAGCCGATGGCAACCTCGCAAGACCACAAACGTGTAGGCGAAGGCGATAAAGGTTTAAACACCGGCGGAATGGGGGCTTATTCACCGGCTCCGGTTGTAACCGCTGAAATTCACAACCGTGTAATGGAAGAAATTATCTACCCAACCGTGCGTGGAATGGCGAGTGAAAATAATCCATACACCGGCTTTTTATACGCAGGCTTAATGATTATGCCAAACGGTCAGCCGAAAGTGATTGAATTTAACTGCCGCTTTGGTGATCCTGAAACTCAACCGATTATGATGCGTTTGGAATCAGACTTAGTCGAACTCTGCTTAAAAGCCTGTGAAGAAAAATTAGATACAATCAAATCAAAATGGTGCGAACAAGCCGCTCTTGGTATCGTGCTTGCCGCTGAAGGCTACCCGGGCGATTACCGCAAAGGCGATGAAATCACCGGCATTCCTACCGCAACTGCAAACCAAAAAGTTTTCCTTGCCGGTGTGGAACAAAAAGAGGGTAAATTACTCACCAACGGCGGGCGTGTGCTTTGTGCCACAGCCCTCGGTAACAGCGTGTTTGAAGCCCAACAAAAAGCTTTAAAACTTGCCGAACAAATCCAATGGACAGGCAGATTCTATCGCAAAGATATTGGTTATCGAGCTGTTGCAAGAGAAGAAGGTAAATAAGCTTAAATGTATAGTTAATAAAGGCATACCAAATATTGTATGCCTTTATTTTTACAGTTATTATTGCTGCTTATTTTATAAGCTAAATAATAAAAACTAAGGAAATTATGACAACTACAATCAACCCTTATTTTTACGATCCGAATATTCAAGAATATGCCAATCCGAGTGCATTTGAGAAAATCGAGAAAATTTTAAATGCACCTTTAGATTTGCAAAAAACTCCGAAAATCTTACCGCTTGTAAAAGTGATTAAAGAGAAACAAGCGGTTGAAATTCCACTTTTTTTTGCAAATGACGATAAAGCACGATGGATAATCACTCTTGAAAATGGCGAACAATTAACAGGCGAAATTGAAAAAAGTGAAGAGGCAGTTTTAACCCTGCCAAAAGATCTCCCTTTGGGCTATCACACTCTCTTGCTTAAAACAGAGGAGACAGAGGAAAACTGTTCTCTAATAGTTACCCCTGAAAAAGCCTTTCAGCCTACCCTATTACAACAACAGAAAAAATTATGGGGTGCATTTTTACAGCTTTATACGTTACGCTCAGCACAAAACTGGGGCGTGGGTGATTTTGGTGATTTGAAGCAATTTCTTGCAAAGATTGCTGAATATGGTGCAGATTTTGTCGGTCTAAACCCAATTCACGCTCTATTTCCAGCCAACCCTGAAGGGGCAAGCCCTTACAGTCCGTCATCTCGCTTGTGGCAAAATATTATCTATATTGATATCAATGCAGTTGAGGCATTCAAACAATCGAAAAAAGCCCAAGAATGGTTTAACGCTACAGATATTCAGCAGCAACTTGCTGAATTAAGGGCTAGAGATTACGTGGATTACAGCACAGTAACCAAACTGAAATTAACCGCATTACATTTTGCCTTTGAGCAATTCTCAACCGAAAGCCAAGCCGAATTTAACGATTTTATTGAACAATCGGGAGAATCGTTAAAAATTCAAGCAACCTTTGATGCTTTACACCAACACTTTTCTGAGCAACTTGGTCTGCACGGTGGTTGGCAGGATTGGACAGAAGAATATCAAAATTACCAATCGCCTAAGGTTGCAGAATTTCAGCAAACTCAAGCCCAACTTATCCGTTTTTATATGTGGTTACAATTTATTGCTATTCAGCAGCTTTCAGAATGTGATCATTTTGCTAAATCATTAAACATGCCGATTGGTTTCTACCGTGATTTAGCGGTAGGTGTAACTAATAATGGAGCGGAAACTTGGGCAGATAAAGCATTATTTGTGCAAGAGGCTTCTATCGGAGCACCGCCTGATATGCTTGCCCCAAATGGACAGGGCTGGGGGCTTTCACCAATGCACCCACATATTTTAGCAACCCGAGGCTATCAACCTTTCATTGAGTTGGTGCGAGCCAATATGAAACATTGTGGTGCATTACGCATCGATCATATTCTTGGTTTTGCCCGTATGTGGTGGGTAGCAAATGGTGAATCAGCTAAAGAAGGGATTTACATTCGCTATCCGTTAGACGATCTGCTTTCCATTTTGGCGTTAGAAAGCCAACGCCATCAATGTTTAATTATTGCTGAAGCTCTTGGTACTGTGCCAGAAGGGATTTTAGAATCTCTGGAAGAAAAAGGCATTTTAGCCTACAACATTTTCTATTTTGAAAAAGCAGAAAATAGCTATAAGTCGCTGGAAGATTACCCTTACCAAGCAATGACAACGCTTAGTACACACGATTTACCAACAATTCAAGGCTATTGGAAAGGCTATGACTTTGAGTTAGGCGAAAAATTTGATACTTACCCAAGTAAAGCGGTATTACGCAAGCTAAAAGAAGAGCGATCTTATGACCGTTTAAATATCCGCACAGCAGTGGAAAAGGTAATGGAACTCGAGCCAAATGAAGTGGGCATAACCGTGAAATTCACCCACCAATTGCAACGCTATGTAGCACACACCAACAGTGCGTTATTTGGTACACAACCTGAAGATTGGTTGAATATGCTAGAGCCTGTGAACATTCCTGGAACAAGCACAGAATACCCGAACTGGCGAAGAAAATTATCAGCCACGACGGAGCAGATTTTTGCAAATCCGGATATCCAAAAATTGCTTACAGACATCAACACCATTCGCAAGAAATAATGTAACAAGCGGTTGTTTTTTCGTAAAACTTTACTGAAAAACAACCGCTTGTACTTAATTATCTAATCTCTTGCTGATGATTTCTGTGAAGCTTAATCCAGTTGTAATAACCATAAATAGAGTTACAAAGATACATCACATACATCACTAATAACGGTAAGCTGGTTTCGCCGTTTTGGAAGTACATTGCCGTCCAAAGTGAAATCGTCATAATATTAACGATAATCCACAACGCCCATTGTTCACGGTAACGTAGCACCATTAGGATTTGAGCCACAATTGAAATAACCACTGTTGCTCCATCAAGTAACGGTAAAGCACTATCTAAATATTTCAGTAATTCAACATAAAGGAATGTACCGATAATTGCAGAGATAATCACAATCCCCCACTGCTTCGCGGTTAGGGCTTTTGCAATCACTTCCTCTACCCCTGCATTATTTACCGTATTTTGGCTTGTCATATTTTTACGCCAGAAATAGAACCCGATAAATTGCACCGGTACATAAACGAGTAAATTTAACATCATCTCGCCATAAAGCTGGAAAGTGTATGAAATATAAGCATAAAGCGAAACAGAAATTAAGCCGAAAAAGTAGTTACTGATTTTCCCCTTACCCACAAAAACGACACATAAAATGCCTGTAATTGCTGCAATAGTGGCAATCCAGCTATCTGGTTGGTAAATAAAAATGGCGATTTGTATCGCAAGGAAAGTCAGCAGCCACCCTGCTTCAAATTTAGTCCAACCGCCGAAAAGTTCTTGTTTTAATTTCGTTGAAAATGATGAATCTTGCATATACGCCTCCGATGTAAAAAATATATCTCAAATCATAGAACATAAAAACAAAAAAAGCAAAATTTAGTAAAGGAAATCTTACTTAGATTTGATATCGCCTTTTCTTACTTCTGTACTTACGTCTCCTGAACGCATTTCTGTAGTTACTGCGGTTCCTGAACGTTTAAAGGTATAGTCTGCTTTGCTGAACTCGCCTGTTTGATTATTTAAGAAGAAATGGCGATATTCATTTACCCATAACGCCGTTGCCCCACAGACTGCCACAGGCATCACCACCAAATTCACAAATGGTAGCATCGTAAATAAGCTCACTAACGCACCAAAGGTAAAATTAAGCGTGCGGTATTGTGTAAGTGCATTTCGCATACGCTGAAAGCTGATTTTATGGTTATCAAACGGATAGTCGCAATACTGAATGGCAATTAACCACGCCCCAAACATAAAGGTAAGAATAGGCACAATGGTTTGCCCCACCACAGGTAAAAAACCAAGTACAAAAAGGGCAATTAATCTTGGAATGCTATACATCATTTTTTGCCACTCACGTTTTAGCATTCTTGGCACATCTTTTAATATTGCCCCGAAAGACATATCACCCAATGGCTCGCCCGTGAGTTGCAGTTCAACTTTTTCAGCCAGTAAAGCATTAAAAGGAGCAGCTACAAAGTTTGCTAATGTGGTAAAGGCAAAATAAAAGCCAACTAAAATCATCAAAAAAATCAGCGGAATCAGAATAAAGCTAAGCCATTCCAACCAAGTTGGTAACATTAATGCCAACAACCCACCAATGTTGGCAAAAAATGCCCATATCAGCCCAACCATTAGTACTGTATTAATTAATATCGGGAAAATCACAAAGGGTAAAAATTGGCGTTGCAGCAACAATTTCCAGCCATAAATAAAGTAGTGAAAACCAAGCCCTATCTGAGTTTGTGGCTGTGAAAAAGCAGAAGACATAATCATTCCTTATTTTTTATCAAAAATTTGTTAGAAATATGGTAAGCTACGCACACTATTTTCGCAAATATGAAAATGTATTTTTTACTGATTATTTAAAATAAAGAGGACACAATGGAACTGCATATTATTTTCTTTATTCTAGCCGGATTATTGATTGCGGTCTTAATCGGCTTTAGTATTTGGTCTGCCCGCCGTGAAAAATCGAACATTTTCTCAAACACCTTTTCAAGCAGACCTGTTGTTGTACCTCCTCCAAGTAATGAGCTAAATAACAATATTCCTGCTTCCTTGCAACCACAAGCTAATGAATATCAAGCAATGTCTGTGCCGGAAGAAAATCCACAGCAGATCCAACAGGAAGTGGAAAGCTCATTGCAAAATATCAAAATCAGCTTACCGGGAGAACCTCAAGTTCAAACAACAGTGCAGCTTCAACAACCTATAGCAGAGCCTGTTAGCACCTACGGTCAGCAAATTTCTAATCAGCAACATATTCAAAATACACCTGATTTTGCGAACCCAACGATTAATGTTGTTATTACGCCTGAACAAGAAGTGCAAGTTGCACCTGTAGAAGAAACCGAAGTTGTGCAAACTGAACAGGAAGAAAATCCATTTGTAACGCTTTATGTTTACGCACCGCAAAATGAGCCGTTCCGTGGCGATTATGTGGTTCATTATTTAGAAGAAGTTGGATTACGTTTTGGCGAACACCAAATTTTCCACCGCCACCAACACATTGACGATTCGCTCAGCCCGATTATTTTCAGTGCAGCGAACTTAATGAATCCGGGCACATTTGATTTACACAATATTGCTAACTTCTCCACCGCCGGTTTAGTGCTATTTATGCAGTTACCGACTGAAGGCAACGATATTGTGAATATGAAATTATTACTGAGCAATGCGGAACACTTGGCATCATCACTCGGCGGTTATTTATATGACGATGCTCAACAACCGTTTAGCGAAGAATCTCGCCAGCGTTATATGAAACGTGTAATGCGTTAATTGCAAAAATAATTGTTTTTTCGACCGCTTGTTACAAGCGGTCTTTTTTGTAGAGAATTTTACCAATGTCTTTATTTAGTCAAGGCTCTTTATTTGAAGAAAATGCCACATCTGCATTAGTTGAGCAAATCGAACAACTTCGCCAAACGTTACGTCAATACGAGTATGAATATCACGTTTTAGATAATCCTAGCGTACCGGATGCGGAATACGACCGCTTAATGAATGAACTGAAAAATATTGAATGGCAACACCCGGAACTGATTACCGCAGATTCTCCAACGCAACGAGTGGGTGCAAAACCATTGTCAGGCTTTGCTCAAGTTACACACGAAATGCCAATGCTTTCGTTAGATAACGCCTTTGGTGATGATGATTTAGATGGCTTTTTACGCCGAATGGAGAGCTATATTATCAATAATCCAAATGAGTTAGCATTTTGTTGCGAGCCAAAATTAGACGGTTTAGCGGTAAGTATTTTGTATGAAAACGGCTTGCTCACCCGTGCGGCAACCCGAGGCGATGGCACAACAGGCGAAGATATTACGGCAAATATCCGTACCATTCGTAATATTCCGTTAAAACTCAACACGCTCAATCCACCTGCTCGTTTAGAAATTCGTGGTGAAGTCTTTATGCCTCAAGCAGGCTTTAATGAGTTAAATGAAAAAGCCTTAGCCAAAGGCGAGAAAACCTTTGCTAACCCTCGTAATGCAGCAGCAGGTTCGTTAAGACAGTTAGATCCGAAAATTACTCGCCAACGTCCACTCGTGCTAAATGCTTACGGCATTGGCGTTTATGAAAGTGATGATGAATTGCCGAATACCCAGTTTGAGCGTTTGCAATGGCTCAAATCGCTTGGCATTCCTGTCAATAATGAAATCCGCTTAGCTCAAGGCAAAACAGAACTCTTGGCGTATTATGCCGAAATCCAAGCTAAACGCCCAACGCTAGGCTATGATATTGATGGCACGGTATTGAAAGTCAATGATATTGCCTTACAAGAGCAACTTGGTTTTATCTCTCGTTCCCCACGCTGGGCGATTGCTTACAAATTCCCTGCACAGGAAGAAATGACTATTTTGAAAGAAGTAGATTTCCAAGTAGGGAGAACAGGAGCAATCACGCCTGTAGCTAAATTAGAGCCCGTGTTCGTAGCAGGTGTTACGGTGAGCAATGCAACACTACATAATGGTGATGAAATTGAGCGTTTAGGCATTGTAATTGGCGATACCGTGATTATTCGCCGTGCAGGCGATGTTATTCCACAAATTACAGGTGTAGTTGCTGAACGTCGTCCTGAAAATTCAAAAAAAATTGAATTTCCGACCGCTTGCCCTATCTGTAACTCTGCGGTTGTTCGGGTAGAAGGCGAGGCTGTCGCACGTTGTACTGGCGGCTTATTCTGTGGGGCTCAACGTAAAGAAGCGTTGAAACATTTTGTTTCTCGGAAAGCGATGGATATTGACGGCGTAGGCGAAAAACTGATTGAACAATTAATGGCTCGTGAGTTAATTAAAACTCCAGCCGATCTATTCAAGCTCGATCATACAACCTTAATGCGATTAGAACGAATGGGCGAAAAATCCGCTCAAAATGCTTTAAATAGTATCGAAAAAGCGAAAAATACCACCCTTCCTCGCTTTTTGTTCTCATTAGGCATTCGTGAAGTTGGGGAAGCGACTGCTTTGAACTTAGCTAACCATTTCGGTTCACTTGAAGCAATCCGCCAAGCTGATTTTGAGCAATTAAAAGAGGTACAAGATGTCGGCGAAGTGGTAGCAAACCGCATCGTTAGCTTCTGGCAAGAACCACATAATGTTGAAGTAGTTGAAGATTTGATTGCTCAAGGCGTGCATTGGGAAAATGTGGTTAAAACTGAAATTGCGGATAATCCATTAAAAGACAAAAATGTGGTATTAACAGGCACACTCACTCAGCTGACTCGTGATGAAGCCAAAGCGTTATTACAAAGTTTAGGCTGCAAAGTTTCAGGCTCGGTTTCAAGCAAAACCGATTACCTCATCGCAGGTGAAAAAGCAGGCTCAAAACTGACTAAAGCCCAAGAGCTAGGCATTCAGATTTTAACTGAGCAAGATTTTATTGATCTCACAACGCATTAATATTCGTAAAACAAGGAAAAAACGAGTAAAATACAAGCGGTTATTTTCTTCGTAAATTTTGCAAAAGGAACATAAAATGGCAATTTTAGTAACAGGCGGTGCAGGGTATATTGGTACTCATACAATAGTAGAATTATTGAATATCAACCGTGAAGTCGTAGTATTAGATAATCTACATAATGCTTCTGAAGTTTCATTAGAGCGTGTAAAACAAATTACAGGTAAAGATTTAACCTTTTATAAAGGTGATGTATTAGATCGCGATATCTTACGCAAAATCTTTGCAAATCATAAAATTGAATCAGTTATCCACTTCGCTGGCTTAAAAGCGGTAGGGGAAAGCGTACAGAAACCTTTGTTTTACTATGAAAACAACGTAGGTGGCTCAATTGTTTTAGTGGAAGAAATGCTTAAAGCAGGTGTAAATACTATTGTATTTAGTTCAACAGCGACAGTATATGGTGTACCAGAAATTATTCCTGTAACAGAAGAATCTCAAGTGGGAGCAACAACTAGCCCTTATGCAACATCAAAATATATGGTTGAACGTGTTTTAGAAGATACTGTAAAAGCCAATCCACAATTTAGTGCGGTTATTTTACGCTATTTCAACCCAGTAGGAGCTCACGAAAGCGGCTTGATTGGTGAAGATCCAAACGGTATCCCAAATAATTTAATGCCATTTATTAGCCAAGTAGCTGTAGGTAAATTACCACAACTGTCTGTTTTTGGTGGCGACTACTCTACTCACGATGGTACAGGCGTTCGTGATTATATTCACGTTGTTGATTTAGCAGTAGGTCATTTAAAAGCCTTAGATAAACACCAAGATCAAGCTGGCTTGCATATCTACAACTTAGGTACAGGCATTGGTTATTCAGTATTAGATATGGTAAAAGCGTTTGAAAAAGCGAATGACATTAAAGTACCTTATCAAATAGTAGCACGCCGTGCAGGCGATATTGACTCATATTACTCTAATCCTAAGAAAGCCCTCGAACAACTCGGCTGGAAAACCGAGCGTGGCTTAGAGCAAATGATGAAAGACACGTGGAATTGGCAAAAAAATAACCCGAATGGTTATAAAGGCTAAAGAAATGAAGGGCTATCGAAAGATAGCTCTTTTTTCTTAAATCGCAAATAATTAGAGAAGGTATTCAAGCTATGGTATATTAACCTAATATCATCTTTTCTTTTGCAAAATTTAGGAAAAATATGACCGCTTACACGCCTGAAAATAATGCTACAAAGCCTTCTATTTGGCAGCAGATTTTTACAAAAAATATGCTCCTTTGTATTTACACGGGTTTTTGTTCCGGCTTGCCGTTATTTGTGTTAATTCAATTAATGCCGGCTTGGCTTACCAGTGCGAATTTAGATATTAAAACCATCGCGGCATTTACCCTTACTTCCCTTCCCTACACTTGGAAATTTCTTTGGGCTGCGTTATTAGACCGTTATTTTCCACCATTTTTAGGTAGACGTAGAAGTTGGATTTTTATTTCTCAAATTGGGCTTTTAGTTATTTTAGCCAGCTTTGGCTTGTTTGACCCGGTGAAAGAGATTTCGATTGTGGTAACGTTGTCGGTAATATTAGCGTTCCTTTCCGCTACGCAAGATATTGTTGTTGATGCGTTCCGCCGTGAGATTTTATCGGATAACGAACTGGGTTTAGGTAATTCCATTCACGTTAATGCTTATCGTATTGCAGGTTTAATTCCCGGTGGCTTATCACTATTTTTAGCGGATCACTACGCTTGGGATACGGTTTTCTTGATTACGGCTGCTTTTTTAGTGCCTTGCTTATTTATTACGCTAATCGCTGCAGAGCCTAATCATAAACCAATCGATCGTTCCAAGCCGTTTTATATGGCGTTTGTTGATCCGTTCAAAGAGTTTTTCACTCGCAAAGGCGTTGCTGGTGCAATCGGGTTAATTTTATTTATTTTTCTCTATAAATTAGGCGACTCTCTCGCCACCACACTGCAAACTAAATTTATCTTAGATATGGGTTTTACTAAATCGCACATTGCAGGTATTGTAAAAATGACTTCTCTTTGGTGTAGTATTGGCGGTGGTATTATCGGCGGTATTGCAATGTTGAAATTGGGTGTAAACCGTGCTTTGTGGTTGTTTGGCTTAGTTCAGTTAGTAACCATTTTAGGTTTTGCGTATCTTGCCAGCTTTGGATATTTCCCTACCGAAAGCATTGGAGCTGCGGAACTTTGGAAATTAGGTTTAGTGATGGCGGGCGAATATCTGGGCGTAGGACTAGGCACAGCTGCTTTCGTTGCCTTTATGGCACGTGAAACCAATCCGGCTTATACAGCAATGCAACTCGCCATTTTTACTAGTCTTGCTGCTTTACCAAGCAAAATGTTAGGGGCATACACAGGGCATCTGGTAGAAATGATGGGCTATTATCAATTCTTCTGGCTCTGCTTCTTTATTGGTATTCCGGGAATGTTAATGCTATTTAAAGTTGCCCCTTGGACAGAACAAAACTCAGCTTAGTTACAAGCGGTTAAATTTATAAAAAAATTTGCAATTTTAGGCAGTAATCGGTAAGGTTATTGCCTAAGTTATTTATTCATTTTTTTAGTTATTGAGGTTTACAAATGAAAGTTATTTTATTAGGTGCACCGGGTGCAGGTAAAGGCACTCAAGCTCAGTTTATTATGAACAAATTCGGTATTCCGCAAATTTCAACGGGCGATATGTTCCGTGCGGCTATCAAAGAAGGCACTGAATTAGGCAAACAAGCCAAAGCCTTGATGGACGAAGGAAAACTTGTACCGGACGAATTAACCGTAGCGTTAGTAAAAGATCGTATCGCACAACCAGACTGTGCTAAAGGTTTCTTATTAGATGGCTTCCCTCGTACTATCCCACAAGCTGATGCGTTAAAAGAATCAGGCGTGAAAATTGATTTAGTACTTGAATTTGATGTTGCGGATGAAGTGATTGTTGAGCGTATGAGTGGTCGCCGAGTGCATCAACCGTCCGGTCGTACTTACCACGTAGTGTACAATCCGCCAAAAGTAGAAGGCAAAGATGACGTAACCGGCGAAGATTTAATTATCCGCCAAGACGACAAGCCAGAAACAGTATTAGAGCGTTTAGCGATTTATCACAAACAAACTAAGCCGTTAATTGCTTATTACACCGCTGAAGCAGAAGCGGGAAACACTCGCTATGAGCGTTTAGACGGTACAAAACCGGTTGAAGAAGTAAGTGCTGAATTAGAAAAAATCTTACTTTAATTGAATATAAAAAATCTGCACTATTCAATTAGTGATTAGTGCAGATTTTTTTATTGTCTATGACAAGCGGTCAAAATTTTGCCTTTTTTTGCAAATTTTCAACCGCTTGTTATTTTATTAGGCTGGCGTTTGGGCTTTTACCGCAGCAAATGCCACCATATTAATAATACGGCGAACAGAAGCCACCGGCGTTAAAATATGGGCTGATTTCTTCACCCCCATTAGGATTGGACCAACTGTAATAGCTGTTGTGGTTGCACGCAGTAGGTTATAGCTGATGCGGGCAGATTCCACATTTGGCATAACCAATAAGTTTGCCGAGCCTTTTAAGGTGGTCTCCGGCATATGAGCTAAACGCAACTCTTCATTAAGAGCTAAGTCGCCGTGCATTTCGCCATCAATATTGAGGCTAGGATCACGTTCTTGCACAATTCGTAACGTTTCACGCATTTTCGGTGCACCAAGATAGTTATTTGAGCCAAAGTTTGAATGTGAAAGCAATGCAACCGCCGGCTCAATACCGAAATGTTTGATCTCCTCCGCTGCCATTAGCGTGATTTCTGCTAACTCTTCAGCCGTTGGATCGGCATTAACATAAGTATCGGTTAAGAACACATTTCCTGTTGGCAGCACAAGGCTGTTTAATGCAGCTGGTACTTTTACCCCTTCTTTAGTGCCGATAATATCTTTAATTGCTTCTAAATGGCGACTGTATGAGCCAAACAAGCCACACACTAAACCATCTGCATAGCCCATTTCAACAAGCAATGAAGCAATTACGGTGGTATTTGAGGTGGTTACTCGTTTTGCAATCGCTTCCGTAATACCACGACGGCTCATTAGAGCGTAGTAACGTTTCCAAAGCTCCTCGTGGCGGTCATCTTGTTCGTTATTTACGATTTCAAAATCTCTGCCTGCTAAAATTTGTAAACCTAATTTTTTGATTTTAGCTTCAATAACCGCAGGACGACCGATTAAAATCGGATATGCCAAGCCCATTGAAATAATCTCTTGGGTAGCATGTAGCACTTTAGTTTCTTCGCCTTCAGCAAGTACAATACGTTTTTTATCGGCTTTCGCTTGACTGAAAATTGGCTTCATAAATAAACTCGTTTTGTAAACAAACTGCGTGAGTTTTTCAATATAGCCTTCCCAATCTGTAATCGGGCGAGTTGCAACACCAGAATCCATCGCAGCTTTTGCAACAGCAGGGGCGATACGCACAATTAAGCGAGGATCAAATGGTCGAGGAATAATATAGTCCGCTCCAAATGTTGCCCCTTCGCCTCCATAAGCCGAAGTAACCACTTCATTTTGTTCTGCCAGAGCAAGATCTGCGATGGCATACACAGCTGCCATTTTCATCTCTTCATTAATGGTGGTTGCCCCCACATCTAACGCCCCACGGAAAATAAATGGGAAGCAAAGCACGTTATTTACTTGGTTTGGATAATCTGAACGACCTGTACAGATAATTGCATCAGGGCGAGCTGCTTTTGCTTCAGGCGGAGTAATTTCAGGGTTCGGGTTAGCAAGAGCAAGAATAATCGGGTGAGCAGCCATTGAACGAACCATATCTTGCGTTAATGCACCCGCTGCTGAACAGCCTAAGAAAATATCTGCATTTGGCATAGCATCGCCCAACGTACGCCAGCCGTTATCCACAATTGCATAGGCTTTTTTGGTGTCGTCCATACGATCATCACGGTTTTGATAAATTACACCTTTGGAATCACATACCACAATGTTTTCACGTTTCATACCAAGTGAAACAAGCAGATTCAAACACGCAATTGACGCTGCTCCCGCACCTGATGCAACTAAACGAACCTCTTCAATTTTTTTATCCACAATACGCAGGGCGTTAATGACTGCTGCCGCACTAATAATTGCCGTACCGTGTTGATCGTCGTGGAAAACAGGAATGTTCATTCTCTCACGCAGTTTTTGCTCAATGTAGAAACACTCCGGTGCTTTAATATCTTCAAGATTTACGCCACCGAAAGTCGGTTCTAATGAGGCAATAATATCTACCAGTTTTTCCGGATCGGTTTCATTGATTTCAATATCAAATACATCAATACCAGCGAACTTTTTAAATAGTACGCCTTTACCTTCCATCACAGGCTTACCAGCCAATGCACCGATGTTACCTAAACCCAGTACCGCTGTACCGTTTGAAATTACTGCAACTAAGTTGCCTTTTGCTGTGTAGCGATAAGCTGCTGATGGGTCTTTTTCAATTTCCAAACAAGGCTCAGCCACTCCCGGTGAGTACGCCAGAGCTAAGTCTCTCTGAGTAGCAAGAGATTTGGTTGGGGTAACTTCGATTTTTCCCGGTTTTGGAAACTCGTGGAAATCCAGTGCAGCTTGGCGTAAATCACTCATAGTTCAATCCTTAATTTGGTGGTAAAATTAATTATATTTCAACAACTTAATATTCTTTTCCAGACCTAGAGACCGGAAAAGGTAATTTGCAAAAAATGATATAAATTCAACCGCTTGTTTATTATATATAATGCTTATTCAACATTAAGAAATCATCATAAATCGGTAAAATCAGCACCTCTGGGTTTTCAATTTTAAGCACTTTGGGCTTTTCTTCTGCTTTATTTTCAGAGCTATTCTCATCTTTTTTATTGGCAGTGATATCTTGTTCTTGTTTATCTTGTGGAGGAGCTAGCTCTGCTTTAACATTCGGTTTTGCTTCATTGATATCTATTTTTTTAGCTAATTCTTCCGTTTTATTTTCCGTTTGCGGAGCCTCAATCTTCGTTTCTTGGGTATTAACTTGTTCGGTTTTTTGTTCAGTTGCCACTTGCTCTACAGTCTGCTCTGTACTCTTTTCTTCCACTTTTGGTTTATATGATGGATCTAATAATTGGCGGCTGATATCCATTTTAGAATCGAGCCAGATCGCAACAATAGCATCGCTAAATTTTTTATTAAACACTTCAGATACCACACGATCATTTAAAATAAAGTAGCCGCTATCTTCTAACGCGATATAGTGCAAAGTATCTTCCGGTTTAATATCAGGGAACGTTTTTCTCAGACGAGTAATAACTTCATCAACCTCTTGTTCAGGCAGTTGAATGCCTAAATTATTCCAAGTTCTTGCTAAAGAAACTGCAAAATCACGCCCTTCCCACGGCTTTTTATATTGCAATGTGAGCATTAATGGACGTGTACCTTCATCATAGCGACCCGTTTCGGTAAAAAGTGTGATGTGATAAATATTGAACGGTCCCCAAGTATAATTGACATCGTTAATTTTTTTCCAAGTTGCATTTGCTGTGCCTAAAAATAGAGAGAACAGTGTAAAAAAGACCGCTTTATAACGCATTATTTGGTATCCTAAAGATAAAAGTTATGGTGGCTATTATAGCCTTAAATAGGGTTATCACACATACTAATTTTCGATATAAATTTTGTGATCAAGTTCAAAAAATCAGAAAGATTTATGCGTAGAATCACGAAAAAATGCTAGTATTTTGTTATAAATATGACAAACAACAAATAGGAGTTAAATATGTTTCCGGAATTTCGTGATTTAATTACAGAATTAAAACAAAGCGATGCACATTTTTCTCGCTTGTTTGACAAACATAACGAGCTAGATCAGCGTATCAAAAATATGGAAGCTAATATTGAGATCGCTACCCACGAAGAAGTTGAGACTCTAAAAAAAGAAAAACTGCATCTAAAGGATCAGCTTTACGCTATCCTAAAACAAAAATCTGCTTAATACTTAAAGAAAAAGTCCAGAATTTCTGGACTTTTTTCGTTTATAGCTTCTCTAAATTTGCCATTTTTGCAATCAGCCATTTTATCCCATTACCGACGAATGCCACTTGTAAACGGGTTGCTTCGCCTGAACCTTCCACATTGATAATCGTACCTTGTCCGAATTTGGCGTGATTTACTTTCTGTCCCATTTTCCAGCTATCATCATTTAAGATGGAAGCGGTCGTTTTTGCTGGATTTTTTGCAAATGCAGAAGATTGATTAAAACTCGCCGCACGATTAATTGAACCTCTTAAACGCACTTCACGAATATGTTCTTCCGGTAACTCGGCAATAAAGCGAGAAGGTATATGACGTTCTTCCTTGCCGTATAAACGGCGGGATTCCGCATAGCTGATAGTGAGCTTTTTCTTCGCTCGAGTAATGCCAACATACGCTAAGCGACGTTCTTCTTGCAATCTGCCTTCATCAAAACTCATTCCACTTGGGAAAATCCCTTCTTCCACACCCACCATAAATACACGTGGGAATTCTAAGCCTTTCGCTGAGTGTAATGTCATTAGCTCCACATAATCTTCGTGCTGAGAGGCTTGAGCTTCACCGGCTTCAAGTGATGCGTGAGTTAAAAAGGCGGTTAAATCCGTTAAATCTTCTGCTTCGTCAGGTTTTACGAATTGTTTGGTAGCGGTAACTAACTCTTCCAAGTTTTCAATACGAACTTCGCCTTTCTCGCCTTTTTCTTGCTTATACATTTCATACAAGCCCGATTTCTTAATCACATAATCGGTTTGTTCGGCTAAAGACATCTGCTCGGTTTCTTGATCTAAGGCATTAATCAACTCAACAAAGCGGAGTAATGAAGAGGCTGCTCTGCCTGAAAGTTGTTCTTCCTGCACCGCCACTTGAATAGCTTGCCATAACGTAATTTGGCGATGACGGGTAATTTGGCGAAGCTTATCTAAGGTTCTATCACCAATGCCTCTGGTTGGAGTATTAATGACACGCTCAAATGCAGCATCGTCTTGGCGGTTGGCAATCAAACGCAGATACGCCAACGCGTCTTTGATCTCTTGGCGTTCAAAGAATCGCATTCCGCCGTAAATTCGGTACGGAATATTGGCTTGAATTAAGGCTTCCTCAATCACACGGGACTGGCTGTTGCTACGGTAAAGCACCGCACATTCGGCAAGATCGCCCTCGTCCTCTTTCCATTGTTTGATTTGAGAGGCGACAAAGCGGGCTTCGTCCAACTCATTGAAGGCACAGTAAATATCTACGGGTTCGCCATCACCACTATCTGTCCATAAATTTTTGCCTAAGCGGTTATCATTGTTGGCAATTAATTCATTGGCACAGCTTAAAATGTTGCCTGTTGAACGATAATTTTGCTCCAAACGAATAGTTTGAGCGTTGTCATAATCTTTTAAGAAACGCTGAATATTCTCCACCTGAGCTCCACGCCAACCGTAGATCGATTGATCATCATCGCCCACAATCATTACTTTGCCGACATCACCAGCCAGCAAACGAATTAAGTCGTACTGAATGTTGTTGGTATCTTGGAACTCATCAATCAAAATCTGCTGAAAACGTTGCTGGTAACGCTGTAAAATCGCAGGCTTGTGTTTGAATAACTCATAAGCTCGAATAAGCAGCTCGGCAAAATCCAATAAGCCTGCACGGTCGCACGCCTCTTGGTAGATCTGATAAATCTCAACCAGTTTTTTCTCATTTGGATCGTTATGGTGTTCGATATCTTTGGCTCGTTTTCCCTTATCTTTTTGAGCATTGATATACCAAGCAACGTGTTTCGGCGGGAAATGTTTTTCATCAATATTGTGTAATTTCAACAAGCGTTTAAGTAAACGCTGCTGATCCTCGGTATCCATAATTTGGAAATCTTTCGGTAAATCGGCATCTAAATAATGGGAGCGTAATAAACGATTAGCAATACTATGAAAAGTGCCTACCCACATACCAAACAGGCGGTTATCTCCTGATTGGGAAAGGGTATGCTCAATACGGTGCCGCATTTCTGCGGCGGCTTTATTGGTAAAAGTTACGGCGAGAATGTTTGATTCCGGTATATTTTCCACGCCAATTAACCACGCAATGCGGTGAGTTAAAACCCTTGTTTTGCCCGAACCGGCTCCCGCCAGAACCAAATAATTGCCGATTGGTGCAGCAACAGCTTCTCGCTGCTTGTCATTTAAACCGTCTAATAATAATGAGAAATCCATAATCACCTTTTAATCTGTGCTTTTATACAGCATTATAGCCTAAACTATGGGTTTAAGAAAATGTTCTCCGTTAAAATGGGATCTTGGAATTCAAAACCGGCTGCGAGGAGTTTTTCTGGAATGAGTTGTTGGTTATCTAATACTAAGCAAGCTCGTTCACCTAAGCCTAATTTCAACGCAAATTCAGGCACAGCAAAGAAAGCGGGACGATTAACGGCATTCGCTAGAATACGATTAAATTCCTCATTTCTTACGGGATTTGGTGCAACAAAATTGTAAACACCCGAACAATTTGTATTTTTTAGTAAAAAAATGACCGCTTGTACATGATCTCGGCGGCTAATCCACGCCCAATATTGCTTTCCTGAACCGAGTTTTCCGCCTAATCCGCATTTATAAATCGGTAAAATTTTCTTTAATGCCCCACCTTCCGGCGAAAAGACCGTCCCTGTACGAATTAAACAAACTCTGGTTTTATCGCTTTCAGCTTTTAATGCAGAGGCTTCCCACTGCTCGCAAAGGTAGTTAGTGAAGCAATCTTGATAACAAGCGGTCGATTCTGTATAAAAATTTGCAGATTTCGGTAAATCGCCATAAATTCCGATTGCCGAACCTGAGAGAAAAGTATGCGGAGGATTAACACTCGCATTAATTAATTCGCTGAGCTTATTGGTCATTTTAACTCGGCTTTCAATGAGTTTACGCTTTTGTTGCTCCGTCCAACGCTTATCAAAAATGGGCTCACCGGCAAGGTTAATAACCGCATCAAAGTCGTTCAAATCGGAAAACTCATCGAGTGAATAGCAATATGTAATCCGTTTATCATCACTTTTTTTGTCTTTATTTCTAACTAAAAGTGTAAAGTGATGATTTTCAGATTTTAACTTTTTAATTAACTCAGTACCAATAAAGCCCGTACCACCCGTAATAAGAATATTCATACGTTATCTCCTTATAAAGAAATGGCAAACTTGCCACGCTACTGCCTTAATTATTTACAATTTAGTTATCTACCATCTAGCTACAATGATGTTTCAAATAGCTCCGTGATATTTTTAATTAAATCTTCCACCAAAACCTGACGGACAGGGGTAATAAAAATGGTGTCATCGCCTGCAATTGTACCTAAAATGCCTTCAGCTTTTCCCATTGAATCCAGTAAGCGTGCAATAAGTTGGGCTGCTCCCGGGCTGGTTTTCACTACAATTAAGGCGTCATTGTAGTCAATATCCACAACTAAATTTTTAAGTGGACTTGATGTTGTTGGTACACTTAATTCTACAGGGAGCTGATAGACCATTTCCATTTTGGTGTTACGTGTTCTAACCGCACCAAATTTAGACAACATTCGAGAAACTTTTGATTGGTTAATGTTCTCAAACCCCATTTCTTGTAATGCGGTTACAATTTCACTTTGTGAGCTGAATTTTTCTTCTCGCAGTAGTGATTTAAACGCTTCTGATAAATTATCTATCTTATCCACATTCATTCTCTTATTCATAAAAAAGCTAAAATTATTCATCATTCTTGCTTATTTATGCAAATAAATCAATAAACCAAGAAAAAATCCAATAAAAAATTTGCTCTATGTCTCAAAAATGAGATTTGCTGTTTGAATCCCGAAAAAATTTGCCTTACACTAAAATTAATCTAAACTTCCATAACTTATTAGGAGAAATTTATGTGTAAAAAAGTCGCTCTTTTAGGTGCAGCAGGTGGCATTGGTCAATCTCTCGCATTATTATTAAAACTCAATTTACCTGCTAAATCTGAATTATCTCTTTATGATATTTCCCCTGTTACACCCGGTATTGCGGTTGATTTAAGCCATATTCCAACGGATGTTAAAGTAACAGGTTTTGCAGGTGAAGATCCGACTGATGCACTTAAAGATGCTGATGTGGTTGTGATTTCTGCAGGTGTTGCTCGTAAGCCAGGTATGACACGTGCTGATTTATTCAATGTCAACGCAACTATCGTACATAACTTAGTGGAAAAAGCAGCAAAAGTTTGCCCGAAAGCGTGTATCGCAATTATCACTAACCCGGTTAATACAATTATTCCTATCGCGGCAGAAGTACTGAAAAAAGCCGGTGTTTACGATAAAAACAAACTCTTCGGGGTAACCACATTAGATGTAATTCGTGCTAATACCTTTGTGGCTGAAGCAAAAAATGTGAATGTGAAATATGTGAGAGTACCTGTTATTGGTGGACATTCAGGCACAACTATTCTTCCATTACTTTCACAAGCAACCGTAAATGGCTTAAAACTTGAATTCACTCAAGAGCAAATTGAGCAATTAACTCACCGCATTCAAAATGCAGGCACGGAAGTGGTTGAAGCGAAAGCAGGTGGTGGCTCAGCAACCTTATCAATGGCACAAGCAGGTGCAGAATTTGCACTTGGCTTGGTAAAAGGATTAATTGGTGAAGATGTTCTTCGTTATGCTTATATTGATAACACAAACGGAGAAACCTCTCCGGCATTCTTTGCTTACCCAATTCGCTTAGGTAAAGATGGCTTAGCAGAAGTGCTACCAATTGGCAAATTAAGCGATTTTGAGAAAAAACAAGTAGAAGATTTAATTCCGATTTTAAATGAAGAAATTGAATTAGGTCAAAAATTCAATAAAGATGCTTAATTAAAATATGAGGGCTGATCAATCTGTCAGCCCTTTTTTTATCTAATTTTATTATTATCAGAAGGAAATGATTATGTTAAAACACAAGATTATTATTAGTTTAATGGCATTTTCTATTATCGCTTGTTCATCTAATAAGCCAGTGAAAGTCGTAAGTGGTGATAATAAATTAGATTATGCACAACAAAAGAATATTCATATTAGTGAATCAACATTAGCAAATAACACGACGACTACAAATCAGAATATGCAAAAGCCGAAAAATGCAACGGCACTTTGCTTTAATGGGATTTATTCAACAGATATACAAAATCCTTGTGCAAATCAAGGCGGAGTAAAAGAGAAATATAGCCATTACTATGCTGATTAAATAGAGAATCGCAATACGCCCATTTTATGGGCGTATTGTTACTCTTTCTTTTCGGCTTTTTGCTCTTTTTCAGGTTCAGGGTCAAATTTCACTACTGGCACACAGCCTCGACAAGCACCTTGATTTACACCTAATTCATCACAAAATTGGTCGTACTTTTCAAGGGCTTTTTTAAACCAGCTTTTCTTTTCGGTTTGTTCGCTCATTGTCTTTCTCCACTAGAAGAAATGACAAGCGGTTGTTTTTGGTAAAAAATTTGTAAAAAACAACCGCTTGCCTACTTAATTAATCACGGAAGTTATTGAATTGGAAAGGCTGTCCTAAATCTGCCCCTTTCACTAATTGAATAGCTGCCTGTAAATCATCACGAGATTTACCCGTTACACGCACTTGTTCGCCTTGAATTTGAGCTTGCACTTTGATTTTCGAATCTTTAATCAGCTTAGTAATTTTCTTCGCCATATCCGATTCAATCCCTTGTTTGAGCTTAATCTCTTTGGAGTAAAGTTTACCGTGATGCTCACTTTCAGTTGGAATATCAAGTGAGTTATGCTCAATGCCACGTTTTACGCAAGAGCCGATTAAAATTTCAATTAACTGTTCTAATTGGAAATCCGATTCGGTGGTAAGCTTAATAGTTTCGTTTTTCTCGTTTAACTCAATCACCGCTTCAACACCACGAAAGTCATAACGGGTGCTTAACACACGGTTTGCATTTTCAACCGCATTACGCACTTCGTGCATTGTGATTTCAGATACAATATCAAATGATGGCATTTTTTCTTCTCCATTAATTTTGAAATAAATTCTTCGCATTCAGCAGCAAGCACAATGCGGTTAAGTCGCCAAAGTTTACCACAAAATTCGCCTGTTCTTGTACTTTTGGTTTGGCGTGTAAGGCAACGCCTAAGCCGGCGGTGCTTAACATTGGCAAATCGTTTGCTCCATCACCTACCGCAACCCATTGATTTTTTGGAATATTAAATTCTGTCGCAAGCTGTTGTAGTGTATCGACTTTATGTTGAGCGTCCACAACCTTACCCAATACATTACCGGTTAATTTGCTATCAATAATTTCCAGTTGGTTCGATACGGCAAAATCTAAGCCATATTTTTCTTTTAAGTAATCAGCAAAATAGTCAAATCCACCGGAGGCAATTGCCAATTTCCATCCTTTGCTTTTCAAAAGCGACACCATTTGCTCAAAGCCGTCCATAAGCGGTAGATTTTCTCGCACTTTTTGCAAAATAGCTTCAGGTGCATTTTCAAGTGTAGCAACACGTTTGCGTAAGCTTTGCTCAAAATCCAACTCGCCACGCATTGCACTTGCGGTAATCGCAGACACAATTTCGCCCGTGCCGGCAAGTTTAGCGATTTCATCAATACACTCAATTTTAATGGCGGTTGAATCCATATCCATTAATAATAAACCGGCTTGATTTAAATTTGGAATAATATTGAGATCGCTAATATCCGCATTGACTTGTTGAGCTGTTTCACGCAATTCACAAGCGGTCAAATTTGTCGAAAAATATGCAATTTTATAGTCTAAATAGACCGCTTGTTTCAGCAAATTTGCCCCTGTTTGCTTTGAAAACTGCTCAATTTCACGCTCATTTAACGTTTTTGAATAGATAAAAATTGTATTTGCCATAGTCTTATTTTAGGTTGTTTAAATTTACTGCATTAATCTAACAGAAAACCGTGCTACAATCACGCATCATTTTAAGAGGAATGTTATGTATATTACTCGTGAAAAAATAGCTAAAACGCTTTTACTGGCTGGGATCACTGCTCTCTGCGTAGCGATTGTGGCGGTTATTTTAACGGGCGTAAATCAATTTAAATTAGGCTCTCAATTAGCAAGCATTAACCAAGTATCAAATCTGTCGCATTTATTGGTTCGCCAACAAGCAAATATTTTCTCGTTTTTATTAGTTAAAAATGCAAAAACAGATGAACTGGTTGATGCACTGGATAGTTTTGCAAAAGAAGATTTTATTATTGATGCAAATATTTATTCACCAAAAGGCGTACTGCTCGCACAAAGTCAAAATGCAAAAGACTTAAAAACACAATTAACCACTGAACAGGCAGAAAAAACCCAGCAAATTGTTGAACCTATTTTTGCTCAACAAGCATTGGTTGGTTTTTTACGCGTTACGTTTGATGCCGAATACGGACAAACTACAAAAGCCCGAGTAGAGCAACAATTCCATCAACTTTATGGCGAGATGATTATTTTGCTTTTAACAGGTGTATTGCTGGCAAGCAGCGTACATTATTACTTCCGCCGTAAAATTCATCAGCTACAAATCGCTCCAAAACCAATGATGAGTGAAGTAAAAACACAAACCCAGCGTTTTCATTCACGTCGTCGATGGATTAAGCGGAAATAGCGTGTTATCAAAGAAACGATTGTAATTTGAACGAATAAGCGTATAATATCCGCCGTTTTTCGCCAAATGGCATAGCAAAGAAAATTAAAATTTAAAGAGGAATAAATGGCTAAAGAAGATAGCATTGAGATGCAAGGTACAATTTTAGAAACCTTACCAAATACAATGTTCCGTGTGGAATTAGAAAACGGGCACGTGGTAACTGCTCACATTTCAGGCAAAATGCGTAAAAATTATATCCGCATTTTAACCGGCGACAAAGTTACCGTTGAAATGACACCATACGATTTAAGCAAAGCACGCATTATTTTCCGTGCGAGATAATTTGTATAATCAAAAAATAGAGGCGAATACTTAACAGGTTCGCCTTTATTTTCAGATTGAAGTTTAACCTTTCTCAATAATTGCTTCTGCACAAGCAAAAGCGGATGACCACGCCCATTGGAAGTTATACCCACCAAGCCAGCCTGTTACATCTAGCACTTCGCCGATAAAATAAAGACCTTCCACATTTTTAGCTTCCATTGTTTTAGAAGAAATATAATGGGTATCTATCCCACCTTTTGTTACTTCAGCGGTACGGTAGCCTTCTGTGCCGTTTGGCAAGAACTGCCAGTGATGGATAAATTGTTCTAGGTTCGTTAAATCCGCCTTGCTAAGTTGGGCTATCACTTTATCTGTTACTAGATTTTGCTCTAGCCATAGATCCACCAACTTTTTCGGGAAATAACGACCCAATACGGTTTTTAGCTGCAATTTCGGCGAAGATTGACGAAGTTCATTCAATATATTGAGAATGGATTCACTTGGAAGTAAATCAATTTCCACCGTTTCGCCCAATTCCCAATAATTCGAGATCTGTAAAATAGCAGGACCAGACAATCCTCTATGAGTAAACAACATTTGATTACTAAAACTTTTTCCATTTTGACTGGAAACGGTAACAGGAATGGCAATACCGGAAAGTTCGGTAAAGTATTTATCAGTTTCTTTCCAAGTAAAAGGCACAAGGCTGGCACGAGGAGCAATAACAGGAATGCCAAACTGTTCGGCAATTTGATAACCAAAAGGGCTTGCACCTAATGCCGGCATTGATAATCCACCTGTGGCAATCACTAAATGTTCAGTTTGGAACTGCTCACTAGCGGTCAAAATTTGGAAAAAATTTGCAAATTTTTCGACGGAAATGACCGCTTGTCGTAAAAAGATCTCAACTTTACCTTTCTCACATTCGGCTTGTAATAAATCGACAATCTGTTGCGAGCTTTCATCACAGAAAAGTTGCCCAAGCTCTTTTTCGTGATAGCTTATGCCGTAACTCGCCACAAGGGAAATAAAATCCCATTGAGTGTAACGAGAGAGAGCCGATTTTACAAAATGACGGTTTTGGCTAAGGTAATTCCCGGCTCCAATCTCTAAATTGGTAAAATTACAAAAACCACCACCCGACATTAAAATCTTACGTCCGATTTTCTTGCCACTATCTAGCACCGCAACCTTTTTGCCCGCTTGTCCTAGTTGGGCGGCACAAAATAGCCCAGACGCCCCTGCACCAATAATGATGACATCAAATTTTTGCATTAGAAATTGAGTACCTTATCTGCTTCTACTGTCCAATCTGCAAGCTCAATGAGTGTCCCTATCTCCACGCCATCTACCAAAGTTAAATGGGTAATGCCACGTGCATTTGTGCAAGTTTTACAGAGTTTCACTATTGCTCCCTGTGCAGTTAAAATTTCCAGCATCTGCTGAACGTGATACCCTTCTACAGGATTTTGTTTGGCAAGCCCAGCAGTAACCGCATCAGACATTAAAAAAATCCGAATTTCGGCTTTTTCTTTGTGTTGCTCTTGAATTTGTAATGCCAAACGCAAACCACTAAAGAAGGTTTCATTACCGTAAGGTGCTGAATTGATAATGAAAAGTAGTTTTTGAACTTGATTAGACATAGTTTTACCTCGGAATACACGAAACACATAGATAATTTAAAAGTTCCCTCTCACAGAAGAGGGAAACCTACAAAGTTAATGAGCATCTGCCCAAATAAATTTGATCATAAAGAGCAATGAAATCACTAACACAGACGGGCTGATTTCTTTCCAACGCCCGGTGAATGCTTTCATTACACAATAGCTGATAAAACCAAAGGCAATTCCTTCGGTAATTGAGTAAGTAAATGGCATCATTGCTGTAGTAATGAATGCCGGTGTAGCTTCAGTTAAGTCGTCCCATTTTACCTCAATCAGGCTTGAAGCCATCAAAATCCCGACGAATACCAACGCACCTGCGGTTGCATAAGCAGGCACTAAACCAGCTAATGGTGAGAAGAAAATAGTCAGTAAGAATAAAATCCCTACAACAACCGCAGTTAAACCGGTACGACCGCCAACAGAAACACCTGAACCACTTTCAATGTAAGTTGAGATCGCCGATGTTCCCATATAAGAACCCGCCATTGCTGCGGTACTATCTACTAATAGAGCCTGTTTCATTCTCGGGAAACGACCTTGCTCGTCGGCAAAACCCGCTTTAGTGGTTACTGCAATCAACGTACCTGATGAGTCAAACAAGTTTACTAACATAAAGGAGAAAATAATGCCAAGTAAGGCAACATCAAAAGCTCCGGCAATATCAACCTGCCCGACAACAGCACCTAAACTTGGCGGCATAGACATTATACCGTTGAATGTTACAGCAGGATCGAAAATTAAAGCTAAGCCTGTAACTACTACAATCGATACTAATACACCAGAGTGAACGCCCTTAGCCGCTAACACAACGATGATAAAGAAACCTAAAATCCCCATTAATACTTTAGGATCGTGTAAGTTACCTAATGCAACTAAGGTCGCTTCATTTGGTACAACAATACCCATATTTTTAAAGCCGATTAACGCAATAAATAAGCCGATACCTGCCCCAATGCCTACTCGTAAACCAAGTGGAATCGCAGACATAAACCAGTAGCGAACTTGCAATACGGTTAATAGGAATAAGCCCACAGAGCCTAAGAAAATTGCCCCCATACCTACTTGCCAAGAATAGCCTAATTTTTGCACTACTACAAAAGCAAAAAAGGCATTCAACCCCATTGCGGGTGCAAGTGCAATCGGTAGATTACTGAATAAGCCCATTGCAATAGTACCAAATGCAGCAATTAAACAGGTGGTTACGAATACGACTTGAGTATCCATTCCTGCTACACCTAGAATGGACGGATTAACGAAAACAATGTAAACCATTGTGAAAAAGGTAGTAATCCCCGCGATGATTTCGGTTTTAGCATTACTGCCTTTTGCTTTAAGCTGAAATAATTTTTCTAACATAAGACCTTCGTAACTTAATAAATTGTGAAAATGACAACGCCCAAGCAATCGGTTGCTCGGGCGTTGGTGATTTTTATCACGGAATGAACCGTTTGGCAAGTATTTAATATTCTAAAACTAATTTTAATAGTTCAACCGATAACAATGCCAAACTAAAACGTTGCTCATCAGCCACAGACCAGAACTGAATTTCTTGTTCTGATTTTGCTAATAACTGGCTGATTTCTAATGCATTTCGCTCTTCATTTTCACCATTTTTTACCGCAGTAATCACTGAATTTTCATTAAAATTAATCCAACTTGTTGCTTTCCATTCCGTACTTAAATTTTCAGCATCTAGCGGATACTCAGATTGTACCGAAACCATTTGCGACACACCATAAAATACCGGCACTTGAATAGTGTGGAAAGTAATACAAGCGGTCAAATTTGGTAAAACTTTTGCAAGTTGCAGTTCAAAGGCTTTAGAGAAAGGCAACTTTTTCTCCTCACCTTGCACATTAGCAGGCACAACATCAAACGCAATACGCTCTGCATTTTCATCAAACGGAATGCCATTTAATAAACGTGCGGTTTGCCCGGCTAATTCTTTAACTTTCTCATCGCCAAAATAAGCTGAAGGTAAAAGTGAAGTTACAAATACTTGATTTAAAGGCTGAGCTAATAACGGCTTTAATGCCAATGCCAGTTGCGAAACTTGTGGATTGGCTAGGGCTACAATATTTCGCTCACGCACATTTGCCACATTTTCATCATTTACACTTGGCACAATTACAGGTACATCGCTAATCAATGCGGTAATGCCATATAAATCTAAAATCACACAGCCCGCTTTCACCGCTTCAGCCAACACTTCTGCTTGAGCCATTTTGCCTGCAAATAAAACGTGAGTAAATTCAGCCCAATTCACTTCATCTAACGCATATTGTGCAACGGCTTTTGCTCCTAAGCGTAAGTTTTGCTCTTCTCCGAAAGGCTCTAATTCTACTGCCGAAATTTTCTCAATGCCTAAATCTTGGGTTTCTAATACTTCAAGTAGTTTTTCTGCAAGCGTAAAATCGCTCGCAATAGCTAAATGGATAATTGACACATTTTCTCCTTTTCATCATTTTCGTTTCAGAATTATAGTGCAATTTACCTTTCTTCGCTATTCTGAATAGTAACGGCAGGTTATACCCACAACGAGTTAATTGCAACTTTTTAGCAAAAAAACACCGCTTGTTTTCCGACTGATTTACTTTTCAAATGTTTGGATTTTTGATATAGTTCACACTTTGGAAAGTAGCTTCTCATTCTCATTAAAATGGAAAGTGAATGGAAGTCAAAAAGCCCGATATAAAGAAATGGCAAAACAAGATTCAGATTGTATCACATTAGATCTGTTTGCGACTGTACCAAAAGTTGGGCGTCCTCGCACTAATCCTCTTGATAGAGAACAACAAATTCGAATCAATAAACGTAATCAGCTAAAGCGAGATAAATCGTCGGGTTTAAAGCGGGTTGAACTTAAATTGCATTCTGATTTAGTCAAACTTTTAGAGGAACAGGCAGCCGAACAAGGTATTTCACGCGGGCAGTTGATTGAAATAATTCTAAATAATTATATCAAAAATAGGTAGTAGCAATGGCAGTTGTAGGTTTATTTTACGGTAGTGATACCGGCAATACAGAAAATATTTCTAAAATGATTCAGAAAAATTTAGGTGCTGAATTAATTGATATTCGTGATATTGCTAAAAGTACGAAAGAAGATATTGAAGCATACGATTTTCTAATGTTTGGTATTCCGACTTGGTATTATGGAGAATCTCAAGCAGATTGGGATGATTTTATGCCAACGTTAAAAGAGATTGATTTTAACGGTAAAGTGGTAGCAATTTTTGGTTGTGGAGATCAAGAAGATTACGCAGAATATTTCTGTGATGCAATGGGTACAGTGCGTGATATTATTGAGCCAAACGGTGCGGTTATTGTTGGGCATTGGTCAACTGAAGGTTATAACTTTGAGGTTTCACAAGCTTTAGTTGATGATGCAACTTTTGTCGGTCTTTGCATTGATGAAGATAGACAACCTGAATTAACCACTGAGCGTGTTAATAAATGGTGTGCACAGTTAAAAGAAGAAATGTGTTTAGACCAACTTGCATAAGGTTTTAAGTAAAGATAATTAGGTGGCAGATATGTCTGAAGCAAATATTAAACGTTTAAAAGAGGTAGGCTTAAAAGTTACCGAGCCTCGTTTAACCATTCTTGCATTAATGCAAGACATTCGTGATGAAATGCAACATTTTGCAGCGGAAGATATTTATAAGATTCTGTTAGAAAAAGGTTCAGATATTGGTTTGGCAACTGTTTACCGTGTATTAAACCAATTTGAAGAAGCGGGCATTTTAACTCGTCATAATTTCGATGCAAACAAAGCGGTATTTGAATTAAATATGAACCACGAACACGATCACATCATCTGTATGGATTGCGGTAAAGTATTTGAATTTAAAGATCCGGATATGGAACGCCGCCAACGTGAAATCAGTGAAAAGCACGGAATGGAACTAACCAACCACAGTTTATATCTCTACGGTAAATGTAGCAATTTAACCAATTGTGATGAGAAAAAATAAGAGCTCTTATTTAACTTAATTATCTATTACCGAAGCCCCTTTTTGAGGGTCTTCGGTATTGTTCTATATAGGTTTCGTTAATTAATATTATGATGGAAGAACAGACACAACCCGTAATGGATGCCCAAATCAGGCAACCTCGCAAAATATCGCCTTTTTGGCTCTTGCCAATTGTCGCTTTTATTATTGGGGCTTTACTTTTTTTCCAGATCTTAAAAGAACAGGGCGAAACAATCTCGATCCGATTTGCTAAAGGCGATGGAATTGTTGCAGGAAAAACCATTGTTCGTTATCAAGGTTTAGAAATCGGGCGAGTAAAACGTGTTTATTTTGTTGATAATTTAAGAGAAGTTGAAGTTTTAGCAGAGATCAATGCCGAGGCAAGAAGCCTATTACGCCAAGATACTAAATTTTGGCTGGTTCAACCCTCTGCTTCATTAGCAGGGGTTTCCGGGTTAGATGCGATTGTTTCGGGTAACTATATTACTCTCTTACCCGGCGAGGGCGAGTCTGCCGATGAATTCATTGCTGAAGAAGATCCCCCGGCTGTTACCGTAAGTGATGGCGATTTACTTGTCCGTCTCGTTTCTGATGATATCGGCTCAATTAATGTAGGAGCAAGCGTTTATTTCCGTAAAGTGCCTGTGGGAAACATTGCCGACTACCGTTTTACCAAAGATCAGAAGAAAATAGAAATCGACGTTATCATTCAGAAAAAGTACGCTCATTTGGTGAAAAAAGAGAGCCGTTTCTGGAATATTAGTGGTATTAGTGCCGATCTTAATTTACAAGGCATAAGAGTTAATATGGAAAGTCTTGCCTCTGTAGTGCAAGGAGCGGTTGCCTTCGATTCGCCTGATAATATGGAAGCTGCCGAACAAGGGCAAAAATTTGAACTATATCCGGATTTAAAATCGGCAAAACGCGGTATTGAAATCAAGGTTAAAGTACCTGTTTCGCCTAATTTAAAGGTAAATGAAACCTCCGTTTTTTATCAACGTACGCAAATTGGTACACTTTCTCAGCTAAAATTACCAGAAGTAACCGATAACGGTTTACCGCAACAAAATTTGGAGCAAGATAAATTAATTGATGGTATTTTATTAATCGATCCAAGTTACGAAAATTTACTGCGTTCACAAACGAAAATATTGCTGAAAGAACCCAAATTTGCATTAAATGCGGAGCAATTAACTAAAATTGGCGAGCTTCTGCGTGGCATTTATTTTGATGTTCAACCCGGAGAAGGAGAAGGAGAGCCTCAATCTGAGTTTATCGTACAAAATGAAGCCGATTACTTATTAAGTTTACCAAATTTACTGAGTTTCAGCCTAACTGCACCGCAAGCCTATGGGGTTGATGTAAATCAAGGTATTTACTATAGCGATGTGCAAATTGGCGAAATTGTTAAACGTTCATTAGATTTAGAGAATATTCGCTTTGATGCGATTATCTATCCGCCTTATCGTAATTTAATTGGCAGTAACAGTAAGTTTGTTGCCATTTCCAATCTGGATATGTCAGTCGGTTTAGATGGCTTACGTATACACGCAGGCTCGACCTCTGATTGGTTAAAGGGAGGGATTCGCTTAATTAATGGTAAGAGTGAAGGTAATCCTAAAAAGCAGTATCCGTTATATAAAGATATAGAAAGTGCGGAATCCGGCATTTCAACTTTAAGCAAAAACGCAACTATTACACTTTCTGCCGAATCATTATCAGGTATTAGTGAAGGTTCAGTTGTACTCTATCGAGATTTTCAAGTCGGCGAAGTTTTAAAAGTAACTCCTAAGCAAAATCGCTTTGATGTTGAACTCTTTATTCAGCCTAATTATCGCCATTTATTAACAGAAACAAGCCGTTTCTGGATTGAACCTGCAACCAATGTTGATGTGTCATTAAAAGGTGTAAACATCACTACATCACCTTTAATGCGAATATTAAAAGGAGCAATTAGCTTTGATAATGGTGGCTCAAAAGGCAATAAAACCCTTTACGCAACAAAAGAGAAAGCAACTTCAGGTAATACTTACATTACTCTCATTGCAAAAGACGGTAGCAAACTCAGCGAGGGTATGGATATCAAGTATATGGGCTTAACAGTGGGTCGAATTGAAAAACTGGAATTGCAAAATGCCAAAAAACAGATAAAAGCGACCGCTTACATTCAAGGCAAATATTATCCGTCTATTGCTAAAGCTGGTGCAAAATTTAGTGTGGTTTCGCCTGAAATTAGTACGGCTGGCTTTAAAAATTTAGATGCTGCATTGCAAAACTATATTACCGTTGATGCGGGTTCTGGCAAAGCTCAAAACTATTTTGAGCTATCACAAACCGATACAGTAAAAACAACCTACGCAAGCGGCTTCCCAATTATTGTGGAAACCACAAATGCCAATGGTATTCAGCCGGAAGCACCTGTACTTTATCGTGGAATGCAAGTCGGTATTGTGAGCCACTTAAGCTTAAGTGAACTCAACGACAGAGTGTTAATTCACCTTAAAATTAACAATAAATACAAACACTTAGTCAGAACTAATACCCAATTCTGGCAAGCGTCAGGCTATACAATGGATATCAGCTTACAAGGTGTGAGTATGAATTCCGGTACGATGTCGCAATTATTAAACGGCGGTATTGAATTCTCTACCCCTTACACTAAAGTGGTGAAGCCACAAGCCCAAGCCAATAGAAGATTTTTCTTACAACGCAAACTTCCTGAAGACGCCCCAGCGTGGGAACAAGGAATTGCAGAATAATATTATGGAGTGAAAAAATGCCTTTATTAGATAGTTTTAAAGTTGATCATACTAAAATGAATGCCCCTGCGGTGCGTGTTGCTAAAACAATGACAACACCAAAAGGCGATACTATTACCGTGTTTGATTTACGTTTTTGCCGCCCGAATATTGATATTCTTCCTGTGCGTGGTATTCACACAATGGAGCATCTGTTTGCTGGCTTTATGCGTGATCACTTAAATAGCGAAAACGTGGAAATTATTGATATTTCACCAATGGGTTGCCGCACAGGCTTTTATATGTCGCTAATCGGCTCACCTTCTGCACAAGAAGTTGCAGATGCTTGGACGGCTTCTATGGAAGATGCGTTAAACAAAATTCCAGATGTTTCCGCAATTCCGGAACTGAATGAATACCAATGTGGCTCTTATAAAGAGCATTCATTAGAAGAAGCTCACAAAATTGCTCGTGATGTTTTAACTGTAGGAATTGGTATTAACCGTAATGAAGATTTAGCATTAGATGACAAATTGTTAAATCCGTAATTTTTATTAAAATCTTACTGGGGCAAATTGCTATTTGCCCCTACTTTTTTATACTCGGAAATCATTAGTTTATGTTTGAAAAACTCTTTAGATGGTTTGAGGCAAGGGTGGAAACCTACCCAAATGAAATGCCGAAAACGCCAAAATCAGGTTTAATTCCTTTTATTTTTGATGCTACAAAAGGAATGCGAATTTATATTCTAATTCTGACAATCTTTGTAGCAGCAGTCGGCGTTATTGAAGCCATTCTGTTTCAATTTATGGGCGATTTAGTCGATTGGATCAACAAATACACACCTGCTGAACTCTGGGCTGAAAAAAGTTGGACAATTATAGGAATGTTTTTTATTGCGATACTCGCCGTTGTATTCGTTTATCTCGCCAGTAGCATTCGCTTCCAATCTTTACAAGGCGTTTTTCCAATGCGTTTGCGTTGGAACTTCCACCGCTTAATGCTAGGGCAAAGTCTAGGCTTTTACCAAGATGAATTTGCAGGGCGAGTATCCGCAAAAGTAATGCAAACTGCCCTCTCCGTGCGTGATGTGATTATGACTTGTGCGGATATGTTGGTTTATGTATTAGTGTATTTTACCACCTCAAGTGTGATTTTATTGCAACTGGATAGCTGGTTATTTATCCCCTTTATCTTATGGGTGATTTCACTTGCTGCCACTATTATCTATTTCGTGCCTAAACTGGCTCAAGCAGCCCAAGAACAATCTGATGCTCGAAGCCTTATGACCGGTCGAATTACAGATGCTTACTCAAACATTGCAACTGTCAAGTTATTCTCTCACGGTAATCGTGAATCTGCTTATGCGAAAGAATCAATGGAAGAATTTATGGTTACGGTACATAAACAGATGCGTTTAGTTACCGTGATAGAAACCGTAACCAACCTAACCTCTATGGCATTAATTATCTCCACCGCAGGTATCGGTTTATGGCTTTGGGGGTCAAGCGTAGTAACTGCTGGGGCTATTGCCACCTCAACTGCGTTAGCATTAAGAATCAAAGGATTATCGCAATGGATTATGTGGGAGTTTGCCCGTCTATTTGAAAATTTAGGTACCGTACAAGACGGTATGATTACCCTTTCCAAACCGCACAATGTGGTAGATAAAGAGAATGCTCAACCGTTAAATGTAACCAAAGGCGAAATTAAATTTGAGAACGTAGATTTTGCCTACGATGTCAAAAAACCATTACTGAAAGATTTTGATTTAACCATCAAACCGGGTGAAAAAGTGGGCTTAGTAGGTCGTAGTGGTGCAGGTAAATCAACGCTTACCAACTTACTATTACGTTTTTACGATATTCAAGACGGCTCAATTACGATTGATGGTCAGAATATTCGAGATATCACACAAGAAAGCCTCCGTTCACAAATTGGCTTAGTAACGCAAGATACCTCACTACTCCACCGTTCTGTGCGTGAGAACCTAATGTATGGTCGCCCAACTGCCACAGAGGAAGAGATGATCAAAGCCGTCGAGCAAGCCGCTGCAAGTGAATTTATTCCAAACTTGCAAGATGCCAAAGGCAGAACAGGTTTTGATGCACACGTTGGCGAACGTGGTGTAAAACTTTCAGGCGGACAACGCCAACGTATTGCAATTGCCCGTGTGATGTTAAAAGATGCCCCAATTCTGTTATTAGATGAAGCAACCAGTGCCTTAGATTCTGAAGTGGAAGTGGCAATTCAAGAAAACCTCACCAAACTGATGGAAGGCAAAACGGTAGTGGCGATTGCTCACCGCCTCTCTACCATTATGGCAATGGATAGATTAATTGTGCTAGATAAAGGCGAAATTGTTGAGCAAGGTACACACGAAGAATTACTTGCTCAAAATGGCGTTTACGCAAGACTTTGGGCCCATCAAAGTGGTGGATTCTTACCGGAACATACCGATATCTAAACGTAGATCTCACCTTATCTTTTAAGATCAAGCGGTCATTTTTAGTGAAAAATTTGCAAATTTTCAGCAAAAAATGACCGCTTGTTCACCAATTAAAATGTCCTTGAAATTCATACCGAACCTATCAAAATTTTGACAAAAATTTTCAAGATTTCTCCCCTTTTTTCAGGTATCATTACTACCTTTATTAACAATAATTTTGGAGCAAATTGTGTCTTCCCTTTGGTCTGATTGCCTTAATCACTTACAAACGAAAGTATCGCCAACTGATTACAGTACTTGGCTACGCCCTCTGCAAGCCGGGTCTGATAATGGGGAACTCACTCTTTATGCACAAAATCAATTCGTTGAAAATTGGGTTAAAGATAAATTTTTATCGGAAATTACGGAATTAGCTCGTTTTTTATCTAAAAATGACAATTTGGTTGTAAACCTAAAAGTAGGTATTAAGCCTGCGGAACAAGCAAAACCGCAAATTAGCTCAAAAAACGAACTTTCTGAATTTAGCAATACAGGCTTTAAAACAGGGTTAAATCCACACCAAACTTTTGATAATTTCGTACAAGGTCGTTCAAACCAACTGGCAAAATTAGTTGCTCAACAGGTGGTAGATAATCTTGGCGAGAGCCACTGTAATCCACTTTCATTCTATGCCGGCACTGGTTTAGGTAAAACCCACTTATTGCACGCTATCGGTAATGAATTGGTCAAACGCAATCCAACGGTTCGTGTGCTTTATATTCATCTTGAGCGTTTTTACCGTGATATTATTAAAGCCATTAACAGTTCAAATAATGATGCGGAAAAAATCAAGAAATTCTATCGCTCGCTTGATGTGTTGATGATTGATGATATTCAATTTCTTGCCAACAAGCCAAAAGTACAAGAAGAGTTTTTACATCTATTAAATGCCCTGTTTGAGCAGAAAAAGCAGATTATTCTAACTTCTGATGTTCTGCCGAAGAATATTGATAAAATTGATACCGCAATTAAATCACGCTTAAGTGGTGGTATTAGTGCCACTATTGAGCCGCCTGAGCTGGAAACCCGTGTAGCAATTCTCCGCCAAAAAGCCTTAGAACGTGGTGCAGATTTACAAGAAGATGCCGCTTATTTAATGGGGCAAAAACTTCGCACCAATGTGCGTGAATTAGAGGGGGCGTTAAACCGCGTAATTGCGTGGCAAAAACTCACGCTTCGCCCCATTACCGTTGATGCAGTACGTGAAACCTTACAAGACTTATTTGCCTCTTTCGATTACTTAATTACAATTGAAAATATTCAACGCATTGTGGCGGAATATTACGGCATTAAAGTGGCTGATATTAAATCAAAAAGCCGAGCGAGAAGTGTTGCTCGCCCTCGTCAAATAGCAATGGCGTTAGCAAAAGAACTCACTAACCATAGCTTGCCTGAAATTGGCAGAGAATTTGGCGGACGAGATCACACCACCGTGTTACACGCTTGTAAAACCATTAGTGAATTGCGTGATACCGAAAGCGGTATTCAAGAAGATTATATAAATTTAACGCGTAAATTATCATCTTAAGCTGTTAAGAATAAAGGAATGATTATGCAAATTACGATTACCAGAGACCAATTACTCAAGCCTTTGCAACAGGTATGTGGCGTGTTGAGCAGCCGCCCGACATTGCCTGTGATTAACAATATTTTATTAGAAATTGAAGGCGATCGTTTATCTTTAACCGGCACGGATTTAGAAGTTGAATTAACGACTCAAGCTCAGCTGCTACAAGCGGTCGATTTTGCAGGAAAATTTACTATTCCAGCCAAAAAATTCTTAGACATTAGCAAAAGTCTGCCTGATGATAGCGTTATTTCAGTAACGTTCGAAGAAGATAAAGCCATTATCAAAGCAGGTCGCAGCAAATTCAGCTTAGCAACTTTACCTGCCAGCGACTATCCAAATTTAATGGATTGGAAGCCTGAAGTGGACTTTTCTATTGAGCAGGCAACTCTTGCTCGTCTTATTGATGCAACACAATTTTCAATGGCAAACCAAGATGCACGTTATTTCTTAAATGGAATGAAGTTTGAAACAGAAGGCAATTTATTACGTACCGTTGCCACAGACGGACACCGTTTAGCCGTTTGCACAATGGTGCTAAATCAAGAGCTTTTAACCCATTCGGTTATCGTACCACGTAAAGCAGTGCTTGAGCTTTCACGTCTTGTATCTGCCAGCAATGAAGAAGTGCGTTTAGAGATTGGCTCAAGCAATATCCGTATTACAATGAACGGCATTGTCTTTACATCAAAATTAATTGACGGCAGATTCCCTGACTACCGCCGAGTTCTTCCTCGCAACGCAGATCGCATTTTAGAAGCGGATACCGAAACGTTAAAACGTGCATTAATGCGTGCGGCTATTCTTTCAAACGAGAAATTCAGAGGCGTGCGTTTAACGCTAAGCAACAATCTACTTAAAATTACCGCCAATAACCCAGAGCAAGAAGAAGCAGAAGAAATTATTGATGTTGCCTACGACAGTCCGGAAATGGAAGTGGGCTTCAATGTCAGCTATGTGCTAGATGTACTCAATACGCTAAAATGCCAACGAGTACGCTTCAGTCTTGTGGATTCAAGCTCAAGTTGCTTAATTGAAGATTGCGATAACACTTCCGCAGAATATGTGATTATGCCGATGCGTTTGTAATACGAAAAAGCCCTGTTAAAACAGGGCATTAGCGAAAAATAAAGCCTGATTTACATCAGGCTTTTTAGTTATAAATTATTCAAACGCACATCAATCAAAGTTTGTTCTTGAGGAGCTGCATTTGCTTTGGCTTGTTCGTAAGCAGATTTTGCTGCCGGAATATCGCCTTTTGCTGCAAGAATATCACCTGTTAGGATTTGCTTACGTAGTTCCCACGCTTTATCTTGAATTTGAGCAAGACTCGCAAGAGCTTCATCGTAAGATTTTAATTGGTAATCCACCTGTGCTAAACGGAAACGCACCACTGTTTGTAACGTGGAATCCGAGTGTGTTAAAGCCGATTGTAATGTAGCTCTTGCTACAGAAAAATCACCTTTTTCGACCGCTTGTTTTGCTGATTCTAACTGTGCAAATATCGCATAGCTTGAATCTTTATTATCTGCAATAAATTTCTCAACAAGCGGTTGATTTTTGCTTGGATTTTGCAAATAGCTTTCCATCACGCTTTGGTATGAAGCAGAGGTTCTTTGTGCCGTTTCAAGTTGATGATTTTTCCAGAAGTTCCAGCCTGCAGTTGCAGCACAAGCTAAAATAATCGCGACTAAAATCGGTGTGCCATTCTCTTTGAACCAGTTTTTGGCATCTTCAAACTGCTGTTCTTCGGTTTTATTTAAATATTCGTTGCTCATTTTCTCTCCTAAAATCGTTTATTAAGCTCAGCAATCAGCTCTGATTGAGCAATAGTGATTTGCTCCGCACCTGAACGTAAGTCTTTAATCACAACTTGCTTTTCCGCCACTTCACTTTCGCCGATAACCAATGCGATCTTGGCTTCCACTTTATCAGCTCGTTTGAATTGTTTTTGGAATTTACCGCCTGAGCAGTGCGTCATTACACGCAGTTGCGGTAACTCGCTACGAATTTGCTCGGCAAGTTGGAACGCATTAACGGTTGCCCCTTCGCCAGAGAATACCAAATAAACATCCACCGCTTTCGGTAAATCAATCTCTTTATTTACCTCTTGAACTAATAATACTAAACGCTCTAAGCCCATCGCAAAGCCTACGCCTTGAGTTGCGTGTCCGCCAAGTTGTTCAACTAAGCCATCATAACGACCACCGCCACAGACTGTGCCTTGCGAGCCTAATGCTGAAGTTACCCATTCAAATACAGTTTTATTGTAATAATCTAAACCACGTACCAATTTTGGGTTGATTTCATAAGTAATACCCATTGCATCAAGTAATGAACAGAGTTGTGAAAAATGCTCACGGCTGTCATCATCTAAATAATCAAGTAGTTTCGGTGCATCGTTTAACACTTGTTGTAAGGCTTCGTTTTTAGTGTCTAAAATACGCAGCGGATTTTTTACCAAACGCTCTTTCTCTTCTTCACTCATTAAAGTGGTGTGATTTTGTAAAAAATTTACCAATGCAGAACGGTAATTTGCACGAGCTTCTAACGAACCTATTGAGTTTAGTTGTAAAGAAACGTGCTGATCAATGCCTAATTCTTTCCACAAGCGAGCAGTTAAAATAATTAATTCTGCGTCAATTTCCGGATTAGGGATCCCAAATACTTCCACACCTGCTTGGTGGAATTGGCGGTAACGCCCTTTTTGTGGACGTTCGTGGCGAAACATTGGTCCCATATACCATAAACGCTGTTCATTATTGTAGATCCAACCACGTTCAATCGCAGCACGCACGCAACCTGCGGTACCTTCAGGACGGAGCGTTAATTGCTCATCATTATCCCAAAAGGTGTACATTTCTTTTGAAACCACATCGGTAACTTCGCCAATCGCACGAGCAAATAAAGGTGTACTTTCCACAATCGGCATACGTACTTCTGAATAGCCATAACTTGCCAGTACATCACGTACTTTTTCTTCAACCCATTGCCATAATGGAGATTCTGTTGGAGAGCAATCGTTCATTCCACGAATTGCTTGAATTGTTTTTGCCACTATCTTATTCCTATTTATTTACAATATCTATACGGTTATTTTGCTGTGCTACTCTAGCACGGATTTTAGCTTCTAATTGGTCGATTAATTTTGCATTATCAAAACGCTCTTTTTGACGAACACCATCTAAATAGAAGCCGCTCATTTTATTACTGCCGGTTACACCCAAATCGGAAATTAATGCCTCACCCGGTCCGTTTACCACACAACCAATAATGGAAACATCCATCGGGGTAATAATATCTTCTAAACGCTGTTCTAGCTCATTTACCGTTGCAATCACATCAATTTCTTGGCGTGAGCAAGTCGGACAAGCAATAAAATTAATACCGCGTGAGCGAATACGCAGCGATTTCAAAATATCAAAACCCACTTTAATTTCTTCAACAGGATCTGCCGCTAATGAAATACGCAAAGTATCGCCAATGCCCTCGGCTAATAATAAACCCAAACCTACCGCAGATTTAACCGAGCCAGCTCTTGCTCCGCCCGCTTCTGTGATCCCTAAATGAAGAGGTTGCTCAATTTGTTTTGCAAGAAGTCGATAAGATTCGACCGCTAGGAACACATCTGAGGCTTTCACACTTACTTTGAATTGATCGAAGTTGAGACGATCGAGATGATCAACGTGGCGTAATGCCGATTCTAATAACGCTTGCGGCGTGGGTTCACCATATTTTTCTTGTAGATCTCGTTCAAGTGAGCCTGCATTTACGCCGATACGAATTGGAATATTTTTATCTCTCGCACAATCCACTACCGCCCGAATACGCTCTTCATTACCGATGTTACCCGGATTAATACGTAAACAATCTACACCATATTCCGCTACTTTTAACGCAATACGGTAGTCAAAATGAATATCTGCCACTAATGGCACATTGACTTGCTGTTTGATTACTTTAAAGGCTTCTGCCGCATCCATTGTTGGCACAGAAACACGTACAATATCCGCCCCCACACGCTCTAAAGACTTAATTTGAGCGACAGTTGCTTCCACATCGGTAGTGCGGGTATTTGTCATCGATTGTACCGAAATTGGAGCATCGCCCCCGACAGGCACATTACCAACATAGATTTTTTTCGATACCCGACGTTTAATTGGAGATTGATGTATCATATTTTTAAATAGTCATTAAAAGTTATAAAGCAGAAAACGCTCGTAAAATAAAAGTGCTAAGCAATTATTTTACGTGCGTTTTTATTCTTAAAAAATTATTGCAATGGCAAACGAATACGAGCGACGCGACCATCAATTTTTAACGGTACTTCCTGTCCTTTATAGTAAATTTTTACATTTGCCGGTGCACCGATGGTTAAACGATATTGCTCATTCTCATTAAAGGTTAATACTTCACCATTATTATAGAGCTTTTCAGCTAGGCGTTTATTTTTAGCATTTCTGACCGTAATCCAACTTTGTGAGCCTGTAATTTCAATACGTAACTCATCGTTGCCTGCCGTTGCCGGTTGCTCTGTCGTGGCTTCAGGTTCTGTTGTTGTCTGCTGGAGAACATTCGCCGGCTCAACAGTGGTTTCCGTTTCAGGTTTTGGTGGCTCAACGGTCTGCGTTGTTGTACTTTCCTGCTGGTTTGGCTCTACTGTTTGAGATGATGTAGGCTCTACAACTGTAGCCGTTTCAGGCTGTGGTTGAGCTTGGGGCTCTTGCACTTGAATTGGCTGTTGAACAGGCTCAGAAACTTGATTACCAGACTCAACAGATGCAACATTTGTTGTTTCAGCAATATGGGCAGAATTAACAAGCTGTTCACGGTTTTCCTGCTCTTTCTGATAACCTTGCCACCACCATAAAAGCGTCATACCTAATGCCGCTAAAAGCACAAATATTGTTAAATATTTCAACGCTTTGCCCTGTGAATTAGACGACGGTTTTACAGGCGAAACTTTTGTAATCTCTTTTGGAATGATTACTTCGCCATAATTAACAGAAGAAACCAATGATTCCGGCAAACGTAAAAATTTCACATAATTACGCACATAACCACGCACAAAGGTTGGAGCAACATTTTTTAAAATAAAAATATCATTTTCAATTGACTCAATATGTGATTTTTTTAGATTTGTTTTTTGAGCAACATCTGCAATTGAAAGATTTAATGCCTCACGAGCAGCTCTTAATTGTTGCCCTAATGTGAGAGCTGAATTAGGCTGTTCCTGAATAGGATTCACTGATTCGGTCATACAACACTCTTGAAATAAAATAGTGGAAATAAAAATTCAAAAAATTATTCGAAAGTTTAAAGAGGTAATGCCCATTTTGCAATCTTAACGAGCAAAAATTTGAAAATTAAATGTGTAAGCGGTCATATTTACAAAATTTTTTGCAAATTTTGTTAAAAATACGACCGCTTGTATCTAAAAATAATTAAGAAGCTAACGAAGCTTTTGCAGCTGCAATCGCTTCTGCCACACGTTGTGGATTTACCCCACCTTTGGCACAACGTTTTTCTAAGCAAGATTCTAATGACAAAATCGGGTAAACATCATCATTAATTGTGTGATGGAATTGCTGGAACTCGCTAATGCTGAGTGCCTCAAGCGGCTCTTTTTTGCTGATTGCATACACGACCGCTTCGCCCACAATATGATGTGCTTCACGGAATGGTACGCCTTTCGCAACTAAATAATCGGCTAATTCTGTCGCATTCGCATAACCTTGCTGAGCCGCTTCACGCGTACGTTCAGTATTTACTTGAATATCCACCAACACCAATTCTGCAATTTCTAAGCAAGCCTGCCACGTTTCTAACGCATCAAAAATACCCTCTTTATCTTCTTGCATATCTTTGTTATAAGCCAGCGGTAAACCTTTTAACGTGGTCAAAAGCCCTGTTAATGCCCCAAATACACGTCCTGATTTACCACGAATGAGCTCGCAAGCATCCGGGTTTTTCTTCTGTGGCATTAACGATGAACCAGAGGTTACGCGATCAGACATTTCAAGGAAACCCGATTCACCGCTGTTGAAAATAATTAGATCTTCCGCAAAGCGAGATAAATGCACCATACTGATTGAAGCCGTTGAAAGCAGTTCCAAAATATGATCTCGGTCCGACACACTATCTAAACTATTACGTGTGGCTTCTTCAAAGCCTAAATCACGGGCAAGTAGATCACGATCAATACCATAAGCCGTACCAGCCAAGGCTCCCGAACCAAGCGGACAAGTGCTCATACGTTTATTGGCATCGGCTAAACGGCTGAAATCACGCTCAAGCATTTCATAATAAGCCATACACCAATGAGCAAAAGTAACAGGTTGAGCACGTTGTAAATGAGTGTAACCCGGCATTACTGAGCCTTGGTTTTCATCCGCGACAGATACCAAACGTTCTTGTAAAGCACGAATACGCTCTTGTAAGGCGACAGCTTGCACTTTGCACCACATTTTAATATCCACCGCTACTTGGTCGTTACGGCTACGCCCTGTATGAAGTTTTTTGCCTAAATCGCCTACTTTTTCGATTAGTTTAGATTCTACCCAGCTATGAATATCTTCCGCATCATCTTTTAAAATAATGGCAAGGTTTGATTCTACTTCTGCTCGAACTTCGTTAAGTGCTGCGATTAATTGCTCTAATTCACTTTCAGTTAAGATACCCACCGAAGTAATCGCTTTCGCCCAGCCGATAGAACCTTCGATATCTTGGATTGCCAAGCGGTAGTCAAAACGTAGTGAGTCATTAAAATATTTAAATTTTGCATCTGCTTGTTGTGTGAAACGTCCACCCCAAAGAGCCATAGTGTATTCCTTGTATATTCTTTTTGTATTTAGCCAAAATGAAAAAGGCGTTTTACCGCCTTAATTTCCCTCTATTTTGCATAAATATGCAAAATATTTCAATATTTATTTACAACTATTTTAGTTGTTCTTCAATAATTCCACCACCTAAGCAAACTTCGCCTAAATAAAACACGGCAGATTGCCCAGGCGTTACCGCAATTTGTGGCTCATCAAATATCACTCGAATAGTTTCATCATCAATCACTTGAATTTCACACGGAATATCAGCCTGACGATAGCGAGTTTTCACTGTACAACGTAAATTTTCACGTAGTGGCTGCATATCTACCCAAGTGAGCTGCTTTGCAATTAAACCTGTTGAAAGTAGTGCTGAATTATCGTGCCCTTGAGCAACCACCAGAACATTATTAATAAGATCCTTTTCTACCACATAAAATGGATCTTCACTCAAGCCTTTCACACCGCCAATACCTAAGCCTTTACGCTGACCGAGAGTGTGATACATTAAACCATCGTGGCGACCAACTACTTTACCATCAACAGTGCGAATTTCTCCCGGTTGAGCTGGCAGGTAGCGAGCCAAGAAATCTTTAAATTTACGTTCACCGATAAAGCAGATCCCCGTAGAATCCTTTTTCTTCGCCGTTGCCAATCCTAAATCTTCCGCAATCGCTCGCACAATCGGCTTTTCAATTTCGCCCACCGGGAACAAGCTTTGACCAACTTGCTTTTTATTGATGGCATATAAAAAATAGCTCTGATCTTTATTTTCATCTAAACCACGCAATAATTTTGCGTTTTGATCATCTCCACTACGGCGAACATAATGCCCTGTGGCAATATAGTTCGCCCCAAGATCTTCTGCCGCATATTCCAAAAAGGCTTTGAATTTGATCTCTTTATTACACAAAATATCGGGGTTTGGCGTACGTCCTGCTTTATACTCTGCAAGGAAATATTCAAACACATTATCCCAATATTCTGCCGCAAAATTAATTTTATGCAGTTTCATTCCGAGCTTATCGGCAACCGCTTGAGCGTCTGCCAAATCAGCAGCAGCAGTGCAGTAATCGGTGTCATCATCTTCTTCCCAGTTTTTCATAAACAAGCCTTCCACTTGATAGCCTTGTTGTTGAAGGATAAAAGCGGAGACGGAGGAGTCCACTCCACCTGACATTCCGATAATCACTTTTTTGCGACCATTTTCAGCCAGCTGTTCAGGAGTAAGTTGAGGGAAATGGGTGTCGTAAGTTTTTGAGGTTAATTGAGTTGTCATAAATCTCCCGTAACTTCGGTTAAGGCGAAGCACATTTGGTTAGTTATAAAAGCAACAAGCGGTTAAATTTGCAAAAAATTTTGCAAATCGTACCGCTTATATAGATAGTAAAATTTAGCGTGTGAAAATAAATTACTTCACTTCGTAAAACTGTGGCTCTTTATTAAAACGTGCCACTTCTTCAGGATCTGCCGTGCCGTCTGCAATTTTTGACTTTAAGTTATCGCACGGTTCTTCACAATCGCACATTTTTTTCATACCTAAAGCGGTAATACCACCACAACTGCCTTTAATAGTTTTGCCTTTTACAATAAAGCCTATCGACATTGCAAAAATCACGGCAACAAAAAATCCGAAAGTTAATAATACAGTTTCCATTTTTCCACTCCAACTATTGTGATTGAGTTAGTTTTTTAAATTCGCTCGACATTTGTGTTTCAAACTTGTCGCCGCTTTTAACAATTAAAAATATCGCTAATTTTTCACGTTCTGCAAGGGCTAACGCTTTTTCTGCTCCCAATACAAATAAACCTGTTGATAACCCGTCTGCCGTCATCGTTGTTGGGGCAAGGACGGTAATTGAAGCTAAGTTGTGGCTCACCGGGCTTAATTTTTTTGGGTCAATAATATGTGAAAGGCGGTTGCCATTTTCATCTTCAAAATAATTACGGTAATTGCCCGATGTTGCCATTCCTAAATTATGTAAAGGCACGGTAATTTGTACAGATTGTGCTTGCTCCATTATAGGCTGTTCAATCGCAATTCGCCAATCTAAACCTTGTAAATTTTTGCCTTTGCCACGCAACTCACCACCAATTTCAACTAAGTAGTTGCTCAAACCTATTTTTTCAAGATGTTCCGCCAATTTATCTACTCCAAAACCTTTCGCAATAGAGGATAAATCTAAATAAAGATTAGGCTCGCTCTTAGTGAGCATTGGCTTACCGTCTGTTTTTAGGCTAATTTTATCAATTCCCACATAACTAGAACGCTCTTTAATCTGTTCATCAGAAGGGACTTTATTTAAGCGTTTATCGGGTCCAAAACCCCATAAATTAACCAAAGGTCCAACAGTAACATCTAATGCTCCTTCTGTCATTTTGTTTAAGCGTACTGCTTCCGCCACTACTTTTGCAAAATCTTGCGAAATTTCGACCGCTTGATTAGCTTCTTTTAACTGATTGAAGCGGCTAATTTCAGAATTCTGCTGGTAAGTAGACATTTGGTTGTTCACTTCTACCAATAATCCGTCTAACTCACTCTTTATTTTTTCGGGATTAGCTAAGCTTTTAACCTCACCATTATCAATATACTTGACAGTGTAAGTCGTTCCCATCGTTTTACCTTGTAGGGTAATTTGCTCGGGAGCTTTTTCACAGGCAGTTAAAAATAGCGAAAAGATGGCAAAATACAGCACTTTTTTTAATTTCACAAGAACTCCATTAGGGCATAACTTTTGCCCATTTTTATATCTAGGGTGAATATCATTCCATTCCCCTACAATTCATATTATTAAATTCCTTAAAGAGAAACTTGATGATATGAACTAAATCAAGCGGTGCATTTTGCAAAAAATTCTGCAAAACGCACCGCTTGTCATTATGTGGAAGTTAAGGATTAACCACCGAAGTCATCTAATAAGATGTTTTCGTCTTCAACACCTAAACTCTTCAACATACCGATTACGGCAGCATTCATCACCGGTGGACCACACATATAGTATTCGCAGTCTTCAGGTGCTTCATGATTTTTGAGGTAATTTTCATAAAGCACATTGTGAATGAAGCCACGGTAGTAGTCTTCACGGTCGCCCGGTAATGGGTCAGAAAGTGCCACATACCATTTGAAGTTTTCGTTTTCTGCTTGAAGCATATCGAAGTCTTCGGTGTAGAACATTTCACGCTCTGAACGAGCACCGTACCAGAAGGTCATTTTGCGTTTTGATTTTAGACGTTTTAATTGGTCGAAAATATGTGAACGCATTGGTGCCATACCTGCACCACCACCGATAAATACCATTTCGTTGTCGGTATCTTTCGCGAAGAATTCACCGAATGGACCTGAAATCGTTACTTTATCACCTGCTTTTAATGACCAAATGTAAGATGACATTTGACCCGGCGGTACGTCTGGATTACGAGGTGGAGGCGTTGCGATACGCACGTTTAGCATAATAATGCCTTTCTCTTCTGGGTATGAAGCCATTGAGTAAGCACGGATAATATGCTCGTCCACTTTTGACACATAACGCCATAAGTTAAATTTATCCCAGTCTTCGTGGTACTCTTTTGGAATATCGAAGTCTTTATAATTAACTGTGTGTGGCTCCGCTTCAATTTGGATATAACCACCGGCACGGAATGGTACTTCTTCGCCTTCAGGAATTGCCAATTTAAGCTCTTTGATGAAAGTCGCTTTGTTGTCGTTAGAAATAACAGTACATTGCCATTTTTTCACACCAAAGATTTCTTCAGGTAATTCAACATCCATTGAAGATTTTACGTTTACTTGGCAAGCTAAACGCCAGCCTTCTTTCGCTTCTTTCTTCGAGATGTGAGATAACTCAGTTGGTAGAATTTCGCCACCGCCTGATTTCACCTGTACTTTACATTGACCACAAGAGCCACCGCCACCACAAGCTGATGAAACGAAAATCCCTTTGCTCGCTAAAGCACCGAGTAATTTTCCGCCAGCCGGTAAGGTAATGCCTTTTTCCGGGTCGTTGTTAATTGATATTGTGATGTCGCCTGAATCTACTAATTTAGATTTAGCGAAAAGGATAATCACCGCAAGCACTAATACCAGAGCCGTAAATGCGATAATACCGAAAATAAAATTACTATCCACGATATGCTCCTTATAATTGAATGCCTGAGAACGACATAAAGCCTAACGCCATTAAGCCTACTGTGATGAAAGTAATACCTAAACCACGTAAACCTGCTGGAACATCGGAATATTTCATTTTCTCGGTTAAACCTGCAAGTGCTACGATAGCTAACATCCAGCCTGTACCGGCACCAACACCATATACCACAGATTCTACGAAGTTATATTCGCGTTGTACCATAAATGATACACCACCGAAGATCGCACAGTTTACCGTGATAAGTGGTAAGAAGATACCTAATGCACTGTATAATGCTGGGAAGAACTTATCCAATACCATTTCTAGAATTTGAACAAGTGCCGCAATCACACCGATGAATGTAATGAAGTTTAAGAAACTTAAATCCACACCTTCAACAAGTGCACCGTCTTTTAAAACGTGAGTGTAAACTAATTGGTTAGCCGGTACGGAAATACCTAATACTACGATTACCGCAATACCTAAACCAAAAGCTGTCGAAACTTTCTTAGACACCGCAAGGAATGTACACATACCAAGGAAGAAAGAAAGTGCCATATTTTCAATAAATACGGACTTAACAAAGATACTAAGAAGTTGTTCCATCTTATTTCTCCACTTGTTCCGGTTTCCACGTTCTAATACCCCAGATTACAAATCCGATGATAAAGAACGCACTTGGTGCTAATAAGAATAAGCCATTTGCTTGATACCAACCGCCATTTTGTACAGTTTCAAGAATAGTGATACCGAAAATTTTACCTGAACCGATTAATTCACGTAAAAATGCCACAATGATTAACATTGCTCCGTAACCTAAACCGTTACCGATACCATCAACAAAGCTTTCAACCGGACCTGATTTCATTGCGAATGCTTCTGCACGCCCCATTACGATACAGTTAGTAATAATCAAACCAACGAATACCGATAATTGTTTTGATAGGTCGTAAGCATAAGCTCGTAAAATTTGGTCTACCAAAATTACAAGTGATGCAATAATTGCCATTTGTACAATGATACGAATACTATTTGGGATATAGTTACGGATCATTGAAATGAACATACTTGAGAATGCGGTTACTAAACTTACCGCAATCGCCATTACTACTGCCGTTTGTAATTGAGTAGTTACCGCAAGTGCAGAACAGATACCTAAGATCTGTAATGCAATTGGGTTGTTATCTGCGATAGGCGATAACAATAATTTTTTAAGATTGTTATTGTCTGCCATTAGTTAGCTCCCATTGCTGCTTTAAATTTTGCTAAATATGGACCAAAGCCGTTTTGACCAAACCAGTATTTGAATGAGCCATCAACACCGTTTGAGGTTAATGTCGCACCAGATAAACCATCCACACCGTGATCTTTATCTGCTGATGCCCCTTTACCTACTCTTAAAGCAACTTCATTGTTCTCATTGAATAATTTTTTGCCTACAAAGTTCTTTTGCCAGTTTGGGTTAGCAATTTCGCCACCAAGACCCGCAGTTTCACCTTGTTCATAGTAAGTAATACCATTTACTGTGTTTGCATCTGGTTGAACCGCTACAAAACCGTACATAATTGACCACAAACCATTACCGTGCATTGGTAATACAACTTGCGTTGTTTTACCTGCTTCATCTTTTACTAAGTAAACTTCAGCATATTTTGCACGCACTTTGATGTTTGCTTTATCATCAGCCGGATTAATTGCAACACTGGTTTCCGGATCTTTCGCTGCTGCACGAGCATCAAAGTTTTGAATACCTTCAACATAATCACCTGTTGCTAAATCAACGATTTTCGGCTCAATAAATTTGGCATAGGTTTCTTGCACGTTAGTTTTTTCTTGCATTAAACCGGCCGCTTGTAAGATATTTTTCTGTTTATCAAGCTGTTTCTGAATATCTTGCGTTGGTTTTAACAACACCGCAGCACCTGCTACGATAAGAGAACAGATCAAACTTAATAGAACTACAACGGTTAGTGTGCCACCAACGCTATCTTTATTAAATTTAGCCATTGTTTGCTACCCTCGCTAATCTGCGTTTGATATTGCCTTTAACCACTAAGTAGTCGAAGATCGGAGCAAATAAGTTAGCAAATAAGATCGCTAACATCATACCCTCTGGGTATGCCGGATTCACTACACGGATTAAAACGCACATAAAGCCAATCAAGATACCGTAAGCCCATTTACCTTTGTTGGTAAATGCAGCAGAAACAGGATCGGTTGCCATAAAGAACATACCTAATGCAAAACCACCTAAAACTAAGTGCCAGTGCCAAGGCATTGAGAATAATGGGTTTGTATCTGAGCCGATAACATTAAATAATGTTGCCGTTGCAGCCATACCAACCATTACACCTGCGATGATTCTCCACGATGCAATGCGAGCAAAGACAATAATTGCCGCACCGATGATCAACATTAGGGTAGAAGTTTCGCCGATTGAACCCGGGATATTACCTAAAAATGCATCCATCCAAGTGATCGTTTCGCCTGTTGCAACGTGTTTTAATGCACCTTGTCCACCTACAGCCCATTGAGAAAGTGCTGTTGCACCTGAGAAGCCATCTGCCGCAACCCATACAGCATCACCGGAAATTTGACCCGGGTATGCGAAGAATAGGAATGCACGACCCGCTAAGGCAGGGTTCATAAAGTTTTTACCTACACCACCAAACACTTCTTTTGCCACAACAACACCGAAAGTCGTTGCAAGTGCAGCTTGCCAAAGCGGTAATGTTGGAGGAACGATAAGTGCAAGCAAGATAGAGGTTACAAAGAAGCCTTCGTTAATTTCGTGCTTACGCACCATTGCAAACACAACTTCCCAGAAACCACCGACTGCAAATACGGTCAAGTAGATTGGTAGGAAATAAGTTGCACCCAATAACATTTTGGTTCCCCAACCTGCATCTTGAACTGAGCCTAAACTATCAGCCAAGCTATAGTGCCAGTTGTTAGCAATTAAATCAGATAATGTACCCATTTTAAGTGCAGCTAAAATGCCTTGTGCACCCACGTTATACATACCGTAGAACATCGCAGGGAATAATGCCAACCATACAATTAACATCATACGCTTAGAGTCAATCGCATCACGCACGTGGGCATCTTTGCGAGTTACTGTACCCGGCGTATAGAAAATGGTGTATGCCGCCTCAAAAAGCGTGTACCATTTTTCATACTTTCCACCTTTATGGAAAGCGGGTTCCATTTTTTCAAAAAGATTTTTCAAACCCATTTTTAACCATCCTTCTCGATCTTATCTAACGCTTGGCGTAATAATGGTCCCCAGTTGTTTTTCCCTGAGCACACAAAAGTACATAACGCTAAATCTTCTTCGTCTAACTCTAAACAGCCTAATGCTTGTGCAGAGTCAGTATCGCCTGCAGCCAAATCACGGAGTAATAAAGTTGGAATAATATCCAACGGCATTACACGCTCATAAGCACCTGTTGGCACCATTGCACGCTCACTACCGTGCACTGCGGTAGTGAAATTAAATAATTTCTTCGCAAAATGACCTAAGGTTGTACGAGTGATGGAGTATTTATCTGCATAAGGTGCGATCATACCAAAGAAAGCTTTCTCACGACCTTCTAACAACGCAGAAACTTGTAACGCGTAGCGACCTAAGTAATCGTGAACGCCTGTAGCCGTTGCACCACTTAATACAGAACCCGAAATCACACGGTTTTCGCCTGCGTTTAATTCATTTGCAGTAAGCTGAGAAAGATTAGCACCTAAACGGGTACGGACTAAACGTGGATTTTTCACTTGCGGACCGGCTAAAGCAACCACACGATCGGTAAATAACTCACCGGTAGTGAATAATTTACCAATGGCAATCACATCTTGATAGTTTAAATACCAAACCTGTTTAGTTGCACCAACTGGATCAATAAAGTGAATATGCGTACCGGCAAGACCAGCCGGGTGCGGACCTTTGAAACGGTTGGTTTCCACATTTTGGATTTGACGGCTTTGTGCCGCATTTAAAATATTAGAATCAGCTGCACCACAAAGGTGAATTGTCTTTTTACCTTCAAATAAACGACTTAACACTGTTAAACCGTCAAAGAAAGCTTGCTGATGTTCTGCGATAATCACTTCAGGATTTGCCGCAAGTGGATTGGTATCCATTGCATTGACAAAAATAGATGAAGGATTTGCATCTAATGCAGGCACTTTGCTAAACGGACGAGTACGGAATGCTGTCCATAAGCCTGATTCTACTAAGTTTTGTTTGACTTGCTCTGAAGTTAATGAAGCTAATTGAGCAGCTTCATAACGAGCAAAGGTAATTTGCTCATCACCCTCAACTTTAATTACTACCGATTGAAGAACGCGTTTTTCGCCACGGTTGATTGCCGTAACGGTTCCGCTTGCAGGAGCAGTAAATAACACGCCCGGATTCTTTTTATCTTCAAAAAGAACTTGACCTTTCTTCACTACATCACCTTCACGCACCTTCATTGAAGGACGCATACCCACATATTCTTCACCAAGCATAGCAACTTCAGTAACGGTATTCCCGTTATGGATTACTTGCTCAGGTTGTCCCGCAATTGGGAGATCTAAGCCTTTTTTGATTGTAATCATATTGTTTGCACTACTTTTCTTTTGGGTTAAAAATATGATTGCGTATCACGCAATCGCTTCTATTGAGCCGCAGCTAATTTAAAAATAAACGAATTCCCCCACTTATTTTTAAACGCCACATTAAGTTCTCAAATCTGTTTTTTGCCTTTGTCTAATTTTTGTAACAAAAGGTTAATAAAAAATAATCCTGCTATTTTACCTAAAAACCGCCCCTTATGGCTAGAAAAACCCCTCAATTTTTCTCTTTTCCCCTGCTAAAATTTGAAATAAATCAAGATTTCCACAGCACATTACCAAAAGATAACCCAAAATAGTTAAGCATCTTTCAGCACAAGCGGTTAATTTTTGTTAATAATTTGCAAAAATTTTTTTAGCTAGGCAATTATCAAATTCAGGCGTAAAATAGTTGATAGATTTTGTAAAATATTTTAATTACAGGACAAGATAAAATGGAAGAACAAACTATTCATATTTCAATTTCAGATGCGGCACAAGCCCACTTTACAAGACTCTTAGAGCAACAAGAAGAAGGCACAAATATCCGCATTTTTGTGGTAAATCCCGGTACGCCCGGTGCAGAATGTGGAGTATCTTACTGCCCACCAAATGCGGTAGAAGAAACCGATACTGAATTTACTTTTGACCAATTTTCCGCCTTTATTGATGATGTGAGTTTACCGTTTCTTGATGAAGCGGAAATTGATTATGTAACTGATCCAATGGGTTCACAGCTAACCCTCAAAGCTCCTAACGCTAAAATGCGTAAAGTAGCTGATGATGCCCCTTTCATTGAGCGTTTAGATTATGTTATTCAAACTCAGGTAAATCCCCAACTCGCCAGCCACGGTGGTAAAGTAACCTTAATTGAAGTAACCGAAGATAAATACGCTATTCTACAATTTGGTGGTGGCTGTAATGGTTGCTCAATGGTTGATGTAACTTTAAAAGAAGGGATTGAAAAGCAACTCTTAATGCAATTCCCTGATGAATTGGTTGGTGTAAAAGATATTACCGAGCATCAACACGGCGAACACTCTTACTACTAGAATGATAAAAAGGATAAATCAATTTGATTTATCCTTTTTAAATCTTGTCATTCACAAGCGGTTATTTTTTGCAAATTTTTTACAAAAGACGACCGCTTGTAAAATTCAATTAAGCCATACGGCTGTCTTGATAATCTTTAGCTGCTTTTACAAAACCGGCAAATAATGGGTGTCCATCACGCGGGGTTGATGTAAATTCAGGGTGGAATTGAGCCGCTACAAACCACGGGTGGTTTGGTACTTCAATAATTTCCACTAATTTACGATCCGCTGATAAGCCCGTTACTTTTAAGCCTGCCGCTTCGATTTGAGGTAATAAATTATTATTTACTTCATAACGGTGGCGATGACGCTCTTCAATCGTTTCTGCTCCGTACAATTCACGGGCTTTAGAACCCTCAATTAAGTGGCATTGTTGCGAACCTAAACGCATTGTGCCACCTAAATCTGACTCATCTGTTCGTGTTTCTACATTGCCATCGGCATCTTGCCACTCCGTAATTAAGCCGATAACAGGTTGTGAGCAATCTTTATCAAATTCAGAAGAATTTGCTTCGGTTAAACCAGCCACATTACGTGCATATTCAATTAAGGCAATCTGCATACCTAAACAGATACCTAAGTATGGAATCTTGTTCTCACGAGCATATTGTGCGGTGCGGATTTTGCCTTCCACCCCACGATAGCCAAAGCCACCCGGCACTAAAATACCGTCTAAGCCGGCAAGTAACTCTGTGCCTTTGGTTTCAATATCTTGCGAGTCGATGTATTTAATATTGACAGTTAAACGATGAGTTAAACCTGCGTGTTTTAATGCTTCATTGACTGATTTATAGGCATCCGGCAACTCAACATATTTACCCACCATACCGATGGTAACTTCGCCTGTTGGGTTTGCTTGGCGATATAACACTTGCTCCCACTCTGAAAGGTCGGCTTCTTTACAATCTAAACGGAAACGCTCACATACAAATGAATCTAAGCCCTGTGATTTCAATAATTCAGGAATACGGTAAATGGAATCTACGTCTTTTAGTGAAATTACCGCACGTTCCGGCACGTTACAGAATAATGCGATTTTTTTCTTCTCATTTTCAGGAATCGCTCGATCTGAACGGCAAATTAACACATCCGGCTGAATACCGATTGAAAGCAACTCTTTCACCGAGTGTTGGGTTGGCTTCGTTTTCACCTCGCCGGCGGTTGGAATATAAGGCACAAGCGTTAAGTGCATAAATAAGGCTTTCTCACGCCCGATATCCACTGCTAATTGGCGTAATGCTTCTAAGAATGGCAATGATTCGATATCGCCAACTGTGCCGCCAACTTCGACAATAGCTACATCACGCCCTTTACCACCTTCAAGAACGCGTGCTTTAATTTCATTTGTGATGTGTGGAATAACTTGAATGGTTGCACCTAAATAGTCGCCACGACGCTCTTTACGCAACACTTCTGAATAGATTTTACCGCTCGTAAAGTTGTTCGCCTTGCTCATTTTTGAACGGATAAAACGCTCGTAATGACCTAAGTCTAAATCGGTTTCCGCACCGTCTTCCGTTACAAACACTTCGCCGTGCTGAGTTGGACTCATTGTACCCGGATCAACGTTGATGTAAGGGTCGAGCTTCATAATGGTTACATTTAACCCACGAGCTTCAAGAATAGACGCAAGAGAGGCTGCCGCAATACCTTTACCTAAAGAAGATACAACACCGCCCGTTACGAAAATATAATTCGTTGTCATTGTTATTGCCTTTGCTGATTAGTTTGATTGGAAATTAAGAATATAAGTTTTCTTTTCATAAAAAGAAACTATTAGGACGGGATAGTAGTTTACATCAAATCAATTTTTTTTGCTAATCCAAAATCTGCAAGCGGTCGATTTTGCAAAAAATTTTACAAAATCAACCGCTTGTAAATTACATTTTACTTCACAAAACCATCGAAGGTTAGCTCGTAGTTATCACCATCTCGGCTGTAGGAAATATAACGTGGGAATTTCTCTCCGTCATATTTTTTAACCGTGATATCTTTTTTATCGCTGGTTCTAAACTTATAAGTGATTTCTTGATACGTTTTCCCACCCGATTTTACTTCTTTTTGTGATTTGCGTAGTTGCACATTTGGCGTTGGATAAAGTTTTTTACCGTTCGTAGTTTGGAAACTTGTTGGTAATTTATCGTAATAGCTCAGCTGGAATGCGGTAGTAAACAAATCATAAGTTGGCATTGTTAATGCTTCTTCTTTTAATGGCTCTTTTACTTTTCCATATTTTACTGTTTTAGAATCAATTTCTGCCATTGCATAAGTTTTACCGTTACGCGTATCGCGGTAACTTAACATATCAAACTGCCCATTTTTTTCTGTTCCTTTTGCAGTAAATACAATATTGTACAAAGGTACGTTGATTTTAGCTTGAATATTATATTTTCCTCCGCCATTATTGAAGTTAATGTAGGCTGGCATTAAATAATTTGAGCTATATTTAATATTGTAGCTATCTGCGTAAGCGGTGGAAATTAACCCTGATGTTGCAATAATAACAGTGGTAAGTTTCTGCCAAATTTTCATCTACTTCTCCTCTAAAGATACACGTTCAAACAATCTTGAGATTGCATTGTTATCTCGCAATTGTTCTGCTTTCTCCACTTGCACTCGTGTTAAATGTGGCGAAAAATAATGAATAAAATCATACATATAATTACGAAGGAATGTCCCTCGTTTAAATGCGATTTGAGTCATACTTGGTTGGAATAAATGACTTGCATTGATTGCGACTAAATCTTTATCCGCCTCAGTATATGCCATTGATGCCATAATTCCGACCCCTAAACCTAAACGGACATAAGTTTTAATCACATCTGCATCGGTTGCGGTAAACACAATATTTGGCAAAATGCCTTCCTTATTGAAAGCGTGATCTAAATCTGATTGCCCCGTAAACCCAAAGGTATAGGTGATCAAATCATATTTACCTAGTTCTTCGACAGTTAAATTTTGACTTTGGTTCACAAAAGTTGCCAATGGGTGATCCGGTTTAACAATAACTGAACGATTCCACCAATAGCAAGGCAGCAATATTGCTTCTTCAAATAAGTATTGTGCTTCTGTAGTAATGGCTAAATCCACCTCGCCTGCCATTAACGCATCGTAAATTTGATTTGGCGAACCTTGATGCAAATGCAAACTCACTTCCGGATAACGAGCTTTGAACTTTTCAATGACTTCAGGCAACATATAGCGAGCTTGAGTATTAGTGGTCGCAATTCTTAACACTCCTTTATTCGGGCGAGTTTGTTCCTCTGCTACAGATTTAATACTCTGAGCTTTAACCAATAACTCACGGGCAATTGCTACGATTTTCTCGCCCGCAGGTGTTAATCCTTTAACGTGCTTACCATTACGTTCAAAAATATTAATCCCCAACTCACTTTCTAATAAGCGAACCTGCTTACTAATGCCCGGTTGAGAAGTGTAAAGCACTTCTGCGGCTTCAGTAATATTCAAATTCTGATTTACTATTTCCACAATGTAACGTAGCTGCTGTAGTTTCATCCCTGTGTTCCTTCTACAATCTCAATAATTTGATTAATCGTGTTAATTTCATAAGTTGGCTTGATATTCGTTTCATTTTTTAGATTGAGTGTATTGAGCCAACAAGTATCAATACCTGAATTATTCCCACCTAAAATATCAGAAGCGAGTGTATCGCCCACCATCAATACTTTAGTGCGATCGAATTCGTCCATTAAAGCAAAAGCATAGTCAAATACTTGGCGATCAGGCTTGGCTGCTCCAATCTGCTCTGAAATCACTACAATATCAAAAAAATGCGAAGTTTGAGTATTATCTAAACGCTTTTGCTGTAATTCGGTAAAACCATTGGTGATAATGCCCATTTTTACTTTGCCGTACAAAGCGTTTAATGTCTCAACTACCCCTGCTAACGGCTGGCTAATCAACGCCATTTCCGCCATTAATTCTTGGTTTAATCTGAATGGTTCAACACCCGTTTGTTCCGATAATTTCGCAAAACGGCGTGTTTGAATATCTTGTGCCGTAATTTCATTATTCTGATAAGCAACCCAAAGTGGCTTATTAATGGCTTGGAAATCTTGATAATCTTGCTCGCTGAAATCAATTTGATAACGAGCTAACATTGCTTTCAAGCCAAAATAAGAATTAAATGAAAATAAAGTTTCATCAGCATCAAATAATACCCATTGGTATTTCATAATCTTCCTTTTATTACTACAAGCGGTGAAAATTTTCAAAAAATTTGCAAATATGGCAATTTATTCACATTCTGCCATTTTTTGTTGTATCCACTCTACAAAAAACTTCACTTTTGGCACTTGAGCCGATTGAAATGGATACACCACATAAAACGATTTCTCATCAAATAATGCCGTTGGGAAAGGTTCAATTAACGTGCCCTTTTCAATTTCGTGTTGGGCTAGAACTTTATTCGCAATCGCTACACCTTGCTGGTGCATAGCTGCTTGTAATACCATAAACGTATGGCTAAAAATAGAACCTGTTTCTGCATCAACTTTATCTGCTATATTGAGATGCTCTACCATTCTTTTCCATTTATTATGAGTAGAAGAGTGTAACAAATGCTTATCAACTAAATCTTTTGCCGACTGAATGCGATTTTTCGATAAATACTCTGGCGAGGCTAAAATCACAATGCGAGATTCCGTTAAACGGATAGATTCCAAGTCCTGCCAATCGCCTTTACCATAATAAATGGCTACATCGGTTTCTTTACCAAGTAATCCCTCATCTTGATCCACACCTTTAATACGCACTTCAATGTCCGGGTATTTATCGTGAAAATCAGCTAAACGTGGCACTAGCCAGTGCATACCAAAGGTTTGTGGCACACTGATAGTCAGAATTTGGCGACAGCTCTGCTGACGAACTTTATCAGTTGCTAATGCAATTTGTTCCAATAAAGGTTGTACCTCATAGAAATATTGTGCCCCTAACTCCGTTAATTCTAATAAACGGTTACGACGATGAAATAACGAAGCCCCTAAAAAGTCTTCTAATAACTTAATTTGATGACTAACAGCGGCTTGAGTTACAAAGAGATCTTCTGCCGCTTTGGTAAAATTCAAATGGCGGGCAGCAGATTCAAATGCTTTTAATGCATTGAGCGGTGGAAGTTTTCTGTTCATAGTATTTCAAATATAATTAACTGCTAAAATAAAGCAATTCCATTATTTTTTCTGATGGTTAAAATAAAAAAAATTCGCTTGATGACTGAAAGTAGAAACAATAAAATATTCTCCATACTTAATGGATAGTCGTAGAATTTATTCTATTCCTAAATTTTAAGTATGATGTTGTGTTTGCATATTGGTCTAGGAAACTAGACTGGAGTAACGAAAGTTACTCGTTTCACTTCCTGTATATTTTGAACCGTATTGGTTTATAACCGCCCACTTTGGGCGGTTTTTTCTATCTAAAGGTAAATATAAAAGATTGGTTGCCATTCTATATTATTCGTTATCTTTATTCTAGCGTTTATACTCTTTTATTCTTTCACTTTCATCTGTTATAAACATAGGTTTTATAGTATTCTAACACCATAACTATTTTTTAATAGCAGAGTATCCTTTTGAGTAAACCAAAACTAACCCACAATCAACAACGTAGAATTAAGTCTAATCATCATAAACGCATCAATAAAAAAGAGATTGAATGGCAAGATGATATGCTGGGCGAAATGCAACAAGGCATTGTAGTAACTCGTCACGTTAAACACGCTGATGTCGAAACTGAAGCAGGTGAAATTTTCCGTTGTAATATCCGCCGTACATTAAAAAATGTAGTGGTGGGTGATCGTGTTTCTTGGCGTAAAGGCAGTGAACAGCTACAGGGCATAAGTGGCGTGATTGAAGCTGTATTCCCTCGTAAAAATGAGCTTACTCGCCCCGATTATTATGATGGTATTAAAGTAATGGCATCAAATATCGATCAAATCATCATCGTGTCAGCAGTTGTGCCTACGCTTTCACTCAATATTATTGATCGCTATTTAGTCATTTGCGAAACTGCCAATATCCCGGCTCTTATCGTGCTGAACAAAATTGATTTACTTGGTGAAACAGAACGAAAAGCCGTTCAAGAACAATTAAAAATTTACGAAGATATTGGCTATGAAACACTTTGCCTATCCGCCGATACCGGCGAGAATATGCACACTTTGCATCAATATCTTGCAAAAGGGACATCCATTTTCGTTGGTCAATCAGGTGTAGGAAAATCGAGCCTTATTAACCAGCTTCTGCCGGAAGTCAATGCACTCACAGGATCTGTAAGTGATAATTCAGGATTGGGGCAACATACTACTACCGCTTCACGTTTATACCATTTACCACAAGGAGGTCAATTAATTGACTCTCCGGGCATTCGTGAATTTGGATTATGGCATTTAGAGCCGGAACAAATTACGCTTGGTTATCGTGAATTTCAATCAGTGCTAGGTACTTGCAAATTCCGTGATTGCAAACATAAAAACGACCCTGGCTGTGAATTAAAACAAGCGGTCGAAAATGGTAAAATTTCTGCAATTCGGTTTGAAAATTACCACCGCTTAATTGAAAGCCTGTCTGAAACCAAAAGCCAACGCCATTTTAGAAAAGAAGAAGTATAATAATGAGTGAGTTTATCTATCCAAACGCCCAATTGATTGCAGGCGTTGATGAAGTCGGGCGAGGTCCGTTAGTTGGAGCAGTTGTAACCGCAGCAGTGATTTTAGATCCTAATAATCCGATTGAAGGGTTAATGGATTCTAAAAAACTATCGGAAAAGAAACGCTTAGCATTGGCAGAAGAAATCAAAGCAAAAGCTCTGAGCTGGTCGCTTGGTCGAGCTGAACCGGCTGAAATTGATGAATTAAATATTCTCCACGCTACAATGCTTGCAATGCAGCGTGCAGTAGCTGGGTTACATATTCAGCCTGATTTTATCTTAGTTGATGGCAATCGCCCACCACAATTCTCCGTGCCGACACAAGCAGTAGTTAAAGGTGATAGCTTAGTAGCTGAAATCAGTGCCGCATCGATTATTGCCAAAGTAGCTCGTGATCAAGAAATGGAGGAATTAGATAAACAATTTCCGCAATACGGTTTTGCCAAACACAAAGGCTATCCGACTAAGTTACATTTTGAAAAGTTAATTGAATTTGGGGAAACACCTTATCATCGCAAAAGTTTTGCCCCGGTGAAAAAAGTATTAGGCTTAATTGACTAGAAGGAACATTTTATGACTACAGAATACCAAGAAACGATTTTTACCAAAATCATTAACAAAGAAATTCCTGCCAATATTGTCTATCAAGACGAGCTTGTTACGGCATTTCGTGATATTTCTCCACAAGCCCCTACGCACATTCTGATTATTCCGAATAAATTTATTCCAACCGTTAATCACGTTACTGCCGAAGATGAATTAGCATTAGGGCGTTTATTTACCGTTGCAGCCAAAATTGCTAAAGAAGAAGGTATTGCCGAAGATGGCTATCGTTTAATTATGAATTGTAATAAAAACGCAGGGCAAGAAGTGTTCCACATTCATATGCACTTACTTGGTGGAGAGAAATTAGGTCCATTAGTGGCGAAGTAACATTATGCGTTTATCCTATTTTACTTTTGCAATTTTTTCACTTTTTTTGACCGCTTGTGCAAGCAAGCCGGTAAGCTATTTACCAACAGGTTCAAAGCCTATTGTTAATATTGAGGAAAATATTGCACAAAAAGTGGAACTCGATACCAATGGCAAAACCTTTAGTGCCACTAACTTAACAGATTTTCCACTTAATGTGATTTACAAGCTATTTTGGTACGATAAAGATGGTGTAACCCAATCACCAAATGGTATTTCAGAAAGTTCAGGCTGGCAACCGTTATGGCTACAGCCAAAGCAAAAACAGACCGTGGCATTAATTAAACCTACTGAAGAAAGCCATAATTACCGGCTTTATTTGCGAGGTGCAAGATAGTAAAAAAGCAGAGTGAAAACTCTGCTTTTTTATCTCTACGACTTCAAAAACGGATTACTCTGTTTTTCTCGCCCAATAGTGGTATGTGAGCCGTGCCCCGGCACAATGATGAAATCATCATCTAAATCAAACATTTTAGTACGAATAGTTTCTAAAAGCTGATCATAACTTCCCATATACAAATCAGTTCTTCCAATGCTGTCTTGGAATAAAACATCACCACTAAAAGCGATTTTATTCTCAAAATCAAAGAAACCAATATGTCCCGGTGCGTGTCCCGGCAAGTGGCGAATATGGTATTTTAACTCACCTACCTCAACCACATCGCCTTCTTCTAGCCAGTGATCCGGATAAAATCCTTCTACCGCTGGTAAGCCAAATTGTTGGCACATTTCAGGTAAATGTTCAAATAATGGTTTATCTGCTATCTGAGAACCAAACACTTCAACGTTAAAATGATCTCTAACAGCTTTAACAGCCATAATATGATCTAAATGTGCGTGAGTAATCAGCAATTTTTGCACGTTTAAATTTTGAGATTCTACAAATTGAATGATACGGTCTGCATCATCACCGGCATCAATAATAGCTGCATTTTTATTGTTATCCCATATCACAGTACAATTTTGCTGGAATGGGCTAACAGGAATAATTTGCAAATTAAACATAAAATATGACCGCTTGTTAGCCTCTCCAAGTACGAACAGGACCGGTATCAACGTGAACAAAATTACTACGAGGATAGTAACCAACCCCTCCATTGTTCAAACTTTCTGCTGCTTGCCTTACTTTATTTAAAGGCACTCCTGAAACTTGGAAATCTACTGCTTGACCAAGAATATGATAGCTATGATGTGCTACACCACGACTTCTACGACGCATTCTTGCATTAGTTTGTGCCGAGCGATAACCACTTAATACTAGAATTTCTGCATTATGGAAACCTAAACGACGCTGTAATTGGTTAAGTTTAACGAATAATTTTGGATCAATCGCTTTAACTTGATTGATATGACGATCTCGCATCAAATAATTTAATTGACCGAGATCTTTTTTATTTAAACCACCTGCACCAAATTTCGCTGTGTAGGTATCGCCTGTATTAATATTACGAAAACGTAATGCAGCAGGGGCAGGAGTAGAAAGAGCTGCCATTACTTGACCCGGCAGAAGGCTAGCCCCTAAAACAAGTCCGCCGAGTGATAACCACTTACGGCGTTGAACATCAATTTGTTTCATTTTTTCCTCATAGGTTAGCTAATAATTTAAAGAAAATCGCTTCGATAAACGAATTTCTGTAAATCTATAGTGTAATTTTTAATCATAGATTACAATTAGTAATCTAAATTATAAAAAAGTTCCAAGAAGATACCGGATCTTCTTGGAGCTTGTGATGTATTACGTTAAATCAAACTTTTAACTTTTCCCCAACTAATTGAATATTGTGGAATTTTCGCATCAAGGTTGTAAATATCCGGCAAAGTTTGTACCTTTCCACCTTCAACCCAAGCAGTTACATAATATAAATAAACCGGATTATCCGAGCGAATTTGTGCAGAAGTGGTTTTTTTACTACCTAATACTTGGTTCTTTTTATCCACGCTCCAACCTGATTCTTTAAGAAGGATTGTCGCTAAATCATCTGCTTTTTCTACACGCACACAACCTGAACTTAACGCTCTGTCTGTCTTACCAAATAATCCTCTGTTTGGCGTATCGTGTAAATAAATTGCATCTGAACTTGGCATATTAAATTTATAGCGACCTAATGCACTATCATCACCTGCTTGCTGGCGAATACGGTATGGTGTACTTTTTGCATTTAAATACTGCGACCAATTCACGCTACGCGGATTAATTTTATTACCGCTGCCATCTAAAATTTCAAAACTAGCACGATCTGCATAGCCTGGATCACGGGCAAGTTTTGGCACAATATCTTTTGTCATAATACTCGTTGGAACATTCCAAGGCGGATTTACTACAACATTACTTAATTTGCTGTACATTACAGGCGTTTTACGATCAGCTCGTCCAACAATCACTTTAGACTGCAAAGCCAATGCCCCATCACGGAAGTAATATAATTGATAACTTGGAATATTCACAAAAATACCGTTATTGAAACTTGGAATAATACGCAAGCGTTGAGCATTTAGTGCTAATTTATAGAAAGAACCGCCATTATTTACTACTTCTCCCCCCGCTACTTTACCTTTTTTAGATTTTGCTGAAGATGAACCACCTACCATTGCTAATACTCTTTCCGCAGTATCACGATATAAATGATTTCTTGGCACAAGATTAGTTACAAACTGACCTGATGAACCATCTTTTACCGCACTCGTCCATTTAGTAATTTGTTCCAGAGAAGGGGCTTTAGGTGAGTAGCTTCCTAAGTTATATAACCAGTTATTGGCATTTTTAAACACATTTTTGTTGTAATACAAATAATCTAAAAAGCCATCTGTTAATAAAATATCTCTACCTAAACCTTCCGGCTGATTTAAGATTTGTTGTAATGCTTTAGCAGATTTAGACGATACACCACTTGCAGCAAATAAAGCATATTCTTTTAAAAAAGCTTTTTCTGCGGCTTTGTCATTCCACATTGTGGCAAATTCATTGTCTAAATAAACTTTTGTTGTCGCTTGGTTTAGTAATAGGGCATTATTACCAATTTCTTGATTCACTCTCGCTTCTGCCTCTGCAAATTTTCTTGCTTGCTCTTGGCGAATTTGTTCTTGAGCTAACGCGTAATCTGCCTGTTTTACCAATTCTGCGGCACGAGCTTGTTGGGCTGCAAAACTTAACTGCGGTAAAATTGTATCTTGCACAACAGGTGCAGCTGTAGCCTGAGTAACTGTTGCCGTTTCAGCTAAAGCTAAACCTGAAAAAGCCATCATAATAGGTAATAATTTAAAGGTTTTCACCCACTCTTCCTCTTAATATCATTTGCAAATTTTTTCAAAAAATAGACCGCTTAGTAATCTAAGCGGCAATATTTGTGTATATTATAAACACATTTATGGTTTTTTACCAATATTCGACCAATCTACTACCATTTGTACAGTTTCTTTTAAGAAAAAGTCAGGTGCTTCATAATCTTTTGGTAAATCATCAATGCTTTTCAATGCTTTTTTACCTTCTCTTGCGAAACGGGCATTAATATCTTTCAAGCGTTTTACATCATCGGTTTTCTCTTCTTTCAAACGCTCTTCTAAATTTAACGATAAGAATTTACGCTCATCACGCTCTTTACGAATAGCGATATTTTCATTTAATACGATGAACTCCGGATGTTTCGCAATACGCTCTTCGTGTTTCGTTTTTAACTCTGAAACTGCATTGCGTGCATTACCCGCTTCTTGATACGTCGCTGCAGGCACTTTATCCCAAGGCAGAGCGTTGTCTTCAAAACTTTCGCCAGTTTTTTCCGCATTAATGATTTCAGGGAATTTAATATCCGCATCAACCCCTTTCAGCTGAGTACTACCACCATTAATACGATAGAATTTTTGAATTGTATATTGAATAAAACCTAATGGTTCTTTATCTAAATCATACACAAAATTCAATGAACGGCTTTGCTGCACTGTACCTTTACCAAAGGTTTGCTGACCAACAATAATCGCACGGTTATAGTCCTGCATTGCAGCTGCAAAAATCTCGGAAGCCGATGCACTATGGCGATTAATCATTACCATAATTTTACCGTCATAAACGATTTTTGATTCAGGATCTTCGTGTACTTTGATACGGTTAAAGGCATCTTGCACTTGAACTACCGGTCCACCTTTAATAAATAAACCCGTTAATTCAATCACTTCCGTTAATGAACCACCACCGTTCTCACGCAGATCGATGATTAAACCTTCCACATTTTGCTTACTCATATCCGCTAATAATTTACGCACATCTTCAGTTAAGCCAATATAGAAGGTTGGAATTTTAATTACCCCAACACTTTTTCCATCTACTTTCTCAAGAGTTAATTTAGCTGCACTATCTTCAATACGCACTTTATCACGCACAAGTGTGATGATCTTCGTTTTCCCGCCTTTTTCCGGCTCAATCTCTAGGCGAACTTTTGTGCCTTTTTTACCTTTAATCTTATCGACTACATCATCTAAACGCCAACCGATAACATCTTCAATTTCGCCTTTCTCACCTTGACCAACGCCGATAATTTTATCGCCAACCACAAGTTTCTTACTTTTCGCGGCTGGAGCACCCGGCACTAAAGACTTAATACTGGTTACATCATCTTCTTGAGTAAGTGTTGCCCCAATCCCTTCTAATGAAAGGTTCATACTCTCTTGGAAGGCTTTTGCCGCACGAGGCGATAAATAACTGGTATGAGGGTCAATCTCACGAGAAAATGAATTCAAGTAAGTTTGTAAAATATCATCTGCTTTCACTTGAGTTAAACGTTTAATTGCAAAATTATAACGTTTGACTAAAGTTTTCTTAATGTCAGCCCATTTTTTATCTTTCAAATATAAATTGATAATATCGTTTTTGACACGCTGCTCCCAAAGTGTATTCGCTTCTTCCACACTTGTTGGGAATGCCGCTTTTTCACGGTCTATCTCAATTTTATCGCTGCCTTTTAAATCCGGCTCTTTATCCAATAAAGACAATGCGTAGCTATAACGTTCATAACGGCGTTTAGACATCAGCTCATACATTGCAAATGCTGCATCTAATTTACCGGCGTATAAATCATCATCTAATAACATAGCATATTTGCTACGCATTTCATCAATATCCGATTGCAAGAAAGTATTATGCGATGGATCAAGCCAATCAACATAACGGTTAAAAATTTTCAATGCAAACTCATCATTTAGTTGGAATTTATGATAATGAGATTGAGTGAGACGAGCTGTAACACGTTTGGTTGATAAGCTGTGCTGTTCACTTGGTTTTGGAATAACAATGTTATTCTCTTTAATATCAGGTTGAACCGCAAAGACATTGCTAACCAATAAACCTAAAGTTAGTGCAACTATTTTGTTTAATTTTGTTAATTTCATTTTCTTTTCCAATCTACAAGCGGTCATAAAACGATAAAAATTTGCAAAGGGCGTTTATACGCCCACTATACATATTATTTACGACCAAATTTACTTGCTAAAGCTGCTAATTTTTCCTCTGATGCTTTAGGTAAATTATCTGCTACTTTTTTTGCTTTAGAAGCCACACGTTTTTTAGCATTTTCTTCACGTGCTTTTTGCTTAAAGAATTCTTTACGTTGCTCTTTACGTTCTTGTGCTTTACGCTCTGCAACAACTGCTTTGGCTGCTGCTAAGGTTTCTGCTGCGTGAGTTGCTTCTTCTTCTGTTACAAAGCCAACTTCTTCGCCTTGTAAACCGACACGAGCAGCATTCGGTTGGCTTGCAGCTAAATAACGCCAAGAGTTTGTATAGTTACGCAACACTTGACGTAATAAGGTTTTACTTACTTTTTCATCATCTTTTAACGCTTCTGCTAATTCTTGGAAAAGCCCCACTTTTAGCGGTTTAACTTCCCCTTCAACAGTGAAACAAAGCGGGAATTTTTCCGCTAAATACCCAATCACTTCCTTTGTGCTTGGGTTCGTTTTATTGTTAGTCTGTTCTGTTGTTTGCTCTACTTGTTGTTCCGACATAATAAGTTCCGTTAATAAAAAATTCGAGAATTTGCTAAGTTAAAATCTAACTTAATACTATATTTGATTTATAAAGCTTCGTCCATATAAATCGCATATTCGTTTTACAAAAAACAGACTATTTTTTTAGATAAATGTTCACAAAAGCGTAAAAATCATTTGCTTAAAAAATGAATAAATGCTCTAATGGTAAAAGCTGTTCGTGTGTTAATTAGTAGTTGAATCTTTTTAGTTATTTTCCTAAAAGGTAAGTGATTGATAGATGCGTCTGTAATATCCCGTCTAGCTATCTTTTATCACTTTTTATATTTATAAGGAAAATCCTATGTCAGCAGTTACTGGTACAGTAAAATGGTTCAATTCAACTAAAGGTTTTGGTTTCATCACTCCAGACCAAGGCGGAAAAGATGTATTCGTTCACTTCTCTGCAATCGAAGCAAACGGTGGCTACCGTACTTTAGAAGATGGTGCAAAAGTACAATTTGAAATCCAAGATTCAGATCGTGGTGCATCAGCAGTAAACGTGAAAAAAATCTAATTTTTAACGATTTTTAAAAATAAATGCCGACATAATGTCGGCATTTTTTATGCTTATTTCAAAATCTGTACCTCAAATTTTTTCGGTACAATAAACATCGCCGGTACAACAAAAGCAGCCATTAACCAGAAGGTTAAACTTGGTGAATATTGATAGATCATTCCCGCTACAAAGGTAAATACCGCCATAAACGCACAGCTTGCCAAACCGAAATATAAGCCTTGTAACTTCGTAATATTTTCTGCCGATTGCATTGAAATATAGCGAATCATTGCAATATGAGAAGCCCCAAAGGTAACTGAGTGTAACATTTGTGCAAAAATCATTAATGCAATCTCTGTTGTACTCCCCATAATCCCCCAGCGGATAAAAGCAAATACCGCAGATAAAATCATCAAATGACTAATTTTCCACGACTTAAACAACTGTTTAGAGACTAAAAAGAACAAAATCTCCGATACCACCGCTAATCCCCAAAATAAACTGGTGATTTCCGTTGAAATGCCTGCATTTGACCAATGAATGGTGCTATAGGTGTAATAAGTTGCGTGAGACGCTGAAATTAACGATACCGCAATTAACATTCGTAAGGTGGTAGGTTCTTTTAATAAGGCTAAGTAAGTTACATTAGAGCCATTAGTTACCACATTCTTATCTTCAAAACCAACTGTTGGTCTAGCGAATTGCCCAATGCCAAACAAGACTAGAAAGCCAATAATAACCCAAACTACAATATCTTCGCCTAGCTGCCCGATAAAATAGCCACCGCAAAGCGAACCAACCACAAATGCGATTGAGCCAAAAAGTCTGGCTTTACCGTAATCCAAACCGACTTGTCGTTGCCAAATGGAAGCTATACTATCTGCAATCGGCATCGCCCCTGAATTAAACATTTGAAACAGCATTAAGACAGGAAAGACCAACCAAATAGAATCGCCTGAAAATGCCAGCACAACGGCAACTGCAATATTTAGCCACGTTAAGGTTCTTGCGGTTGGAATAAGCTGGTTTACCGCTTTTACTCGCTGCGAAGCCAGCATACTGCCGCCAAAGCGAAACAGGTAGCCTACGGCAGCCAGTAACCCGATAATTTCAGTGGAATAGCCGTGATGCTTTAGCCAAACAGGTAAAAATGGCAGTATTACGCCGTAGGCACAAAAGAAACCGAAATAGTTAAATGCCGCCCATTTAAACGGTGAAACCGCTATCATAATGACTTCTCCATTTCCTCAGCACGGTAAATTGCCGCCCACATTGCTTTATCTACCGTATCGGCAAGATTGGCTTGCTCAAATACCTCAAGGGCTTTAGCTGTTGTACCACCTTTGGATGTTACATTTTCTCGTAAGGTTGAAAGGGGAACTGTTGGATTTGCCTCTACTAATTTTGCCGCTCCAAGTGCAGCAGATTGCACAAGCAATCTTGCATCTTGCTCGCTAAAACCCATTTGCATTGCACTTTGTTGCATTACTTCCATAAAACGGAAAAAATAAGCAGGACTTGAGCCGGTAATGGCAATAATGTGGTTGATTTTGTCCTCAGTTTCCACCCAATAACATTTCCCTACCGCACTCATTAAGTTCTCAGCAAATTCACAAGCGGTCGAATTTACCGATTTTTTTGCAAATAGCCCCGTCATTCCTTCACCAATCAATGAAGGCGTATTCGGCATTGTGCGGATAATACTTTTCGCTGTTGGAAGCAACTCTTCCAAACGTTTCACCGAAATCCCCGCGGCAACAGAAATGACCCATTTATTTGAAAAATCGATGTCCGCAAATTCTGCACAAACCTCTGCCATCACCTGAGGTTTAACCGCTAACACCACCACTTCCGCTTGTTCTACCGCTTCACGATTTGCAAAATGTGTGGAAATTCCGACCGCTTGTAATGCCTCTCTCCGAGCAATATTGCTTTTATTACACGCAATGATTTGAGAAGCGTGATAACCGCTTCTCAATAAACCTTGAATAATGGCGAATGCCATATTGCCCGTGCCGATAAAGGCAAGTTTTTTACTGTTCATTTGCAAATTCTCTACTGTGTTGGGGTTGGCTCTGTTAAAATACCTTATTCTACACCTTAAAAGATTTCTCTAAAAGGACAGGCAAAAATGGTTTTCTTCAAAAATGTGATGATTTATAAATTAACCGGCGAGCTTTCGCTTGATAGCAAAAGCCTTGATGATTTGCAGCAAGAAACAAAATTCACACCTTGCACTCAATTTGATATGAGCAAATTCGGCTGGTCTAGTCCACTAAAAGGGTCTGATTTACTTCATTTTTCACAAGGTAATCAATTTTTGCTGGTTTCACACAAAGAGGATAAATTACTGCCCGCCAATGTAGTCAAAGCCGAAACCGAGCAACGCATTGCAGAATTGGAAGAAAAAGAGGCTCGTAAACTCAAAAAAACCGAAAAGCAGGCAGTGAAAGATCAGGTGGTGTCTAACCTTTTACCTCGAGCCTTTAGCAAGCATCAATTTACCGCTCTTTGGTTAGATTTAGATAATCAATTGGTTTATGTTGATGCTGCTTCAAGTAAGAGAGCAGAAGATACGCTTGCATTACTGCGTAAAACACTCGGCTCATTACCTGTTGTGCCGATTTCATTCACACTACCGCCGGCAGAAGTGATGACAAACTGGATTGCAAAAGGGCATACACCAAGTTGGCTAACTTTATTAGAAGAAGCCGAGCTGAAATCCTTTGATACCGACAGCGTTATCCGCTGCAAACGCCAAGATTTGGAAACAGAGGAAATCGCCCAGCATTTACAAGCGGGCAAATTTATCACAAAACTTGCAATTGAGTGGGAAGCCCATTTCTCTTGTGTTCTCAATGAAGATGCCACGCTTTCTCGCCTTAAATTTGCTGATGAAGTGCGTGAGAAAAACGATGATATTCTAAAAGAAGATGTCGCCCAACGTTTTGATGCCGATTTCTTGCTGATGACGGAAGAATTAAAAACCTTTACCGCTAAAATGATTGAAGAATTTGGTGGACTTAAAGCCAGAATTTAGGACCAAAATTTAGGAAAAGCAATGTTAGATCAAACTATTATTGACCAATACGATGCCCTTATTTTTGATATGGACGGCACATTAATTGACACTATGCCAAGCCACGCCAAAGCGTGGGAAAAAGTAGGCGAGCTGTTGGGTTATCCTTTAACTTCAGAGGCAATGTTTGAACTCAGCGGCTCAACTACCTTTGTGATTGCCCGTGAAACAATGAAGCGAGCCAATATGCCGGAGCATTATTTTGATGAAGTGGTTAAATTAAAACGCCAATTTGGTATGGAATTAATTCCTGAAAATGCAACATTACTGCCCGCTTTCGAGATAGTGAAAGCCAATCTCGGTAAAAAACCAATGGCGATCGGCACAGGTTCGCACCGTGCAATGGTGGAATTATTAGACGAAAAATTTAACCTACGTCAATATGTTTCGGTTATTGTAGATTCTGATGATGTAAGCAACCATAAGCCAGATCCTGAAACATTTTTAAAATGTGCTGAAAAACTGGGTGTGCCTGCTCATCGTTGTTTGATATTTGAAGATGCCGATTTAGGCGTGCAAGCCGCTCTTAGCGGTGGAATGGACGTGTTCGATGTGCGAACCCATACATTAACCCACGCAACTCGTTAATAAAGGTCGTTATGAAAACAGAGTGGATTAAAAATCTCGTACAAAAATTAATCGCAATTTCAAAAGCGGTGGAAAACTATTTTACAAGCGGTTCATTTGGGGTGAAATTTTACCCTTTTCTGATGCACCCTTGCTTTCGCAAAAGCTGTGCATTTCTAGTATCTATCATTGCGATTGTTTCTAGTTTCAGTGGTGTTTTTTACCTACTGGCAGAACATTTCACAATTTTATTCAGTGAAAGATCGCTTACTACCTATTTCCACCACAGCACCTTAGAATTGCTTGTGCCTGTCGGCACAATGATTGATGGCAAAGCAACCCAACTCTCACCGCTTTCTATCGTAATGAGTTCAATGTTTGTGATACAAGCGGTCGTTTTTTTCTTTATTTATGCAATCGGCATTACCCACATTACCCACAATAAACTGCGTGTTATCGGCTTAGTTTTAGCACTCGGTTTTGCAATTGGTTGCTCGTTAATTTCGGGTATTCAACCCACCTCACGCAGCGAATTTGGTATTTACAATCTAGGGGCAAGCATCACTTTTTTAATTGGTAACTTAACTTTGATTATTGCAGGGCTAGATATTTACCACCCAACAATGCGTTTTTTCAAACGTTTTAGCATTACGGCAGGCATTATCGGGGCAGTTTGTATTTTAATTACAATGTTCTTACCGACGATTTTCAGTCCATTAATTGAGCGAGCAGGCATTTACACTATTATGATGTGGGAAATTTTAGCCGGTTTTGCCATTATTAAACGGTTGAGAAAAATTCCGTCATTAACTCGCCCTATAGAAACATAAAATAAGATACAACAGGATAAACTATGAAACACAACATTCCGTTTATTAACCGCTATGCACAACTTATTGAGCTACCCACGATTTCCAGCTTGGTGGCAGAAAATGATTTATCAAACCGTGCATTGATTGAATTACTCGCCACTTGGCTTGCCGATTTTGGCTTCAAAACCGACATTTTAGCCGTTGAAGGCAGCCGTAATAAATACAACTTACTTGCAACCTATGGCGAGGGCGAAGGTGGATTATTACTGGCAGGGCACACCGATACCGTGCCGTTTGATGATGGAAAATGGACGTTTAACCCCTTCAAACTGACCGAAAAAGAGGGGAAATTATACGGCTTAGGCACAGCGGATATGAAAGGCTTTTTTGCTTTTGTAGTGGACGTGGTCAGCCAAATCGACTTATCGCAAATCAAAAAGCCGATCCGCATTTTAGCCACAGCCGATGAAGAAACCACGATGCTTGGGGCAAAAACCTTCGCACAGCACACCCACATTCGCCCGGATTGTGCGATTATCGGTGAGCCAACTTCGCTCAAGCCGATTCGAGCCCATAAAGGACATATGGGGGAATCAGTCAGAATCACAGGTAAAAGCGGGCATTCGAGCGACCCAAGCAAAGGGATTAATGCAATTGAATTGATGCACGAATCTATCGGCTACTTGATGAAAATGCGTGATGACCTGAAAGAGAAATATCATAATTCGCTTTTCCAAGTTACTCACCCGACAATGAACTTCGGTAACATTCGTGGTGGCGATGCGATTAACCGCATTTGTGCTTGCTGTGAATTACAGTTTGATATGCGACCATTACCAAATATGCCGTTAGCCGATTTATACGCAATGGTTGATGAATACTTAAAACCAATGCTTGAACAATATGGCGATTTAATTGAAATCCGCCCGATACACGACGGCATTCCGGGCTATGAATGCGAACACTCCGCCCAAATCGTACAAGTGGTAGAAAAATTATTAGGTGAAAAATGTGATGCGGTAAACTACTGCACCGAAGCCCCATTTATTCAGCAACTCTGCCCTACACTCGTGCTAGGACCAGGCTCAATTGAGCAAGCTCACCAGCCTGATGAATTTTTAGAGATGAAATATATTGAGCCGACGAAAGAGCTATTAACCAAGTTGATTTATCATTTCTGTCGATAAGATGAAAATAGGGGCAAATTGCAATTTGCCCCTACGTTTTTACAAGCGGTCAAATTTCCCTGATTTTTTGCAGATCATTACCACTGATAACGATAATTCGCTAACACACTAAGTGGTTGCTTAAATTTACTACCAGAGGTAACTGAAGCCTCTAAGCCTAAACGGTGGTTATTATTTCCTGCCGTTAAGCCTAATGCGGTTTGTACTCTGCCTTTATTTTCTGCAACGTCAAACTGATATTGATTCACGCGTACTTTTGCATTATTCGCTTTTTCAGCAATCGCATTCACTTCCGCATAAGGTTGTACATTCCAACCATTATTCAATACAAAGCCTTTTGCGACACGTACGCCTGCACGAGCGGTAAAGAGATTTAAACGGCTTTCATCAGCTTTTCCATTAACGGTATGATAAGCAAGTTGAGCTTGTGGTGTAATGCTCCAATCATTACTTAATGCAAAACGTTTGCCGATTTCGCTGGAAAGACTAAACGCATTGTATTTACGTTTCTCATCAACAAATTTAGCAGTTAAACGTTCATATTTGACGATGTTATCCAGATACCAGCCTTGTTCATTTGCAAAAGTTGCGTATAAACCGACCGCTTGTGAACGTAATTTTCCTTTGCCATATTCACCATTAAAATCCACATCAGCACGGCTTGTACCTACAAATCCACCTAAACGCAGATTATCATTAATGGCACGATCTGCCCCAATTTGTAAGCTGTGAGAATCCATCTCAAACCCTGAAGAACGGCTATCTACTGCCACATTTTGGGCTTTAGCTTCACTTCGGGTATTGCTATTTTTTACCCACACATTGCTGAATTTATCAGTTTTTAACTCGCCTAAACGTTGATGAATGCCTTGTAAGTTTTGGTTCAGCAATATACCTTGAGCCTGGCGGAGAGAAACAAGAGCGTTTGTTTTCTCACTTAAGGCTTTCAACACAGGAACTACAACAGGTTGGCTAGGCTGTGTCGGTTGAACAACAACCGGTGGAGTTGGAGCTACAGGTTTTGGCTGAGCAATTGGCTGACTTGGCTCAGTAGGTGCTGGCGTTACAGGCTTAGCCGGAGGCGTAGGCTGAATAGGGTTATTTTTAACAGATTCAGCTTGGCGGTTTGCCAATACCCAATTTGTTCCCTCTTTATTTAAGCGGTAACGATACGCCCCTGCATCAACATAATCACGATCTTTCAAACTAAATTGAGCTTGCCCTGTTTGGGTTTCAACAAGTGTTACTTTACCATTTTCAGCCTGTGGCTCATTCCCGCTGTCTTTAATACCTAAGGTAAAAAGACCGCTATCTTCGCCTTTTACCACAATTTTATCGGATTGTTGGTTAGCAAGATCGGTGTTGAGATCGAAATGACCATTGCCGATTAAGTAATCTGTAATCGTCAAAGTTTGGAATTGGTTGCCTGTTTTTTGCAATGAGGTTGTAGAATTTGCCATTGCAAGCCCATTTAAATGGCTATCGCCATTAACCGTCCATTGGCTATTTTTCATTGTGAGATCAACATTAGTATTAGCTTGCGTATCAATGCGAATATCTAATTCGTTGTCTTCGTTTTCCTCAGAAACATCTTTAATATTTACAATTCTACCTGATATCTTACTGCTCTCAACATTCACGGTAGTAGAATAATCACGAGAAAGTGGCTCTGTATCTTCATTGGTATTTACTGCCACAAATAATTCTCTACCAGTCACATTACTATGATTAATATTCACTACGCTATGAGCAGAAGTATAATCTTCATTTTCTTTATACCAATATGCGTCAGAAAGCATCGCATAATTCGCATTCACATTACTATGATTGATATCTACTTTTCCCGAACTTAATCCAGCAGCTGTTGTTAAAATATCATTAGTTAAATTAATAGTACCTTGATTAAATTCAAGAAAAGCTCCTTCCTCTCCTATATCTAAAGCAGCCTGTAATGCTCCCAAACCTGTAATATTAACATTCTCCAATACTACCTTCGCACTATCTCGCACTAAAACTCCCGATGATTCAGGCGATAATTCAATTTTATGATTTTTAGCTGTTACCGTTGAACTATCATTTGCCCAAATACCGACAGAGTCTCTACTCTTTAATATCACATCTGCAGAAGTTGTTACATTGCTTTCACCAGATACATCAATAGCTACCAGTAGCGTTTTCTCATCTTCTGATTCTCCTGCTTGTAATCTAACGCCTGAATCAATCTTAGCATTCGCATTTCTAATAGATACAACATTAGCATTGTGATGACCACTATTAGCAACGGTTGCTGTCGTGCCTGATGGGATATATAGACTAGCTTTTCTTTTGTACTCTAATTCAGCAAGAGAAAAAACATCTCTATCAGAATTACCAATACCAATTAAAGAATTAGAACCACGAATATCATCATCAAGTGAAGGTTTATTTTGGTAGTGCTGAGGAGTAACCGAAGCCTCTAGATCATCATTGTGCTTACCTAATTTAGTAGAATTAAGATACCAATAATATTCGGTTTTAGTCTTACCATCAGCTGTCGTAATACCAGAATGTAATGTTGAGTAATAACAATCTGAACTTACCGTGCAAGTATGTTTAACTACATCTGCGTAAGCATATTGCCCTGCTAAAGCAAGACTTAATGCACTTAATTTAAATAATGCTGTCTTTTTCATATTGTTTATTCCTATTTTATTAGTAAAACAAGCGGTCAAATTTCCCTAAAAATTTGCAAATCAACGAAATAAGGCGAACACTTAGATTCGCCTTATCAATTAGTGTGCATAGCTAAATACTTTCACAACTTTTGTTACACCACCCACATTGCGAGCAGCTTCGGCAGCAGCATCGGCTTGAGCTTGGCTTACTTTACCCATTAAGAAAACTTCGCTGTTTTCGGTAACCACTTTTACTTCTGTCGCTTTTACTTCGCCATTCACTAATAGTTTAGATTTAACTTGAGTGGTAATCCAGCTATCTTGTGTAATCTGTCCGAAACCGATTTTTTCGCCTTGTCGGATTTCGTTATAAATTTCCGTTACCCCTTCTGCTCCTGCGGCTAAGTTTTTAGCATTTTCCACTACGTCCATACTCGGTGCTTGACCAATTAATAATACCTTACCGTTGTAAGCCACTACATTAATGCGGGCTTCTTGTTTAATTTGTTCGTCTTTATTGATGTTGTAAGCCACTTTTTCTTCTAAAATTTCATCATCAACCTGTGTGCCTGTTGAGCGTGGGTCAGTAGCCACTTTGGTTGCCACTGCTGCTGAAGTTACTACTGCGGTGGTAATACAGCCTTGTAAAGACAGGAAGCCTAAAGTGAATAAACCTGCTTTAAGCAGTTTTTTTGCTAAATACGTCATAATCTCTCCTTACGAGAAAAGTAAATGGTCGATAAGTTCACAGAGTAAATTAGTATAAAAATGATGGCTTTCAATCACTCTCAACTCATTGGTTGAGGGAGCTGAAATTTCAATATCACTTTCATCTAATAATCCGAGTGTGTGGTCATTATTACTGCCTGTTAAAGCAATAATATCTAAATCTAAATGCTGACTTTTAGCCGTATGAATGGCTTGCAATATACACTCTTCATTTCCCACAGGCGAAAAAACAATGAAGAGATCACCCTCTTTTGCAACCGCTTGTAATTGTTTTTTATAAATTGAATCTAGCTCATTATCTTGTGCAAAAACACCGGCTAATATGCCGTTAATTTGTAATTGCACCGCAGAAAAGCTCGGTCTTGCCAGCTCATAGCGATGAATTAAGTGGCTAACCAGCAGAGCCGCATTGCCGTAAGAACGCCCGTGCCCACATACAATCACTTTATCGCCACGCAATAAACACGCCACAATGCGGTTTGCTGCTTCACTCAATTTAGTCGGCAATAATTCTGCTGCAGAAATTTGGGTTTGTATACTTTCGGTAAATCTATCTTGGATTTTATTTAACATCTTAATCTAACCTAAAAAGTTAGGAATCCATAATGGGGATTGGCTTCCATCAAAAGCAACCACATCAAAGCGGCAGTTTGCAGTTTCTAAACTTTGATGTTGTTTGAGTAGCCACATATTCGCCGCATTTTGCCATTTTTGTTGTTTTCGGTAATCAATGCTTTCAACTGCCGAACCATAACGATCACTTTTACGCTGACGGACTTCGACAAAAACAATCGTTTGTCCGTCTTGCATAATCAAATCCAGCTCTCCGCCTTTAAAATGTTGGTTAGCGGCAACAAAACGAAGCCCTTGCTGTTCTAAAAACACTCGGGCTTTTTGTTCATAAAAAGAGCCTTGTTCTCGTTTATTAATAAGCCTGCTGAATAGCCCCATTTTGATATTGCAACCAAGATAAACTACGTTCAATATTACAATTTTGTCCGGCTTTTAATTCGCCGGTTAAACCTGAAATTTTATAGCCCGGAATATGACGGAACTCGTTAAATTTCGTAGCAAGCGACCACGCATCAGCTCCCATTGCATATAAACGCATCATTGAGAAATCACTATTGGCTAAATTTTCTGCTTTTTGGTATTCATTTGAAGTAGTATCTGCCAATAATGGCACTTCACTAAATTTCACACCTTCCATTGCCGTATAGAAATCAATGCCATTATTTGGCGAGTTACTGCGTGATGAAGTATAAATTACCAAGCGTTCTTTTAAGTTAGAACTATCAATACCTTGTTTAATTTCAAGCACTTGCTCTGCACCACCCAATACATACAAACCGGCTTTAGTTATGCCTGCATTTTGAATAGAAGCAACAGAATCAAGCGGTTGATTATAATAACGTACATCAGCATCAGTGCCACTTAGTTGACGCCAACGTTTTGCAAAAGCTTCTGCTGAGCGATTACCAAAATCATCTTGTGGGGCTGCAACGATAGCCACTCGATGACCATCACGGTACATTTTCTCCGCCCCTGCTTGAGCTTCAGACTCCGGTGATAAGCCGTAGTAACAGACTTGAGCAATATTGCGTGCGTTTTCCGTTGCATTTAGTGCTAACACGTTAATATTTTGAATTTCTGGGCTCAATAGCATTTCATCTACCCGAGATTTCAGCAACGGTCCAACAATAATATTTGCCCCTTGTTGTTTTGCTTGGGTAATTAATGAATTTACATCAGATGAGCTTGTATCAAACGTCTGAACTGCTGTTGGATCATCTGCTTTCGCATCATTAAAACCACGCTGAATAATATCGCCTAAAATTTGAGCATCACCACTAAGCGGTAATAATAATGCAACACTATTTAATTGCGTTTGTTGGAAATTATTCACACCTTGTAATTCAGTTGGCATAACCGTAACCGCACTGTGGTTTGGATATTGGTTTTTCCAATTATTAATTGCCTGTGGCATTTGAGCAGGTGTAGTTACATTTTGGTTATAAATATTAATTAATGCTAACCAGCCTGCAAGCTCCATTTCACCGGCTTCAGGCACGGTTCTTTCTAGCATTCCACGATTAGCATCACGCAAAGTTTGCCAAATAATATCGTTATTTTCTTGGCGTTCGCGGTTCATTTTGTAGTAAGCCTTTAACTGCGATCTTGCACGCACAATACCAATTGCATCATTCTGATTTGCCGCAATACGGGCTTGTGTTTGAATATAGCGTAAACGCTGTGCAGGGCTTAATAAAGGCGGTTGAACCGCTTTTAACTGGCTAATCGCCATTTCATTTTTACCTTGTAAAGCCGCAAGTTGTGCAGAAACTAATGCATATTCTAATTTCTGCACGTCATTCATTTCAGCCACTTGAATTTCACTAAAGGTATTTTGTGCTTCATATTCTTTATTTTCATCAATTAATTTACGTACGGCGAGCAGCTGGTATGAAATTTTATCTTCTTTGGCTTTAGTTTGATCGGCTTTATTGATATAGAATTCTGAACTTGAATAAGCCTCATCTTTGATGGATTCGGTGATTGGGTTTACCGATGTACAGGCAGAAATGAATAATGCAATTGCAGTTGGCACGAATGCCTTTTTCATTGTTTGGTTTAAAATAGTTGCCATTGTATTTTCCTCGATAGAATATAATGTGCTAAATTTAATGATGAAATCTTACTTATCAAATGAGCTAAAAGCAAATGAAAAACAGACAAAATTCATCTGAAATCAATCCGGACTACGGAATTTTATATATTGTTGCCACGCCTATCGGCAATTTAGGTGATATTACCCAACGTGCGTTAGATACGCTTGGCTGCGTTGATTTAATTGCCGCTGAAGATACTCGCCACAGTGGCTTATTACTCAGCCACTACGGCATCAAAAAACCGTTTTTTGCCTTACACGACCATAACGAACAACAGAAAGCGGTCGTTTTAGTGGAAAAATTAGCAAAAGGCGAAAACATTGCGTTAATTTCAGATGCCGGTACGCCACTGATTAGCGACCCGGGTTTTCATCTGGTTCGCCACTGCCGCCAAGCAGGCGTGAAAGTTGTTCCTATTCCCGGAGCTTGTGCTGCGATTACCGCCTTATGTGCATCGGGTATTGCATCAGACCGTTTTTGCTTTGAAGGGTTTTTACCTGCTAAAACAAAGGCTCGCTGCGATAAATTAGCGGAATTAGAAAATGAACCTCGCACATTAATTTTTTACGAATCTACCCATCGCATTTTAGACACCTTGGCAGATATGAAGCAGGTCTTCGGCGAAGAGCGTTATGTAGTGATGGCTCGTGAAATTACTAAAACGTGGGAAACCATTCACGGTGAGCAACTCGGCAATTTAATTGAATGGCTAAATGAAGACAGCAACCGCATTAAAGGCGAGATTGTGCTGATTGTTGAAGGAAAACAACAAAATCTTGAGGAAGAATTTTCCAGCCAAGCAATCAAATTGCTTGAACTCCTCTGCCAAGAATTGCCACTGAAAAAAGCGGCAGCGATTGTGGCAGAAACTTTTGGTTATAAGAAAAATGCGTTATATCAGTATGGGTTAGAGCATTTTGATTAAGACACAAGCGGTAATATTTGGTAAAAAATTTGCAAAATATTACCGCTTGTCAGTTTGCAATAATTACTTCATTTTTTCATTAGTGAGTAACTTACCTTCGTATTCCCCGGTTAAAGACTCAAGGAATGAGGCAATTTCGTTTAACTCTGTATCCGTGAAGTTTTTATTGCTTTGATATTTGCCCATAATACGCACCGCTTCTTTTAAGTCTTTTGCACTGGCATCGTGCATATAAGGTGCGGTTAAGGCAACATTACGCAAAGTTGGTACTTTGAAACGGTGCATATCGTGCGGATCTTTAGTATGAGCATAACGACCTTGATCCGCATCAGTCATCGCCGTGCCACGATCTTTAAAGTAATCGCCATACAAGCCCATATATTCAAAGGATTGCCCGCCCATTAAGCTACCGGTGTGGCAAGTATCACATTTTGCATTTTTGAAATGTTCGTAGCCTCGTTTTTGCTCCGCCGTTAAGGCATTTTCATCACCTTTTAAGAACTTATCGAACGCACTATTTGGAGTTAATAAGGTTTTCTCAAATTCACCGATTGCATCAGTGAGATTTGCTTCGGAAATCTGTGGATAAACTTCAAAGAAACGTTTTTTGAACTCTTCATCTTTATCAAATTTCGCTACAATTTCGTCCCAGCTCTTCGATCCCATTTCGACAGGATTGGTTGGTGGACCACTTGCTTGATCAGCAAGCGTTTTCGCACGCCCATCCCAGAATTGCCATTTGTTTAATGCGGCATTAAATACGGTTGGAGCATTAATGCCACCTTTTAGTCCGTGAATCCCTTCCGCTACCGGTAAATTATCTACGCCGGCTTGTGCGAGTAAGTGGCAAGAGTGGCAACTGATAGAACCATCTGCTGATAAACGACCATCTAAGTAAAGATCTTTACCCAATGCCACTTTTTTAGGGTTGGTTGGTAAGCTGTTTGGAATAGGTTGCACAAGGTTTTTCGCATTTACTCCTTCCACTCCTTCTGGTAAGAAATGTGTTTTACGTTGCTCTTCGATCCAATCTAAAATCACTTTCTTTTCTGCATCATCAGGGCGAGATCCCCAGTGAATATGGATATATTTCGCCGCAGGCATTTCATCGTTACGAATAACTTGCTCAAGTTTCGCTAAATCTGCCTCAGATAATTTACTTGGATCTTTCATTCCTTCAATCATCTGATCTAAACGGAAAAAGCGATTTCCGGTTTCAATATCACTCGCAATAATTTGATTTGCAATAGGGAATTTCGCGTAGCCCGGCAGTTCAGCATTCGGTGAATGGCAATATTGACAGCCATTTTTATACATTACACCTAATACCGATTTATGCGATTGCGGTAATTCTGCTGCAGTTGTCGCCATTAATTTTTCTGAATTTGCTTTATCAAAATACGTTGCGTATCCCACTAACCCAAAATATCCGATAGCAGCTAAAGCAAGCCCTGAAAATAGATATTTCTTCATAATAAACCCCTTAATAATCAATAATAGGTACAGGAGATTTTATTATGAGCTAAAACATCCACTAATATTTTGAGTAGGATCAATAGATTTAATTTACTTAAACTATAGTAACAATAGGTAATAGTCGATAAATGTGCAAAAAAATCTCAGGATTCGACCGCTTGTGTTGTTTATTTTACCGTTTTTCGTCGCAAATTGTGGTAGGCATAAACCAGAAGAGTCAGCATTACTAACAGATAAAACGGTAATAATTGAATGGAAATAGCGTTTGCGATCAAACCAAACAGCGGCGGTAGTAAAAGCACACCCACATAAGCACTTGCCATTTGAATACCGATTACTGCCTGAGATTTATCTTCCCCGAAAAATTCAGGTGTGGAATGGATTAAACACGGGAAAATAGGGGCACAACCTAGCCCGATAATAATTAAGCTGACAAGGGTTACATATTTTCCGAAAGGTAAACAAAGCATTGCAATACCGATCAAAATTAAACCAAAACCCAGTTTAATCATTTGATGATTATTTAATTTTAACGTGAGAAAGCCGCTAATGCCTCGCCCAACCGTAATGCCGATAAAAAAGATACTGCCAAAGGCAGCTGCTTGTTCTAAGCCAACCTCTTTTACCATCACAAAATAGCTACTCGCCCAAAGCCCGGCAGTTTGTTCTACACCACAGTAGCCGATAAAGGCTAAAATGCCGTACTTCACACCCGGAATTTTAATGGCTTCTTTTAGGCTGACCGGTTTTGCGGCTTCATTCATTTCCGCAGCGGTTTTCTTGCGAGATTTCCAAAAAGGTAGAGAACAAAATAAGATAACCGTTAGCCCGATTTGTAATAGAGAAATCGTGTAATAGCCACCTTCCCAGCCTCGACCTTGCAAGAGTGCAATACCTAAAATATGCGGACCAATAGATGCTCCTACGCCCCACATACAATGCAGCCAGCTCATATGTCGGCTGGCGTAATGAACTGCCACATAGTTATTCAACGCCGCGTCCACCGCTCCGGCTCCTAAGCCGTAAGGAATTGCCCATAAACACAAAATCCAGAAAGAATCACTTATCGAAAACCCCCACAATGCGAGAGCGGTTAAAGCAACGCTGATTACCATCACTTTGCCTGTGCCGAGATGGTAGGTAAGCTTATCCGACATCAGGCTTGAGGTAATAGTCCCAATCGACATAATCATTGAAACGACACCCGCATAGGAAAGCGGTACACTAAGATCTTGGTGCACTGAAGGCCACGCCGCCCCTAAAATGGCATCAGGCAAGCCAAGACTGATAAAGGAGAGATAAATAATAGCGAGTAGGAAGATTGTCATAAGATTACTGTTCTCAATTGGTCAAATTTTTCTGATTTTTTGCTAATGTTATTTAATAGCTATATCAACTCTTTTTCATTTTAGCACCGACCCAATACAGGAGCTATACACATTACTTATTAGATGCATGCATATAAAACTAGTATATTGTGCAAAAAAAAAAACAATTGTAGAATGGCATTTATTTTCTATAACGAGGACAACCAAATGAAATTTAAATCCCTTCTTTCCTTTCTTCCATTAACTGTCTTTTTAAACGCTTGTGAAGAAAAATCTTCACAAATAGGCTGCTCCAATGAAGTTGCACAGTCTGCATTGATTGAACTGATAAATAAAGAAGCATACAAAGTGCTATCTAATGAAGTAGCCGAGTTTTCAGAACTAACATCTCAGAATAAACGTAGTGCTTTAGACCTATTAAAACTATCCTTTTCAGAAGTTGTTACAACATCTAAAGACAGCAATAGCACTCTGAAAAGCTGTGAGGCAACTATTTCTCTTACTATCCCCTCTGATACTTATATGACTGTTGCTGATATTTTTAGAGAAAATTCAGGAGGAAATTTAGATCGTCATCTAGAGGATATGAATCTACAACAAAAAGCTAATGTATTCTCGAAGCGTGTCGAATATACCGTTCAGCCTACAGATGATGCAAAAACAGTTTTTGTAAAAACCCTTGATAATGACTTATCCTCGGCAATGGGACTTATTTCCGCCTTTGTTGCTGTCAAACCTATTTTAGAACAACAAAAACGAGAAAGGGCGGAAAAACAACGTAAGGAAGAATTAGAACTAAAAAAACAACAAGAAAAAATTGCAAAAGAAACACAGTATAAAGAAGAAATTATTAACCAACCTATAGCAGTACAACAAGTAGAACCTGTACAAAATACAGCTGAACTACCTACAATGAGTTTATCTGAAGCAAGAAGTCTATATTTAGCACAGGATACCGAATTAAATCGTATTTGGAGCACTTTAACGAAAGAGCAGAAAAAATCCCTACTACCAGCTCAAAAACAATGGATTAAGAGTAAAGATGCTATCTGTGGGAAAACATCTATGAAAGGTAGTGATATAGCTATGATTGAAATGTTTAAATGCCAGACTGAAATGACAGAATCTAGAATTAAAGAGCTGTATTAGAAAATACTAACTTAAACAAAAGTGGCTTAATACTACATATATTAAGCCACTTTTTCGATTATTTCACTTCATCTAAATATGCTTTATTTGCACGTTCAAAGGTTTCTTGAACTTCTCTGCTTGGTGCCGGTGTAATTAGTGAAACCACAATAATCATCACGGTTGCCGTAATAAAGCCCGGTATCATTGAATAAAGTTCAGGTAGGACAAAGAGTCCGGTAATATCACCCCAGAAATGCACCACTAATGCACCGGTCAGCATTCCCGCAATTGCCCCGAAGCCGTTCATACGTTTCCAGAAAAGAGAAAGTAGCACCACAGGTCCGAAAGCAGAGCCGAAGCCCGCCCACGCATTTCTGACTAGACCGAATACTTTGCTGTCCGGATCTTGAGCGATATAAATTGCAAGAGCTGCCACCGCAAGTACCATTAAACGGCTTAACCACACTAATTCTTTGTCTGTCGCTTTAGGGCGTAAAATGCCTTTATATAAATCTTCGGTAATCGCACTTGAACAAATCAGTAATTGTGCTGAAAGTGTACTCATTACAGCGGCAAGAATTGCTGACAATAAAATACCGGCAACCCAAGGGTTGAATAGTAATTTTGCTAATTCAATGAAAATTTGTTCCGGGTTTTGGCTCACATTCCTTGCTTGTTCCGGATTACCGAAGAAATAAGCCATACCGAAATAGCCAATGCCAATCGCCCCTACTAAACAAATAACCATCCACGTCATACTAATACGGCGTGCATTTTCAAGCGATTTCACACTTTCCGCTGCCATAAAACGCACCACGATATGTGGCTGACCAAAATAGCCAAGCCCCCACGCCATTAGGCTAATCACGGCTAAAATACTCGTGCCGGTAAAGATATCGTTATAATCTTTTTGTGCCATTTCGCCTGCACGATCGATTAAGGCTTGCATTTCATCAAAACCACCTAAGTTATACATTACAAACAGAGGCGTTAGAATTAAGGCAAAAACCATTAATGAGGCTTGGATGGTATCCGTCCAGCTTACTGCTAAAAAGCCACCAATAAAGGTGTAAAGAATGGTTGCTACTGCCCCATACCAAATTGCTTGGTGGTAAGGTAAACCAAAGAGGTTTTCAAACACTCTCGCACCGGCTACTACGCCTGATGCACAGTAAATTGCAAAAAAGAGTAAAAAAATGACCGCTGATAAAATCTTAATTAATTTTGTTTTATCACCAAAGCGGTTGTGGAAGTATTCGGGTAAGGTTAAAGCATCGCCGCTGTGTTCGGTGTGAGAACGTAATCTGCCTGCTACTAATTTCCAGTTTAGATAAGCACCGATAGTTAAACCGATTGCAATCCAAGCTTCAATTAAACCGCCTGCATAGACTGCACCGGGCAATCCCATCAGCAACCAGCCCGACATATCTGAAGCACCTGCGGATAATGCTGTTACAAAACTGCCTAAACGGCGACCACCTAAAATATAGTCTGAAAGATTATTTGTTACACGATAAGCAATAAATCCAATTGCAATCATACCCAAAATATAAACAACAAACATTATTGTTGTTGGGTCAAAACCAAACATTATGAATGAACCTCAAAATTTTAATTTTATAAAATATAATTTTTAAAGGGTGCAAGATTACCTGAAATAATCAAAATGGCAATACAAAATTATCGCCCACCTAGCTCGGCTGAAATTTTTTCTGCCGTTTCTTGAATAGCAGGCAGTAAATTTTCTTGTCCTAGCTGATTTAAACGAGCCGTTGAAAGCGAGACGGAAACCGCATAATGGACCTTCTGTTGATGATCAAAAATCGGGCAAGCAATACAAGAAACACCCAGCTCATTTTCTTCTGCATCCATCGCAAAACCGAGCTCACGAATGGTTTCCAGCTCTTTTTTCATTCCCTCAATCGTGGTAATAGTATTGATTGTAAGCTGTTGAATCACAGAGGATTTCGCTTGCCAATATTGGGGAATATAATCTTCGGAATCATAGGCTAAGAAAAGTTTACCCATACCAGAACAATATAGTTGCATCTGTTGCCCGATATAAGCTCTAGTCCGCATTAAGCCTGTGGTTGCCTCTAATTTATTAATGAGGATTGCGTGATCTTTCTCTCGCATCGCAAAATTAACCGTCTCGCCTAATTTTAAGTTCAAGGCTTCTAAATGTGGTGCTGCAATGTGTAAGATATTAATTGAGCTTAAAGCTCTTTGCCCAATCGCTAAACATTTAGTGGTTAAACGATAGCTGCCTGCAGTTGGAGCCGGGCGAACATAGCCTTCTTGCTGTAAGCCTTGCAATAAACGATGTACCGTACTTTTATTCAAGCCTGAAAGCTCAGCCAAGTGGGCTAACGGGCAACCATTAGGAAATTTTGCCAATAGTTCCAAAAGTGTTAAGCCACGAATTAAACTTTGGTTTCCTGTAGACTCCTTTTCTTTTTTTTCAATCATCTTGCTCCTCCCAAAATAATATGATTTAACGGTATATCCCAACTTTCAATCGGTAATTGTTCGACCTGCTGGCATTCGTGAGCCAACCCTACACTTATAATATGAGGAGCTTGAGCAAGTGTTCTATCATAAAAACCACCTCCCATTCCTAACCGATTTCCTGCTTTATCACACGCTACTAATGGTGTAAAAATCATCTCTAGTTCTTGTAAGGGAATGATATTTCTAACATCCAGCACAGGCTCTTGAATACCCAAGCGGTTAAATTTTAGAATAGTTTTGCAATTGTAATTTACAAACAATAATTGACCGCTTGTAAAAGGGTGGAGAATGGGCAAATAGATTTTTTTTCCTTGTCCAAGCAAAGTATTCATTAAAAGCAGCGGAGAAATTTCACCGTTAAAAGGTAAATAAAAGGCGATATGTGAGGCTTGGTAAGATTCAATTAAAGAAATTGCTTGTGGAATAAGTGATTGAGCAGCTTGTGCTTGTTGCGATGAGGTTAAACTTAAGCGTTTCGCCCGCATCAATTGCCGTAATTGTTCACGAGAATGGCGACAAAAAGAATGAATAGAATTGTTCATATAAGTACCCGAGATGCCGCTACCAGTAATGGTCCTTGAACCAGTTGGTTCAAGGGAGTCAAACGTAACTGCTTTTAGGCTTCTTACTCTTGAATTTGAGCTCAAGGTAAGCTTGCTCACCGGCGGTAGATGTTCAACTCAAAGTTTCAAATTATCGGCTCAGGGACGTAACTAATAACGCACACCCCAGGCAAGATTTATAGTAACGGAATTTAATAATTTTTCCTAGTCTTTAATCACATAAATTGCAATTTCTCAATGCTCTTAGCTCTATTCCTAATCAATTAGGCTAAAAATCAGCTAATTTGATTGAAATTTTCCGAGAGAATTATCTAGCTGCTCAATGCAAGCGACAAGCACACTTTTATTTTCTGCATTTTGACGCTGTGCCTGCTCTAATTCATAATTTAAATTCAGAGCTACGATAGCTAACACTTTTTCAAGCTGAATAATGCCGGACTGCTCTTTCAATACCGCCACACGTTCTTCCAAACGCTGTGCACAAGCCAGTAAATGCTCTTGCTGCTCAACAGGGCATTGCAAGCGTAGCACCTGACCAAAAATCTGTAATTCGATATTATTTGCCGACATAAATACGAAATCCTCACTTAATCGCTAAATTTTTGCTATATTATGCCATTCTTTAGCAAAATCACAATAATGCAATTATGGCTATGACAAATTCCCAAGAATTTAAACAACTCATCACTCAATTACAAATTGAAGACACCCCGGCAGAGTTTCACGGCTTCTTATGCGGACTGATTGCAGGTGGCATTCAAGATGATTCGTGGAAAACCTTAACCTATCAATTTACCAATGACGGACACGCTTTTTCAGTTGAGCCGTTAAAACAACTAACGGAATTTTACCGACAATTAACCGACAGTTTCTCCCAAGCAAATACCCTATTCAGCCTGTGGCTACCCGAAAATGACGAAGACGGATTTGCTCTTGCTGACGGTATTTCTGAATGGACAAACAACTTCTTACTTGGCTTAGGTGTTGCTCAGCCGACCCTGCAACAAGAAACCGACGAAGTAGGCGAAGCCATTGATGATTTAGATGAAATCGCAAAATTAGGTTACAATGAGGACGATAATAATGTGGAACTCCTTGAAGCTGGCGAAGAAGTGCTGGAATATTTACGAGTGTTAGCTCTATTCTTACATAGCCATTTTGCTTTAGGCGTGCCTAAAACAGAAGAAAAGCCACAATTACATTAATAAATACAAGCGGTTACAAAAAGCATCGCTTTTTGAACGTTGGCTTTGCCAACGGCAGCAAAGCTGTGAACAATCCTTACAAGGATTGTGAATAAATTTCATCTATATTTTGCAAATTTTTCAATAAAAACAACCGCTTCACAATCAAAGGAAAAACCAATGCCTCAACTTAAAAATGATCGCTATTTAAAAGCCCTTTTGCGTGAACCTGTGGATATGACTCCCGTTTGGATGATGCGTCAAGCAGGGCGTTATTTACCTGAATATAAGGCAACTCGTGCGATCGCCGGCGATTTTATGTCGCTCTGCCGTAATGCCGATTTAGCTTGTGAAGTAACCTTACAACCTTTACGCCGCTATGAATTAGATGCTGCTATTCTATTCTCTGATATTCTCACTATTCCGGATGCAATGGGATTAGGGCTAAGTTTCGGTGCTGGCGAAGGTCCGAAATTTGCTCGCCCTGTACAATCACTTGCTGATGTGAATAATCTACCTATTCCTGATCCTGAAGGTGAATTACAATATGTAATGAACGCTGTGCGTACCATTCGCCGTGAATTAAAAGGCGAAGTACCGCTAATCGGCTTCTCCGGCAGCCCTTGGACGTTAGCAACCTATATGGTTGAAGGTGGCTCAAGCAAAGCCTTTACCAAAATCAAAAAAATGCTTTACGCTGAGCCACAAATTCTTCACAAATTACTCGATAAATTAGCCGATAGCGTGATTTTATATTTAAATGCACAAATCAAAGCCGGAGCTCAATCGGTAATGGTGTTTGATACTTGGGGCGGCGTATTGGCACACAACGATTATAAAGAGTTCTCTTTACGCTATATGCACAAAATTGTTGATGGGCTAATCCGTGAAAATGAAGGTCGTAAAGTGCCTGTTACTCTCTTTACCAAAGGTGGCGGCTTATGGTTAGAAGCAATTGCAGAAACAGGCTGTGATGCTATTGGTTTAGACTGGACAGTCGATATTGCCGATGCCCGTAAACGGGTTGGTGATAAAGTGGCACTTCAAGGCAATATGGATCCAAGCGTGCTTTACGCAACACCTGAACGCATTGAACAAGAAGTGAAGAATATTCTTGCCGGTTTCGGTAATGGCAGCGGACACGTCTTTAACTTAGGGCACGGTATCCACTTAGACGTACCGGTCGAAAGCCCTAAAGTATTTGTTGATGCTATTCACAACTACTCGAAGCAGTATCATAAATGATTTAACAAGCGGTCTAAAATCGATCATTTTTTGCAATTTTGCAAAAAAACTGCAATTTTTAACCGCTTGCACTTATTAATTAATAAGGAAACAAAATGCGAAACCCAATTCATAAACGTATGGAACGCTTTGAGCCTTGGCAAAATGTAACCTTTATGGCTTGTTTATGCGAAAGAATGTACCCTAACTATCAACTTTTCTGCGAAGTTACCGAGCAACCGGAAAAAGCGAAAGTGTTCCAAAATATTTTAAATTTAGTTTGGGAATATTTAACCGTAAAAGGGGCAAAAATTAATTTCGACAATCAGTTAGAGAAATTAGAAGAAATCATACCCGACGTAAATGAATATGAATTTTTCGGGGTTTTACCTGCACAGGAAGCCTGTGAAGCCCTTTCTGAATTACTACACAGCATTATTGCCGGGGCAACTTTAGAACAAGCAATCCGTATCAGCCAAATTTCATTAGGCACAGTGGCAAGTTATCTTGAAATGCAACAAGACAAGGAACTCAGCGAGCAAGAGTTGAAAAATTCAGAGGAAATTCAAGAAGAGCTAGATGTGCAATGGCAAATCTATCGCTTGCTCAACGAGTGTGAAAACCGTGATCTTGATCTCATTTTTGATTTAAAAGATGAAATTAGAACAAGTGGCATCAGCAATATCGGGTTAAATATTAACCAATAACATACATATTTACAAAATCTTGCACAATAATACTTTGACAAATCTGAACTTTGAATTAAGCTATGGCAAGGTTTCAATAACTTTTCAGACGTTTTACGTCATTTATTCAAAACACTATCTTAGAGGATAAAACTATGAACAAAACTGAGTTAATCGATGCTATCGCAGCTGGTGCAAACTTAACTAAAAAAGATGCTAAAGCAGCATTAGAAGCAACTCTTGATGCAATCTCTGCAAGCTTAAAAGCAGGCGATCCTGTTCAATTAATCGGCTTCGGTACATTTAAAGTAAATGAGCGTAAAGCACGTACCGGTCGTAATCCAAAAACCGGTGAAGAGATCAAAATTGCAGCTGCTAAAGTACCTGCATTCGTTTCAGGTAAAGCATTAAAAGACTTAGTAAAATAATTCTTTTTAACGATTTGAAAGAAAGCCTAGAATATCTAGGCTTTCTTTTTTATTACACAGAGAATGGATACTGAATAGATGGATGGTACTCATAACCTTCCACTTTAAAATCATCTAAAGTTACCCAAGTTTCTAAATCTTCAAGTGATTTAATCTCAGGATTAATAATTAATTTGGGTGCATTTAACGGCTCACGTTTTAGCTGTACATCACGCATTAGCTCAAGTTGATCTTCATAAATATGAGCATTCACAATTTTATGGAAAGCTTGCCCTGCTTTATGCCCTGTAATTTGAGCCATTAACGCAAGAAAAGTGTAACATTGGATCATATTCCAGTTTAAGCCAAGAGGTACGTCTGCTGAACGCTGAGTGCTGTTAAGATAAAGTGTACCATCCAGCAATGAAAAATGGTGGCTATGCAAACAAGGACGCAAACACCCCATATGAAATGCACCTGGATGATAGAAAGTATAAATTTCGCCCCGATTATCAATACCTTTTTTCAGATCATCAACAATTTGGCGAAGTAAATCCACTGAACCACCATCAGGTTTTGGGAAGTTACGTCCAACAGCCCCATAAACCAAGCCCATATCATCTTCACCTTTACGGTAAGGATTCGCTAACCACGCGGCATTTTCATTCGCATTGGCATCCCAAGATTTAGTTCCCAGATTACGAAAATCAGCAGCATTATCATAGCCTCGAATATAGCCCAAAAGCTCTGCAATTGCCGCTTTCCAATAACTGCGACGAGTGGTAACTAATGGAAATTCTCCTTTCTCAACATCATAGATTAAATCTGCATTAATCACAGTAAGACAGCTCTTACCTGTACGTTCATTCGCTACCCATTTGCCTTCATTTACGATACGATGGCATAAATCTAAATACTGTTTCATATTGACCTCATAAAATTTTTAAGTAATTTTGCCATTTATTCGGTAAAATAGCTAAAACTTTATGACAAACACAATAAGGAGTTATAAATATGAAAAAAACAATTAAATCTATTTTAATGATTACCGCAGTGGCATTTTTAGCCGCTTGCTCATCAAATAAAGGCAGTTGGACACGCTTAAATGAAGCAGAAGTGGATCAAAAATCTTATGCAATTGCTTACGGTGCAACCGCTCAAACCTATAAAGACAGAGTAAACGAAACTTATGACATCAATTCATTTATGAATGGAGTAAATGATTGGTACACTAAAAAAGTAGCCTTGCCAATTGAACAGATTCGTGCAATGACAATAAATAGAATGTTAGATCATAATGTCTATGCTTACTATAGTGGTATACTTTATGCAGCCGATTTACAAGCTAACTTTAACCACTTAGATCCAAATTGCTGGAACTTAGTACAACCAACGAGTATGACACAAGGTATTCACGATGCAATGTTAGATTTGCAAAAAAATAAAGTACGTGGTGATGACTATATTAAAAACGGTGTCGAGCAAATCTTACATCTTTGTGTAAAAACGATTGCCGAAGATGAAAATAAAGAGAAAGCTCAAAGCAAGAAAAAGAAAAAATAATATTTAAGCTACAAGCGGTAAAATTTTTAGAAAATTTTACCGCTTTATTTATAACCGTATGAAATGTTTAATATTTATTCTATAAAACTTAAAAAATCATCGTTTTGCTTATTACATAGGCAAACACGCGAGAATTTAATATTTTCGGGAAAAAGAATTTGACATCTTTTTAAATTCTAGTAATATGTCGCCCACAGACACAGTGAGTGGTGAGATGGCCGAGCAGGCTGAAGGCGCTCCCCTGCTAAGGGAGTATAGGGTTAAAAAGCTCTATCGAGGGTTCGAATCCCTCTCTCACCGCCATTTACTTTATCACGCACCCGTAGCTCAGCTGGATAGAGTACTCGGCTACGAACCGAGCGGTCAGAGGTTCGAATCCTCTCGGGTGCGCCATTTTATTTATTACTCTAAAAATAAAATGGTCGCTGATAAACTAAATTCTCACAATCTTCAAATACGCACCCGTAGCTCAGCTGGATAGAGTACTCGGCTACGAACCGAGCGGTCAGAGGTTCGAATCCTCTCGGGTGCGCCATTTCATTTAAGTTCTTTCTTTTTATCAATTCTACTACTAAATTAATTAAACTATTTCGTTAAGCTATAATTTCGGCTAGACTTAGCTCTTAAGCTCTTAGTTGAATGAATGAGGATTTTAAATTGAAAGGATTAATTGCTCGCCTTTTTATCGCAATAGCTCTCTTACTTTGGGCTTGGGATATGATTTTCCCTTGGCAAAAAATTATTCATTCAGAAGCTAACCACTACACTCAAATTCAGCAGAGTAAAAAGCTAAAAGTGGGAATGATCAACCACCCGATTTCCTATTTTGTCGGTCCTGAAGGCAAAAGTGGGATTGAATATGATTTAGCGACTGCCTTTGCACAATATCTAAACGTTAATCTTGAAGTAAAAAGCTACGATAGCAGCGAAAAATTATTTGACGCCTTAAAAAACAATGATATTGATATTGCTGCGGCAGGATTACTCTATCACCCGGAATTAAATGAAACCTTTCAAATCGGTCCATCTTATTACTCAGCTTCTTGGCAAGTAGTGTATAAAAAAGGGACAACAAGACCATATCGACTTTCAGACTTGCAAGAAAATGTCATTATTCCAACTGGTTCTGCAGTTATTCCAATACTCAATCAGCTAAAGCAAAAGAATCCTCAATTGAAGTGGCAAATTTCAGATAAATTTACCCAAGAAGAGCTATTATTAAAAGTCGCTCAAGGCGAAATTCCACATACTATCGCGATGTCGGTCGATATTTCTTCTGTACAGCATATTAACCCTAATCTCGCGGTAGGCTTCGATTTGACAGATGAAAACCCTGTGTTATGGTATTTAGCAAATAGCTCCTACAGCGAATTACAATCAGCTTTATTGGATTTTATGTCGGATTCTGTAGAGAATGGACTTATTTCACGCATTGAGGAGAAATATTTTAATCATCTGGAAAAATTTGATTATGTTGATATTCAAAGCTATTTGGCAGCAATCAAAGCGGTACTCCCCAAATATGAGCCACTTTTCCGTGAACATAAAGGCGATTTAGAATGGCAAATGTTAGCAGCTATTGCTTATCAAGAGTCTCACTGGGATCCAAATGCTACCTCACCAACAGGTGTACGTGGCATTATGATGCTGACAAAAGATACCGCAGATAGAATGAAAATTTCAGATAGAACAAACCCCGCTCAAAGTATAAAAGCTGGCTCTGAATATTTACATATGTTAATGAGACAGATGCCAGAAACTATTCCACAAGAAGATAAAATTTGGTATAGCTTAGCGGCTTATAATATGGGGTTAGGACATTTGTTAGATCTCCGTAGATTAACCAAACAACTGGGCGGAGATCCTGATAATTGGTTAGATGTGAAGAAAAATCTGCCACTACTTGCTGAAAAACGTTATTATACCAATCTGAAATATGGTTATGCCAGAGGCTATGAAGCATTACAATACGTTGAAAATATCCGCCGTTATTATGGCAGTATCATCAATTATCAGCGAATTGAAGAGCAGAAAAAGCTTGAGCAAGAACAAAAAAATTTATCTGATAATCATATAAAACAGGAGGATAGGACTGATGAGAAAATTGAAGAAAAAGAAAACGTTACCAACGAGGAAGCTACGCCCACGCCAAATCAAACAAATTAAAGATAGAAAAAGGCTCATTGCTTCACGCAGAAAAGCGTTTATGCAAATGCAACAAGAGGTATAATATACTCCCCTTTTGAGTTAAGGCTTGAAAGGGATTTTTTATTTATAAAATTGATTAACAAGAAAAGTGGTGGGCGATACCGGTCTCGAACCAGTGACCCCCTCCTTGTAAGGGAGGTGCTCTCCCAACTGAGCTAATCGCCCTTCAGATACGAATAATCGTAATTTGAAGTTTATGATTTTAGTCTTAAGTGGTGGGCGATACCGGTCTCGAACCAGTGACCCCCTCCTTGTAAGGGAGGTGCTCTCCCAACTGAGCTAATCGCCCACTTGAGACTTAAAATCAAAGGGAATTTGAAAACAGAACACTTAAAGTTGAAGTGGTGGGCGATACCGGTCTCGAACCAGTGACCCCCTCCTTGTAAGGGAGGTGCTCTCCCAACTGAGCTAATCGCCCGTTTCCAAATAACTAGATTGTTACAACAACAGAACACTTAAAGTTGAAGTGGTGGGCGATACCGGTCTCGAACCAGTGACCCCCTCCTTGTAAGGGAGGTGCTCTCCCAACTGAGCTAATCGCCCGTTGTTGTGGAAGTGAATTATAGAGATTTTTGCTCTTTCGTCAAACGCTTTTTACTCTTTTTACCCTGTTTGCTGATTTTTTGCCCCAGAAAATCAATTTTTTACTATTATTCATCCCCAAGAGTAGTAAAATAGACAAGTTTTCCCTTTAAAAATAATGATTAGGCAAATATAAAATGAAAATTGAAACCCTCTTCCCTTTAGATCCAAATGTAAAAGTTCGTACTCGTTTTGCACCAAGTCCAACTGGCTATTTACACGTTGGAGGTGCTCGTACTGCACTTTATTCTTGGCTATATGCAAAACACAACAATGGCGAATTCGTATTACGCATTGAAGATACCGATTTGGAACGCTCAACCCCTGAAGCAACGGCAGCTATTCTGGAAGGAATGGAATGGTTAAACTTAGCTTGGGAACACGGACCTTATTTCCAAACAAAACGCTTTGATCGCTATAATGAAGTTATTGACCAAATGATTGAAGCAGGTACAGCTTATCGCTGCTACTGCTCAAAAGAGCGATTGGATGAATTACGCAATACGCAAGAAACAAATAAAGAGAAGCCTCGCTATGACCGCCACTGTTTAGGCGAACACTCACACGCCAGTGATGCTCCACACGTTGTACGTTTTAAAAATCCGCAAGAAGGTTCAGTAATATTTGATGATGCCGTGCGTGGTCGTATTGAAATCAGCAACAGTGAATTAGATGACTTAATTATCCGCCGTACAGATGGCTCACCAACTTATAATTTCTGTGTGGTTGTTGATGACTGGGATATGGGTATCACTCACGTTGTTCGTGGTGAAGATCATATCAATAACACTCCTCGCCAAATTAATATTTTAAAAGCACTTGGAGCACCTGTACCAACTTATGCTCACGTTTCAATGATCAACGGTGATGACGGTCAGAAGCTATCAAAACGCCACGGTGCAGTGAGTGTAATGCAATATCGTGATGATGGTTATTTGCCCGAAGCATTAATCAACTATTTAGTACGTTTAGGCTGGGGACACGGCGATCAGGAGATTTTCTCTCGTGAAGAGATGATTGAATTATTTGATATTCACTCTGTGAGCAAATCAGCAAGTGCGTTCAATACTGAAAAATTACAATGGTTAAACCATCACTATATCCGCTCTCTTGAGCCAAATTATGTCGCAAAACACCTTGAATGGCATATGAATAATCAAGGTATTGATTTTAGTAATGGACCAGCTCTATCCGAAATCATCCCAGTATTGGGCGAACGTTGTAAAACATTAAAAGAGATTGCTGAAAGTAGCCGCTATTTCTACCAAGAATTTGAAGCTTATGATGAAAAAGCCGCTGCTAAAAACTTCAAGGCTGAAGCGGTTGCACCACTTGCAAAATTATTGGCAAAATTGACCGCTTGTAATGATTGGACAGTTGAAAACATTCACGAGGCAATGAACCAAACAGCTACTGAACTTGAAATTGGTATGGGTAAAGTTGGTATGCCATTCCGTTTAGCAGTAACAGGCTCAGGACAATCTCCTTCTATGGATATTACAGCTAAATTAGTGGGTAAAGAGAAAACCTTAGCTCGCCTTGAAAAAGCAATCAAATTCATTCAAGCGAATAGCTAGTTTTTAATCAATTAGCTTTATCACCAGCTAAAGCCATTGACATATTCAGGCGGAAAGCATATCATTCCGCCTATATCGGGGGTATAGCTCAGTTGGGAGAGCGCTTGCATGGCATGCAAGAGGTCATCGGTTCGATCCCGTTTACCTCCACCAAATTTATTATCGCATCAACAGAAATGTTGATGCGATTTTTCTTTTTATCTATATTAAATCAAACATTACCTGCCAGTTTTAGCATTTCTTCCGCGTTGGCTAATACCGCTTCGGTAATTTTACTTCCGCCTAATAATCGAGCTAAGGCTTGAACACGCTCATTTTTAGATAGCAATGTCATCTGCGTTTCAGTTTGGTTATTTTCAACATATTTTTGAACATTAAAATGCTGATTACCATAACTTGCTACTTGTGGTAAATGGGTAACACATAAAACTTGGCATTTTTTGCCTAATTCACGTAATAATTTACCCACAGTGGTTGCAGCCGAGCCACTAATGCCCACATCAACTTCATCAAAAATAATGGTTGGTGTGGAGAGCTTATTCGCCGTTAATACCTGTACTGCCAAAGAAATACGGGAAAGTTCCCCCCCCGATGCAATTTTAGCTAACGGTTGAGCTTGTTGCCCTAAGTTGCTCCGCAAGTTAAATTCAACGAAATCCGCACCATTTGGCGAGAGTTTCTCAATATTATGCTCTACTTTAATGAAAAATTCGCCATTCTCCATCGCTAAATGCTTAATTTGTTTTGTAACTTGTTGAGACAGCTTATTAGCTGCTTCTGTTCGTTTTTGATAGATTTCTTCTGCTAATACTAAACATTGCTGATGAGCTTGCTTTTCATCTTGAATAAGCTGCTCTTCATTATCTTCAAAATCAAGTAATGCTTGTAATTCGCTCTTCAGTTTTGAATGGTGTCGCCATAATTCATTCGCTTGAATATGGTGCTTGCGAGCAAGAGAAATTGCTTGAGCAATGCGATTATCTAACTCGTGTAATAATTCCGGATCTTGTTCGATTTTACTTGCTAATTGTGTTACTTCAGAACTCGCTTCTTGCACCTGAATAAGAGCTTCATTGAGCATATCCAACACACTTTGATAGTGGCTATCTACTTCCACTAAATTTTCAGCATTGCGTATTGCTTTATAAATCAAATCGTTTGCGTTGATTTCATCATTACTTAGCAGATTCATTATTTCATCTGAAAGCTCAGTTAGCTCTTCGGAAGAAGAAAGAACATTATATTTTTCTTCCATTTCTTCAAATTCATTTTCTTTAACCGCAAAGTCATCTAATTCTTCAACTTGATATTGCAATAGTTGCTTACGAGCTTCATTTTCTTGGCATTGCTGCTGAAAGTTTTTTACCTGCTTATTAAGCCCTTTCCAAGCACCATATTGTTTTGCCATTTTAATTAATAAAGGCTGTACAGCAGCATAGTTATCGACAATCTCAAGCTGATATTCCTGTTTTAATAATAGCTGAGGAGCGTGCTGACCATTTAAATGAATAAGGTATTGCCCAAGCTCCCGTAGTTGTGAAACAGGTAACGCTCGATTATTAACAAATGCTTTTGAACGCCCATCAACATTAATCATACGGCGTAAAATACATTCTTGAGGATTATCTTCATCAAGCAGTTCGTGTTCTTCTAGCCATAAATAAGCCGGGCTATTTTTTTGCATCAAAAAAGTTGCAGTAATATCAGCTTTATCTGCCCCATTACGGATCATTCCACTTTCTGAACGGTAGCCTAAGCATAATCCTAACGCATCGATAGCAATAGATTTACCCGCCCCTGTTTCACCGGTAATCACTGACATTCCCTCATTTAGTTCAAGAACAAGATGGCGGACAATAGCAAAATTATTGATAGTAAGTTGAGTTAGCATACTATACCTTACACAAATTAACTGTATAGGCATATAGTACAACTGTTTTTTTGAACAGTAAAGAGAAATGAATAAAAAAACTGTAAATTTACACAGTTACAAGCGGTCGTTTTTTAGCAAAAATTTGTAAAAGAAAAAGACGAACATTATGTTCGTCTTTTAACCGTTCATCTAAATTAGATAAAAATTTCTTGCTGAACTTGATAACCCTGTGGGATTTGTTGCTTATCTTCAAAGGTTACAAATTCCCAAGCATTTTCATTTGCAAGCACTGCACGCAGTAATTTGTTATTCAAGCCGTGCCCTGATTTATAAGCGGTAAGCTCACCAAGAATATTGTAGCCACACATATATAAATCACCGATTGAATCTAACATTTTATGACGTACAAGCTCATCTTTAAAGCGTAAGCCGTTTTCATTGAGAATTCGGTAATCATCTAACACAATTGCGTTATCTAAGCTACCACCTAATGCTAGACCAATGGACTGAAGGTATTCAACATCTTTCATAAAGGTGAATGTTCTTGCACGACTTAATTGTTGAATGAAATTCTGAGCTGAAAAATCCATTGAATAGCTACATACATTCTTCGAGATTAGTGGGTGCTTAAAGTCAATCGTGAAATTAAGTTTAAATCCTTTATCATAAGGTTTTAATTCTGCCCATTTATCACCTTCTTCAACGCGAACGGTTTCTTTAATGCGAATAAATTTTTTCGGTGCATCTTGCTCTTCAATACCAGCATCTAATAATAAATAGATGAATGGGCTTGAACTACCGTCCATAATTGGAATTTCAGGAGCATCTATCTCAACAATGACATTGTCTAAGCCTAATGCTGACATCGCCGCATTCAAATGCTCTACGGTTGAAATACGCACGCCATCATCATTTACCATACAAGTACATAATTGTGTATCACGAATAGAGTCTGCACTTGCAGGGAAATAAACTGCAGGCTCTAAATCAGTACGGGCATAAATAACACCTGTATTAGCCGGTGCAGGGCGTAACGTTAAAGTTACTTTTTTACCGCTGTGCAAGCCAATACCTGTTACTTTTGCTGCTTGTTTTAATGTTCTTTGTTTAATCATAGTTTGTCCTTACTTTCCAAATTTTGGAAGTTATTGACTATTTCTCATAAAACCCGGAATTGAACTTGGGTTAAAAATCTGTGTTGAGTCTACCGATTGTGGCTTTGGTGCTACAGGTTGTTGAACTTGTTGCTGACCAAATTGGTTAGGCTGATTATAACCTGATGGCTGTGTAAATCCCGGCTGTGGTGCTACTTGTGGTTGTTGAGGCTGAGCCGCTTGTTGTTGATGCATTTGATGTGCATATACAGGTGGTGCTTTTGGCATATGTAATGCTTCTTCCGGCTGACCAATACCTGTTGCTACAAGAGTTACGCTCACTTTACCATCCATTTCAGGGTAGTAGTTACAACCAAATACAATTGCAGCATCTTCAGACGCAAAGCCATAAATTAAATCCATCATAGCATAAACTTCTTCTAATAAGAAATCTGTTCCTGCACTGATGTTAATCAACATACCACTTGCACCTGAAATATCTACATTTTCAAGTAATGGGCTTGAAATAGCATCATTCATTGCTTTTTCTGCACGACCTTCGCCGACTTCGCCTTCAGCAAAGCCGGTACCGATCATCGCGTGCCCTTTGCCAGACATAACAGTGCGTACATCAGCAAAATCCACGTTAATATCGGCACCGGTAGAACCACCCGAACTGGTAATCATATTAGTGATACCTAGTACACAGTTGCTTAATACATCATTTGCTGCTGCAAATGCATCTACGGCTGTTGTTTGTTTACCTAAACCACGTAATTTATCATTAGGGATGATAATTAGAGAATCAACATATTGAGAAAGTTCCTTAATACCTTGATCGGCAAAACGCATACGGCGAGGACCTTCAAAGCGGAAAGGTTTAGTTACAACCCCAACAGTCAAAGAGCCTTGCTCTTTTGCAATTTGAGCAACAACCGGTGCAGCACCTGTACCTGTACCACCACCCATACCAACTGCGATAAAGGTCATATTTGCACCTTTTAATGCATTAGCGATCGCTTCACGGTCTTCTTCAGCTGCTTGTTTACCGACCATAGGGTCAGCTCCTGCACCTAAACCTTTAGTTGTAGCTGCACCAATTTGAATGGTTTGGCGTGTTGTTCTTTTTCTTAATACTTGAGCATCTGTATTTACATCAAAGAATTCAACACCTTTAATATCATCGGCAGAACGCGACATTCTGTCTACAGCGTTACCGCCACCGCCGCCAACACCCACTACCTTAATGATAGCGTCTTGCGTTTGTTCAATAATAGGTTCAAACATTTTTATCTCCCTGCGTGTTATATAACACTATTAAAATTTTGATTTGAAGAAATCGATAATTTTCTTGGTACCACGACCAATTGGTGCAAAGATATCTTCATTAGAATCTGTACTTGTACTCTGTTCAGTATAATTATAATGGCTATACTGCAAAAGCCCTAGTGCTGTTGCATATTGCGGTTTATTCACATAATCGGTTAAACCTGTAATATTGAGTGGATAACCAACACGCACTTGTGAACCAAAAATAGACTTAGCACATTCTACAATATCTTCAATTTGCGAACCACCGCCTGTAATTACCACACCGGCAATTAATTCTTGTTTTATCCCTTTTTGGAATAATTCATTGCGTAGTTGTGTGAGTTCATCTTCAACTACTTTTAATAAATCGTTGTAACATTGTGATGTTACCGTTGCAACTTGAGCACGAGTGAAAGTTCTTGCCATACGTCCACCCAATCCTGCAACCTCAATTTTTTTATCTGCATTATGGGTTGGAGGCGAAATTGCACTTCCATAAGTTACCTTAAGGCTTTCGGCTTCTGGGCGAGAAGTAGTAAATACACGGGCTAAATAATCAGTAATATTATTACCTGCAAATGGAATAACTTTACTGTATCTTAACGCTCCATCAGTATAAACCAATACATCCATCGTACCGCCACCAATATCAATTAAGCAAACACCCAACTCTTTTTCATCTTCTGTTAAGACTGAATAGCTTGATGCAAGTCCTGAAAATACCACTTGATCGACTTTTAATTTTGCGTGTTCAACTGCATTTTTTAAATTTTTAAGCCACGCTTGATGACAAGCAATTAGATGAGCCTGAACCTGTAAACGCATACCTGATAACCCGATTGGGTTTTTAGTTGCAGGCAATCTATCTACGTGATATTCCTGTGGAATCATATGTAATGTTTCCAAACCATCTTGTAATTTAATTGCTTTTGCCATATCAACGGCACTTTCAATATTATCTTGAGTAACAACACCGCCTGATAATGTTGATGAGCCAGCTTCATTTAAGCCAACAATATGTTGTCCTGAAATCGCAAGGGTTACGCCCATAATTTGACAATCTGCAATAGATTCTGCTTGTTCAATCGCTCGTTGAATGGAATTAACGGCAGCATCAAGATCGATTACACCACCACGATCAACGCCTTTAGAAGGGCAAACGCCTGCTCCCATTACATTAATCACACCATCAGGTAATACTTCGCCAACAACGGCAACCACCTTTGATGTGCCAATATCGAGACCTACGATAATTTTTGATTCTGCTGCTTTCGTCATATTATTTTATATTCACTAAACGTTTAATTTTTTATAGGGCTAAATCCAACTGCCGCACCGTGCGGATAACGCAAATCAACATAAGCTAATCGATTACCCTCAGGAATATTGATTTCAGGGAAAATCGTTACAAAACGATCAATTTTAGAAGTCCATTCTCCCCTACCTAGTCGCAATTCTACTTGATTAGATAGTTCAATCGTCCAAGACCCCCTATTATCCACCGACACAGAGATCAAATCTAATTTACGGGCATTTAAATCAGCTCGAATCTTATTCCAAGCCTCTAATACATTTTTACCCTGTGAATCTGGTCCATACAATAAAGGCAAACCGTTTTTATCTAATCTATCTTTCGGTAAACTAAATACTACACCCTGTTCCGAAACAAAATTAACATCGTTCCATACCGCAACAGGTTTATGCTCTAACAATGTAATACTTAAACGATCAGGATAAAGTTTACGAACGACTACATCTTTGACCCAAGGGATAGATAAAAGTTTATCTTTGACCTCTTGAATATCTTGCCCGAAATATCCTTTTAGAGCAGGTTCTCCAGATAAAGTTTCACGAATATCCGCATTTGTTGTAAATTGTGTTTTATGGGTCAATGCATAGGCTCGAATAGGGGCTTTATCCCAACTTTCAAGTATGTTTTGCCAGTTACTATATACACCAAATAGAAATAGTGTACATAATAACACAATTAATGGTTTAATGAATACTAACCATTTACGAGAAGAAACCGAAGTTTTTGGATTAATAACATTAAAACGCACATTTGTGCTGTTTTTCTTGCGGAAAATCCCCATTAAGCACTTAACTCCAATACACGCTCAACTAATGCTTCAAATGAAATCCCCACCGTTGCTGCTGATTTAGGGAAAATACTATGGCTTGTCATTCCCGGGTTAGTATTTACCTCTACCAAACGGAAATTGCCTTTTGCATCTTCCATCACATCAATACGACTCCAACCTCGACAACCGACCACATCATAAGCAGCTTTTACTAATTGAGCCACTTCAGCTTGGCGTTCATCGTTCAAAGCTGGTACAACATATTGCGTATTATCTGACACATATTTGGCGTGGTAGTCATAAAATTCACCGTCAGGGATCACTTGAACCGCAGGCAGAACTTGACCATCTAACACCGGTACAGAGTATTCATTACCGGCTAAAAATTCTTCTACTAATACAATAGAATCAAATTTTAACGCCTCTTGAATGGCTGGCTCTAACTCTTCTCTGGTTTTTACTTTAAAAACACCTACACTTGAACCTTCACAAGAAGGCTTTACGAATACAGGTAAACCTAATTTTGCAATAATTTGATCAAAATCGACCGCTTGTCCACGCTGAACCACAACCATATCTGCCGTAGGTAAACCTACTGCATTCCATAATAATTTGGTGCGGAATTTATCTAAGGTTACCGCTGATGCCATCACGCCACAACCTGTATAAGGAATTCCCATTTGCTCCAATGCCCCTTGTAGGACGCCATTTTCGCCAATGCCACCGTGTAAAATATTAAATACACGCTGAATGCCTTTTTCTTTTAATTTTTCAATTGGGAATTCTTTGGTATCAATACCTTCAACGTCATAACCTAAACTTCTCAATGCTTCTGTTACTGCTGCACCTGAATTAAGAGAAACCTCACGCTCTTGCGAAACACCACCAAATAACACTGCAATTTTTTCGTTTTTAATGCTCATTTTAAATCCTTATGCTTTCCAACTTTCTGCTAAACCACGCGAGATACGGCTTACACTACCTGCACCCTGTGCTAAGATTAAATCACCGTCTTGAATAATTTGATCTAATACTTCACCGAGTTGTTCGGTATCTGACACTAAAATCGGATCAACTTTACCCAAATTACGGATTGAACGAGCTAGGGCTTTACTGTCTGCTCCAACAATTGGCGATTCACCAGCTGCATAAACATCTAATAAAATCAACGCATCAACTTTAGAAAGCACTTGAACAAACTCATCGAATAAATCACGAGTACGAGAATAACGGTGAGGCTGGAATACCATCACTACACGTTTACCCTCCCAACCTTGACGAGCCGCTTGAATGGTTACATCTACTTCTGTTGGGTGATGACCGTAATCATCAACTAACATAATTTTACCGTTAGGACGAATAAATGAGCCGAGCTGATCAAAACGACGACCTGCACCTTGGAAATCTGCAAGAGCTGCTAAAATTGCTTCATTTCCAATGCCTTCTTCTTTAGCCACAGCAAGTGCTGCTGTTGCATTTAATGCATTATGTGTACCCGGCACGTTAAGCAATACATCAATACGTTCGCCACTTGGGCAAACAACCGTATAATGCCCCTGAAAACCTGTTTGTTGGTAATCTTCAATACGATAATCTGCTTTTTCACTAAAACCATAAGTAATCACTTGACGACCAACACGAGGAGCAATTTCCATTACAGTTGCATCATCTGCACACATCACAGCTAAACCGTAGAATGGCAAGTTACGCAGAAAACGCACATAAGTATCTTTCATTTTTTCAAAATCGCCACCGTAGGTGTCCATATGATCCGGTTCGATATTGGTTACCACCGATACCATTGGTTGCAAGTGTAAGAAAGAAGCATCGCTTTCATCAGCCTCAGCAATTAAATAACGGCTTGCCCCTAGATGTGCATTTTTGCCGGCTGATTTCACCAAACCACCATTTACAAAGGTCGGGTCTAATTTTGCCTCTGTATAAATCATTGAAATCATTGCCGTTGTGGTCGTTTTACCGTGTGTGCCGGCAATCGCAATGCCGTGTCTAAAACGCATAATTTCTGCTAACATTTCCGCACGGCGAATAACAGGAATTCTAGCTTCACGTGCCGCAATAATTTCCGGGTTAGTTTCATCAATGGCGGTTGAAACTACCACCACGCTTGCACCTGAAATATTTTCTGCTTGATGCCCGATAAACACTTTTGCCCCTGCTGTCGATAAACGTTGTGTTACCACTCCGTCAGCAATATCCGAACCTGAAATTTGGTAACCTTCATTAAGCAATACTTCTGCAATTCCGCTCATACCGGCACCACCAATCCCGATGAAGTGGATCTGGTTTACACGACGCATTTCTGGCACTAACTTTTTAACTTTATCCTGGAAATTTTTCATTTCTAATCCTACTATTTACTTTGTAAGCGGTTAAATTTTTCGAAAATTTTGCAAAAAACTGTAAAAATTTGACCGCTTGCATCCAACTAATTTGCTTCTTGAATAATCACCTCTGCCACACGCTGTGCCGCAGTTGGCGTTGCTTTTGCTCTGGCTCGCATTGCCATATTTAATAATTTTTGGCGATCGGCAATAAGTGGCTGTAAGGCATTTAACAATGATTGAGGATTAAAATCTACCTGCTCAATAATCACTGCTGCCCCAGCCTCCGCTAAGTAATTTGCATTCAAAAATTGTTGCCTATCTTTATGCTGGAACGGCACAAAAATAGCTGGCAAACCGACCGCGGCAATTTCACAAACAGTTAAAGCCCCCGAGCGGCAAATAACTAAATCCGCCCATTCATAGGCTGCCTTCATATCATCAATAAATTCTGAAGCGATGCCATTACTCGTTTGTTGATAAACGTCCTCAATACCGGCTAAATTATCCTTACCCACTTGGTGGCTAATAAACACATTATTACCCAACACTTTTGCTACTTCCGGCACAGTTTGGTTGATCACTCTTGCCCCTTGACTACCGCCCATCACTAAAATATTAATGGGATAGCCTCGCTCCTTAAAACGCTCGTTTGGTAAAGGTAAAGCGGATAAATCTTCACGCACCGGATTACCTACCACTTCCGCATCATTAAACGCCGTTGGAAAAGCTTGTAATACCTTACGGGCAATTTTTGAAAGCCATACATTAGTTAAACCCGCTACCGCATTTTGCTCGTGTAAAATTACCGGTACACCGCATAATTTTGCTGCGATACCGCCTGGTCCGGAAACATAGCCTCCCATACCTAATACAGCATCCGGTTGATAGTCTTTAATGATTTTTCGAGCTTGCATCACAGCTTTAAAGATCGCAAAAGGGGCTTTTAATAATGTCCCAAGCCCTTTGCCACGCAAGCCGGAAATTTCGATAAAATCAATATCTATGCCGTGTTTTGGCACAAGAGTGGCTTCCATTCTATCTTTCGTGCCGAGCCAGCGGATTTGCCAGCCTTGTTTTTGTAGCTCTCTCGCTACCGCAATTGCAGGAAAAACGTGTCCGCCGGTACCGCCTGCCATCACTAATAATTTTTTAGCCATTTTTAACTCTTTTTAATAGGAAAACGTATTATTCTACTTGATTTATCTCTTTTTAAGTAAATACAAGCGGTTAAAATTCTTTATTTATTTGCAATTTTTAAATCAGAATAGCTTGTACTACACACTTTTGATTTTAGCGTGCCCAATTCGCTCAGCTCTGTTTTCGTGATCGATTCTCAGCAATACTGCAATCGCAATCGACATAATCACCAAACTTGATCCACCATAGCTCACTAAGGGGAAGGTTAAACCTTTGGTTGGTAGTAACCCCGATGCTACACCTAAATTTACAAAACCTTGCAAGAAAATCCAAATCGCAATACCAAATGCCATATAGCCTTTAAAGCGTTCTTCTAAAATTAAAGACTCTTTGCTAATTTTTAAGGCTCGAACCGTTAATAATATCAATAAAAGAACAATACAAAGAATGCCGAAAAAGCCAAATTCTTCACCCACAACTGCCATAACAAAGTCGGTATGAGCTTCCGGTAAATATTCTAATTTTTGGACTGAATTTCCTAAACCTTGCCCCCAGAATTTACCTTGCCCGAATGCCATTTGTGAATTAGAGAGCTGGAAACCATCTCCATACGCATCGGCAAATGGATCCATAAAAGAAGTAACACGTTTTAGACGATATTCAGAAGTCAAAATCAGTACCGCAAATAAGACTGTTCCTACCACGCCTAAAAACATAAATTGCATAATTTTTGCCCCTACAATAAACAACATTGAAAATGTGAGCACAAATAATACAAAGGTACTTCCCAAGTCGGGTTGTAAAATTAAGAGGAAACCGAATACAAATAAAATTACCGCCGGTCGCCAAAAGCTGGCTTTTTCCTTACGGATTTCATCATATTTACGCACATAAAAGCTGGCAAAATAGCAAATTACTGCTAATTTTGCTAATTCCGCAGGCTGGAAGTTAAGAATACCCAACGGAATCCAACGCACTGCACCATTAATCGATCTACCGAAAATTAATACTGCAATCAAAAAACTAATGGCAATAAAAAATAATGCGACATTATATTTTTCCCATTTTTCGACAGGAATTTGTACAAAAATATAGCAAAAAATAATTGAGGCAATAATATACAAACCATCACGAATGGCAAAATAGAATGGATCGTCATTAAGCCTTGTACTGACAGGGATAGAAGCGGACGTAACCATCACAAATCCAATAACCAGTAACCCTAAAAATAACCAAATTAGAGTTCTGTCATAAAGCGAATTAGAAGGGGTTAGTCTGACCCATTTATCCCATTCTGTTTTAAATTTTTCTAACATTATGCTTCTTGTCCTTGTGCCAACGAAACAAACACATCGCCACGTTGTTCAAAGTTTTTAAACTGATCTAAACTCGCACAAGCAGGAGAAAGTAAAACCATATCGCCTTTTTTGAGTTGTGGGCGAATAGCAGTAATCGCTTCTTGCATTGTTTCTACCAATACACTTTGTTCGCTTAATTTTGCTAATTCGTTGCCATCTTGCCCGAAGCAGTAACAAACAATATTTGGCTTATTAATTAACGGCTTAAGTTCAGAGAAATCAGCTGCTTTGCCATCACCACCGAGTAATAAATAGAGTGTACCGGCTACGCTCAGCCCATTTAGTGCAGCAATGGTACTGCCCACATTAGTTGCTTTGGAATCATTGACCCAACGTACGCCATCATTGGTGGCAACAGCTTGAAAGCGATGAGGCAATCCTCCATAAGTTTGTAATGCTTTGACGATACCCTCACGAGGAACATTGGCAGCTTCTGCCAATGCCATTGCAGCGAGTGCATTCATCTCATTATGACGACCGCTAATTAACATTTGGTTGGTGTTAATAATGGCAGTATCTCCTGCATAAAGTACACCATTACGCATTGTGTATTCTGCATTCTGTTCTGCAAAACGGATTAAATTTTTGACCGCTTGTTCAGGGTAAGTTTGAGCGTCTTCACCATTTACGACAATGTTTTCGGCATTTTCATAAATACGCAATTTGGCATTACGGTAATCCGCAATTGCATCATAGCGATCCATATGGTCTTCGCTGATGTTTAAAATCGTTGCTGCTTTCGCTTTCAGTGAATAAGTGGTTTCAAGTTGGAAGCTGGAAAGTTCTAGCACAAAAAGATCATAATCTTCGTCTAATAGACTTAACACCGGCACACCAATATTGCCCCCCATTCCAACCTTCAAGCCTGCTTGTTTAACCATTTCAGCAGTTAAAGTTGTTACTGTGCTTTTACCGTTCGATCCTGTAATGGCAATAATCGGGGCTTTCGCTTCACGACAAAATAGTTCTACATCACCCACTACTTCAACACCGGCTTGGATCGCTTGCTGAATTTCAAGCGTTGCTAATGCCAAACCTGGACTAATGACGATTAAATCTGACTTGAGCAACCACTCACTGTTTAATCCACCGGTGTGTAAAGGAATCGTTTTATCGAGTTTATCGGCACCTGCCGGATTAGCTCGAGTGTCAATTACTTGGATATTCGCTTTCTTTTTCTTAAAGAAATCAACACAAGATAATCCTGTTGTACCTAATCCGATAACAGTTACTGTTTTGCCTTGATATTGGTTTTGCATAATTTTTTCTCTAAATCTAAAAAACAGCATAAGGTGCGTAAAAAACGCACCTTATCAATTAACGTAATTTCAGGGTAACTAAGCCTATTAATACTAACATTAGTGTGATAATCCAGAAGCGGACAATCACTCGTGGCTCTGGCCAGCCTTTTAATTCAAAGTGATGATGAATAGGTGCCATTCGGAAAATTCGTTTTTGGCGTAATTTATAAGAACCGACCTGTAAAATAACCGAGAGGGCTTCAACTACAAATACACCGCCCATCACAACTAATAGCAATTCTTGACGAACTAATACCGCGATAATGCCTAATGCTCCACCTAATGAAAGTGAGCCTACATCACCCATAAATACTTGAGCCGGATAGGTGTTATACCACAAGAAGCCTAAACCTGCTCCAACAATTGCCGTACATAAAATAACTAATTCCGATGTGTTTGGAATAAATGGAATGTGTAAATATTGTGCAAAATTGAAGTTACCTGTTGCCCAAGCAATCAATGCAAAAGCAGAAGCAACCAGAATGATCGGCACTATCGCCAAGCCGTCTAAACCGTCTGTTAAGTTTACAGCATTACTTGTACCGACAATCACAAAGTAAGCAAGGATAATGTAAAACACGCCTAATTGTGGCATCACATCTTTAAAGAACGGTACAACTAATTGAGTAGCTGCTGTATCTTTTCCGACCGCATACATACCAAAAACCGCCACTAAAGCGATTGCGGATAACCAGAAATATTTCCAACGGGCAATTAAGCCGTCTGTGTTTTTACGGGATATCTTGCGATAATCATCAACAAAACCAACCACTCCGTAGCCAAATAATACAAATAAGGTAAACCAAACATAAGAGTTGCGAAGATCCGCCCAAAGTAACGTACTCACACCAATAGCCGCTAAAATCATAATACCGCCCATTGTTGGCGTACCACGTTTTTTAAAGTGGCTTTCCGGACCCTCATTACGCACTTCTTGACCAAATTTTAAGATCTGTAAACGTCTAATGACCTTTGGTCCGATCCAAAGCCCAATCCCCATTGCTGTTAATAACGCCATAATGGCACGGAAGGTGATATAAGAGACCACGTTAAATGCGGTATTATATTGCACCAGTAGTTCTGCAAGCCAAACTAACATTGCTTAGTCCTTAAAAATAATAAAATTAAAAATTGATATTAAATTGTTTACAAAGCTCGGAAATCACAGTTTCCATCTTTTGGCTACGAGAGCCTTTTGCAAGTAATACAAGCGGTTGTTTTTGTTCGATTTTTTGCAAAATAATCGGTGTTAAAAATTCAACCATTTGCTGCTTATCGGTAAAGTGATGTTGTGAATTTTGGCTAATAACCGCACTCTCTTTACCAAAACTCAAAATCAAATCCAGCTCCGCTTGTTGAGCAAAATCTGCCACTTCTTGATGACATTTACCACTTTCCTCACCTAATTCTGCCATATCGCCTACCGCAAAAATTCGGTATGCAGGGTAATTTTGTAGCACTGAAATTGCCGACTTCATTGAATCCACATTGGCATTGTAAGTATCATCAATAAATAAACAGTTATCATTAATTTGTACGGGATACAAACGCCCTTTTACCATTGAACGTTGCTCAAGTCCGGCTTTAACTGCCTCTAAGGTTGCTCCAACCGACATTGCAAGCGAGGTTGCCGCTAACGCGTTACTCACATTATGGTTGCCTAAATAAGGAAGCTCAATTTCAATTTCGCCTTGTGGTGTATGAAGCATAAAACGTGAGCCATTTAGCAATAATTCCACATCATCTGCCCAGTAATCCGCGTATGAATCCGAATCTGAGCCGATATAAGAGAAAGATTGAATTTCGTTTGAACCAATTTCCTTCTGCCATTGTGGATAATAGAAAGCCAAATTGATAATGGCTTTTCCACCTTCTTTCAAACCACGATAAATTTCACCTTTTGCCTGTGCCACACCTTCAAGTGAACCAAAACCTTCTAAGTGAGCAGCGGCTACATTATTCACTAAGCACGCATCAGGTTTGGTAATTTCAGTCGTATAAGCAATTTCACCAATATGATTTGCTCCCAGTTCAATTACCGCATATTTATGCTGTTCGGTTAATCGGAGCAATGTCATTGGTACGCCTAAATCATTGTTTAAATTACCACAAGTGTATAAAACTTCCTCTTCACAAGCGGTCATTTTTTGTAGAATTTTTGCAGTCATCTCTTTCACTGTCGTTTTACCGGAAGAGCCTGTCATCGCCACCGTTTTCGGATTCAGTTTTGCTTTTAACCACTTCGCCAATTCACCCAATGCAAGGCGAGTATCTACCACCACAATTTGTGGTACGTTAATTTCACACTCACGCTCAACGACAACCGCAACGCAGCCTTGAGCAACAGCATTTTCGAGGTAGTGATGGGCATCAAAATTTTCGCCTTTTAATGCAAAAAATAAACCATTTTCGACCGCTTGTCGGGTGTCTGTGCTGGTTGTTTCTACCGCAGTTTCGCCGTTGCCGATAAGGCGAGCGTTTAGGATTTCAGCGATTTGTTGGGTTGTTAGTTTTATCATTTTGTTTTTCTTTAATAATTAGCTACGAGTGTTAATTAATCCTGCCACAAACGCTTGCGTTTGAACGTTGCTTTAGCAACGGCACTCAGTGTGAGCGAAGCGAATAAATCTCCCCTAGCCCCTCGTAGCTCAAAGAGGGGGACTAGATCTCCACAAATTTGAAGTTCATTTTTCTACATAAAATTACAAATAGCCAGATGAACTCAAAATACGCTCTGCACGATCACCCGTCTTTAGAAAAGAGGGGAGGGGGATATTTGATTAAGATACTAAATACTTCCTAGAAACTTCCTGATCTGAAAAATGCAACTTCTCCGTCCCAATAATCTGATAATCCTCGTGCCCTTTGCCGGCAATTAAAATCACATCGATAGATTTTGCTTGCTCAATGGCAGTTTTAATCGCTTGCTCACGGTTGTGGATCACTTGTACCGCAGATTGGTTTTCAAAACCTTTGAAGATATCCGCCATAATTTTTTGGTTATCTTCGGTTCTAGGGTTATCATCGGTTGCGATCACGTTATCTGCTAATTGCTCGGCAATTTTTGCCATTAATGGGCGTTTGCCCGTATCACGGTCTCCGCCGCAGCCGAAAATGCACCAGAGTTCACCTTCACAATGTAGACGAGCTGCTTGTAGTGCTTTTTCTAATGCATCAGGTGTATGGGCGTAGTCCACAATCACCATTGGTTTATTTGGGCTTGTGATACATTCCATTCTGCCAGCCACACCAACTAATTGCGGAGCTGTTTTGATGAGTGTTTGAATATCAAAACCTAATGCAAGCAAGCCAGCAAAAGCAGTTAAAATATTACTTACGTTGAAAGCCCCGATTAAACTACTGCGTAATTCACCATTTCCCCAGCTTGATTCAAATTTAATGGTTGCACCTTGTAGCGTAAATTTCACGGCAGTCGCTTTTATAAATTTATGGTTAGTGCTGAAATCCGGGCGAGTACTTACTGCCACTGCATTGGGTAACTTGCTAAGCCATTCAGAACCAATATCATCATCGGCGTTAATTACTTGAGCTTTCGTATTAAGTTCACTAAACAAGCGGAATTTCGCTTCTGCATATTCTTCCATTGTGTTGTGGTAATCAAGATGATCGCGGCTTAAGTTAGTGAATATCGCTAAATCAAACTCCAAAGCTTCTGCTCTAAATTGAGCTAAACCGTGAGAGCTGACTTCCATCGCACAAAAATCTGCACCCAGTTTCACAAAATCAGCAAGGTTACGTTGAATTTCAATGGCTGAGCCGGTAGTGTTTACTGCTTCTTGTACCTTGCCATATAAGCCGTTACCGATTGTTCCCATTACCGCTGATTTTCCGCCTAACAAGTTATGCCATTGAGCCAACAGTTGAGCGGTTGTCGTTTTGCCGTTTGTGCCGGTAATGCCTGCTAACACTAATTTTTGTGATGGATTATCGTAAAACGCTCCTGCGATAGCAGACAGCAATTTTGATAATTGAGGCACAGAAATGACTTTACAACAAGCGGTACGATCTAAGTTAAATTTTGCAAATTGTGGGGAAAGCTCAACTTCAATTTGATCTTCTTCCGCTTCAGCTAAAATAATTTTAGCCCCTTTCTCGATAGCGTTTGGGATAAATTTTCTACCATCAACTTGATGACCTTTAAGAGCAATAAATAAGTCGCCTTGTTGAACTTGGCGGCTGTCTAACGTCATTTGCTTTAGCTCGGTGAGTTCTTCAACCCAAGCATCAAGCTCTGTGAGAAAAGGAAGTAAACGTTTCATAGCTGACCTTAATTGATACTACGTTCTAATTTGATTTCACGCACGGCACTTTGTGTGTCTGACGTTAAATTATCCGGCTTAATATTACGTTGTTTTAGCGTATAGCCCATAATACGAGAGAATAGTGGGGCTGATACAAAACCACCATAATAGTTACCTGCTTTCGGCTCATTAATGAGTACTACTAAAGCAAAACGAGGATCGCTTGCCGGGGCAAGACCTGCGGTATAGGCGATATATTTCTCCACATATTTACCGTTTTCTAACTTACGAGCCGTACCTGTTTTGATTGCAACACGGTAGCCATCAACCGCAGCACGGTGTCCACCTTCGCCTTTTGCAGCAACGCTTTCCATCATCTGCACTACTTCACGGGTGGTTTTTTCTGGTAGAACTCGCTCGCCAATAACAGGGGGATCTACTTTGGTAATAGAAAGTGGGCGATAAATCCCGAAGCTGCCTAAGGTTGCATAAGCTCGAGCAAGCTGAAGTGGCGTAACATTCAAACCGTAACCATAAGAAAGTGTTGCTCGTTCAATATCTGCCCAGCGTTTACGATCTCCGTTTGTACCTCGTTGTTCGCCTAAACCTAAACCTGTATCTTTACCAAAACCCACTTTAGTGTAAGTATCCACTAACGCATTAGCAGGCATTCTTAAGGCTAATTTACTTACGCCAATGTTACTGGATTTTTGTAAAATACCTGTGATAGTCAAGCTATCTCTAGGGGCAACGTCTTTAATGGTATGTCCATTTATTACAATAGGTCTTGTACCGATAACTTCATCTTTATAAGTTACTTTATTATGTAAGGCGGTTAATACAGTAAAAGGTTTTACTGTTGAACCCGGCTCAAAAGTATCGGTAATCGCACGGTTACGCATAAGCTCTGGTTTAAAGCTATCACGTTTGTTTGGATTAAATGACGGTGCATTTGCCATTGCCAATACTTCGCCTGTTTGAACATCAACTAATACTGCTGTGCCTGATTCTGCATTATTTTCCTGCACCGCTTTTTTGATTTCACGGTACACCATAGATTGCAACTCTTCATCGATACTGAGCATTACATCTTGCGGATCGTATTGTTTTTCCGAACGAATATTCTCAACAATATTGCCTTTAGCATCTTTACGGATTATTTGTTTACCGTTTTTACCAATCAGCAAAGAGTTAAAACTACGTTCTAAGCCTTCCGAGCCATTCATATCGTCTTTATCGGTAAAGCCAATAAGTTGCGAAGCTTCTTCTGATAATGGATAAAAACGGCGAGATTCACCTTTAATCACTAACGCATCAATATCAAGTTCTTTCGCATACTCACTAATCGCTTCTGATTGATGGCGAGACAAATAGACAAAACGTTGGCGATTTTTGCTGTAAAGCTCGTCCATTATGTCATTATAAGACCGCCCGATTTCTTTGCTTAGTGCTTGGAATTTCCGGCGTTCTAGTTCCCAGTGTTCCTGATCTAAACGAACGAAAACAGAACTTGGATTATTTCTCACTTTCTCTATTAACGCGTTGTAATCTAAGCCTGTAACTTGTGCAAGTTGTGTCCAATAACCTTCACTTTTGGTGTTTAAAATAGAGCGAGGGTCAAAATCTACTTTCTCTTTTGAGATATTCTTTTTCTCAATAAATTTATTCACACTGGCTTCAATCTTACTTTTTGACGTTTCCATTTCAATCGCCAACGCTCGCCAGCTTTCGTTGGAACGTCTTAGCTTAGTATCGAAATATTCTCTTGGATCAAGTGTTAAAGAATACATTGGAACACTAATGGAAAGGAAACGCCCATTGCGATCTAAAATCCTCCCACGCGTGAATTGCAATTCTTTAGTACGAAGCGAGCGGTTATTTGCTTCTTTAATTAATCGTTCAGAATCAATAAGTTGAATATAAGCAGCTTGAGCTAAGAGCCCTACTACCATTACCACCATTAACAGTGCCACCACCCAGAAGCGTTTCGGTAAAAAACTAGGTAATTTTTTACCTTCTACTTTTGTTGGCTCTGCAATTGGGGCTTTTTGTTTAGGTTTTACTTTAACTGACTTGACCATTTTCTATTCAACTAAAATTATTTCTTGTTCTTTTTTAATTGGCTGTAAACCGAAAGATTCTGCAGCGGCATCAACTCTCGCTCTTCCACTACGGCTATTTTCTTCCAATAACAAATTGGTATATTGGCTCTCCAGCTTCTGATTAGCGGAAATTAATTGCCCTTGTTCACTAACAGACAAACGGGTTTGGTGCGTTACCCAAATTGTTGCAACCGCTGAAATAACCACTCCAATTAGCAGTAAAATCGCAACTTTGTTATGACTAAAAATATCGTCAATAATAATTTGGTGTAACGGATAGCGTTCGTTAGACATTTTCATTCCTTTCATTTACTTAACGTTACTAGCGTTTTTCTGCAATTCGGAGCACCGCACTACGTGAGCGAGCGTTTGCTTCAATCTCTGCTTCACTTGGCATAATCGCTTTTCCAATGGTTTTAAGTGGAATATTTTTATTCAATTCAGCTTCCAAAATAGGCAAACCTCGAGGTACGTCCATACCTTTGCTATGTTTACGCATAAACTGCTTGACCATTCTGTCTTCAAGTGAGTGGAAGCTAATAATAGACAAACGCCCTTCTGGAGCTAATACGGTTAATGCGGAATTGAGAGCTTTTTCCAGTTCATCTAATTCGCTGTTAATAAAAATTCTAATTGCTTGGAAAGAACGAGTTGCCGGGTGTTTATGCTTATCTTTAAACGGCACGGCATCGCTAATAATTTGGGCGAGTTGCAACGTGCGAGAAATTTTCTCACTTGCAGATTTATTGTAAGAAACGACCGCTTGTGCAATGCGTTTGGCAAAGCGTTCTTCGCCAAACTCTTTAAGCACCCAAGCTAAATCTTCAACAGATACTTGAGCTAACCACTCTGAGGCTGATAATCCTTTGGTGGTATCCATACGCATATCAAGTGGTCCATCACGCATAAAGCTGAAGCCTCTTTCAGCTTCATCAAGTTGTGGAGAAGAAACGCCCAAATCAAGTAAAATGCCGTCAATTTTGCCAACCAATCCCATTCGTTCACAAATTTCAGGAATGACAGAAAAAGCAGTGTGTTCAATCTGAAAACGTGGATCGTTAATGGTTTGAGCTTCTGCGATCGCTCGAGGATCACGATCTGTTGCAATCAAGCGTCCATTTTCGCCTAATTTGGATAAAATTAAGCGAGAATGTCCACCACGCCCAAAAGTACCATCAATATAGATACCGTTAGGCTTAATTGCTAAGCCATCAACGGCTTCGTGCAATAATACTGTAATATGTTTCGGTGTTTCGCTCATTTTTCTTTCCAATTACTATAGCGATAAATTTTTTAAGGCATCGCAATCCAACATTTCTGCTGAACCACCAAATGCAAGATCTTCAGCAATTTGGGCTTGCCATTGTTTATCTTGCCAGATTTCAAATTTGTTTAATTGCCCAACCAACATAATCTGTTGATCTAATTGAGCGTGTTGGCGAAGTGTAGGGCTAAGTAAAATACGACCTGCCGAGTCCATTTCACATTCGGTTGCAAAGCCTTGCATTACACGCTGAATACGGCGTTGAACGGGGTCAAAATTTGATAATGCCAGTAATTTCTGCTCAACAATTTCCCATTCGTGCAAAGGGTAAAGTAGCAAACAAGGCTGACGAATATCGACTGTGCAAACTAAAATTCCGTGATGTTTTTCGAGAAGTTCTGCACGGTAGCGGGTCGGAATAGCGATCCGCCCTTTACTATCAATACTGATTGAACTTGCACCACGAAACATTTTGATTCTTCGCCTTAGTTAAATAATGTTAAATTTAAGAAAAAGATCCACAATCCACCACTTTTTCCCACTTAATTGGGGGATTTTATCTATTCGTGATACATCTATCAAGGAGTTTTCATTTATTTACAAAATAAAAAGACCTATCTGAAAAGATAGGTCTTTCAATATTTGCAAATGTTTGCTCAAATTTAACCGCTTGTTAGCGTTTTAACACGGATTGCACTAACGATACCAAACCATAAACAGCCCAATAAAACAGAATAGCCCCGAAAAACAAGGTTGTGGTGTGAGGTAGCCAGTAATAAATACCCAGCACTTCTGCGGTACGGCATTCTAAACGTTGGTAATCATTGAGTTTAGTCAAATCATTACAATCAAAGGGAATATAGCTAAAAATGAAGTAGCTGATTATTGCGATAACAACTGCAAACAAAATGCTACACAAAATCTGTTTTTTATAATCCATTTTCTATTTCTTCTTTGACTTACTAGCGGTCGTTTTTGTCCGTTTTTTTGCAGATTTTACCGGTTTTTTCTCTGTGGTTTTCTTCGCTTTTTTTACGGTTTTTGGTTCTTTGAAAACAGGTTTCGCTGCGGCTTTTGCCTTTTTTCTCGCCGTTTTACCTGTCGTTTTATGTTCAGTTAGCAACTCAAAGTCAATTTTCTTTTCATCTAAATTCACGTTGATCACTTTTACTCGAACAGTATCACCTAAGCGATAAATGATGCCACTTTCGCCCACCAAACGTTGTCTGTCTGCATCATAATGGTAGTAGTCATTATCTAAGGTTGAAATATGAACCAAACCATCAATAAATAGCTCATTAAGTTTCACAAATAAGCCAAATCCTGTTACGCTTGAAATTACACCATCAAACTCTTCGCCGATATGATCCTGCATAAACTCACATTTCAGCCAATCTGCCACATCACGGGTCGCTTCATCTGCTCGGCGTTCGGTAGCAGAACATTTATCTCCAAATGCGTCCATATCATCTAACTTGTAGTGATAACCACCGCCATCAGTATAATGACGTGTATTGCCCTTGCCTTTTTCGATTAAATATTTAATCGCACGGTGCAATAACAAATCAGGATAACGGCGAATTGGCGAGGTAAAGTGAGCATATTCGGTTAATGCTAAGCCAAAATGTCCGATGTTATCCGCCGCATAAACGGCTTGTTTAAGAGAACGAAGTAACATTGTTTGAATAAGCTCTTTATCGGCACGTTCGGCAATTTGGTTTAATAATACGCCGTAATCTTTAGGTTGCGGATCAAGTCCAACGTCCCACGTTAAGCCGCATTCACGCACAAAGGATTTAAAACTCAATAATTTTTCTTCACTTGGTTTATCGTGGATACGATAAAGTGCGGGTTCATTTGCTTTTTCTACAAAACGAGCCGCCGCGATGTTTGCTAAAATCATACACTCTTCAATTAATTTGTGTGCATCATTGCGGATAAGCGGCTCAATGCGTTCAATTCGCCCTTGTGGATTGAAAATAAATTGATTTTCAATGGTTTCAAACTCAATTGCCCCTCGCTTTTGACGAGCTTTCATTAAAGTTTGGAACATCGCATAAAGCTCTTCAATATGTGGCACTAATGGTGCATAACGCTCACGCAAAATTTCATCGCCTTCTAACATTTTCCAAACTTTGGTATAGGTCAGGCGAGCGTGTGAATTCATTACTGCTTCATAGAATTTGTAATCGACCAATTCCCCTTTGTTGGAAACCGACATTTCCGCCACTAAACAGAGACGATCAACCTGTGGATTTAATGAACACAAGCCATTTGAAAGAACTTCGGGTAGCATTGGAATCACTCGATTCGGGAAATAAACCGAGTTACCTCGATTAAGTGCTTCCAAATCTAACGCCGTTTTCGGGCGGACATAATAGCTCACATCAGCAATAGCTACCCACAAACGCCAACCGTTACCCTCTTTTTTGGCAAAGACCGCATCGTCAAAATCACGAGCATCTTCGCCATCAATAGTAATGAGCGGTAAATCACGTAAATCAATACGCCCCTGCTTCGCTTCTTCCGGCACTTCTTCGCTAGTAAATTGACGAATTTGCTTTTCTACCCCTTCTGACCAAACGTGTGGAATATCGTGATTGCGTAATGCAATTTCGATTTCCATACCCGGTGCTAAATTATCGCCTAAAATCTCCGTAATAAAACCCACCGGGCGGTTAAAACCGGCTTTGCGTTCTTGCAATTCCACCACAACAACCTGTCCCATTCTTGCTCCCATACGATGCTCATCAGGGATTAGAATATCTTGATTGATACGGCTATCGTCAGGCACAACGAAACCGATACCACTTTCCAGGAAGAATCGCCCAACAATCTGCTTTTTACGGGCTTCCAGCACACGCACGATACGCACTTCTTTACGACCTCTTCTATCTGTGCCGTTCGGCTGTGCCAGTACAAAATCACCGTGCATTACTTTTACCATTTGAGCATTAGGAATAAACCAATCCTCATTTTTCGTCGTGAGTTTTTCGTGCCCTTCTACTTGTAGAAAACCATAGCCATCACGATGACCAATCACTGTCCCTTTCAATAAATCCATCTTTTCAGGCAAGGCATAACGTTTACCTTTAGTAAACACTAACTCGCCGTCATTTTCCATTGCCCGTAAACGGCGGCGAACACCCTCCATTCGTTCTTCATCATAAATGTGAAATGCTTCGAGCAACTCATCACGACTCATCGGTGCGTTATGTTCACGAATAGTATTTAAAATAAACTCTCGGCTCGGCACAGGATTTTCATATTTTTCTAATTCTTGTTGATAATTTGGATCGACTATCATAGTTGCCTCCTTTTGCTTTAATCTGCTCTTATTCTAACTGACTTTTCTTTACAATTGTTAAAAATTGTTCATTTATCTTTTTATTGCTTTTTATTATATAATGCCATTTTTAACATAAACCAATGAGAAGAAAATATTATGACATACCCTGTATGCCCTGAATGCAAAGGCGAAAATACTTATCATGATTCTATTCAATTTGTTTGCCCTGATTGTGCCTACGAATGGAATGGTGAAGAGACCACTCAAGACGAAGATGTCTTAATTGTAAAAGACAGTAATGGTAATTTATTATCGGATGGTGATGATGTACTATTAATCAAAGATTTGAAATTAAAAGGATCATCAGAAGTCTTGAAAAAAGGCACTAAATTCAAAGGGATTCGTTTAGCAAAAGGCGATCACAATGTAGATTGTGGCAAAATTATGCTGAAATCTGAATTTTTGAAAAAAGCCTAATGGGTAAATTTTACTGACTACAAGCGGTCAAATTTTTACTCAATTTTGCAAATTAAATTACTAGAGGAATATTATGTCTATTAAGAAACTTCTGTTGGCACTGCCTTTGATTTCATTGTTAGCATTTAATGTACAAGCGGCGGAGCCAACAAAATCAATGAATACAAAGAACACAACAACTCAAAAAGCAAATACTACAAATACTAAAAAAACGGAAGCAAACAAAAAAAATTCTACAGCCAATACAAAAAAATTGGCTAATGATAAATCTCAAGCCAATACAAGTAAAAAAGCAACATCTAAAACTCCGCAAGTGCAAGGGCTTGATTCGTTTAATAAAAATGTAACTATCAATCTAATGCAGCGAATCAATGCTGTACAAGATAACCAACCTGTTGCAATATTCGTTTATGAAGTAACAAATAAAGGTAGAAGCAAGATTAAAGGTTTACACTGGGCTTCTGCATTTACGGTAAATGAGCAAATTTTCTTTCTTCAAGAAAATATCACACCAGTATTTGAACAAGCATTAGAGCCGAAGCAAAAAGAAACCGTTACGCTTACCTTATTATTAGATAAAATACCTGAAAGCGTTAGACCGCTATTCGCTTCACTTGAAACCCCAATTGGTCATATTACTGTTGCCAAGCAGATTGATTTTACTAATGGTAAGAAAATTATCGTGAAAGAAGAATAAAACAAACCCCATTTAATTCACTTAAATGGGGTTATTTTTTATCTTACTTTGATAAACATTGGCTAAATTCGTTAGCTAGTGCCTGTAAAAACTCAGGATAAGCAGTTGCACTGAGTTGAACTTTCGCACCTAGTGGGTCTAATTGCCCTACATTTACGTTCGTTTCTTTAGCTAAAGTCTCAATTACTTTCGGGGTAAATTGTGGCTCAGCAAATAAACATTGTGCTTTGTTTTTAGCAATATTTTTCTTGATTGCGGCAAGTGTTTTCGCACCCGGTGCAACCGTTGGGTTAATGGTAAATGAACCTAATGAATTTAAACCATACTCTCTTTCAAAATAACCGTAAGCATCGTGGAAAGTGTAATAGCCTTTGGCTTTCACCAGCTCTAATTGCTTCGCAATTTCTGCTTTTTTAGCGGTTAAATTTGCTTTGAATTTTGCAAGATTTTCTGCAATTTTGGCTTTTTGTTCCGGTAATTGTTCACTTAAGCGTGCAGCAATTTGTTCCGCCGCTAACTCACTCGCTTCACTTGATAACCAAATATGCCAGTCTTCATCGTGGCTATGACCGTGATGATCATCGTGCTTGTGGCTATGCCCTTTATGTTCGTGTTTATGATCGTGTGAATGCTTGTGATCGTGGTCGTGAGCATCTTCTTTTTTATCGCTCGCTTTTTCCACCAACTCTTCAATCGCTTCGACATTCTCAAGGGTTAATACCTTCTCTTTCGGCAGTTTTTCGATGCTTTTTTCGAGGAAACTTTCTAAACCATCGCCCACCCAAACCACTAATTGAGCAGATTGTAACTGCGATACATCTGACGGTTTCAAGCTGTAATCGTGCGGAGAAGCGGTTACCGGTAATAATACTTTGGTTTCAGTAACGCCATCAGTAATCGCATTGGCGATAAAGCCCAACGGTTTGATGCTGGTTAATACATCCGCTTGAGCAACTCCCGCCCCTAAAACTGCTAAGCCAATCAATGTTTTCTTAAACATAAAATCTCCTTTTATAAATTTGAAATCAACGTATTCTAGCAAAACCAAATAAAATTTCTATAAATTTTTTATGGGTATTTTTCATCCGCATTTTTCTATATACTTGCAAAAAACTTCAAAAATATGACCGCTATGAAATATAAAAATTTACGAGAATTTCTTGATTTACTTGAAGCACAAGGTGAGTTAGTTCGTATTAAACAAGAAATCGACCCTTATTTAGAAATGACGGAAATTGCCGATAGAACCTTAAGAAAAGGTGGACCGGCATTGTTGTTTGAAAACCCTAAGGGTAGCCAAATTCCTGTACTATGCAATTTATTCGGCACACCAAAACGAGTGGCGATGGGAATGGGGCAAGAAGATACCAAAGCCCTGCGTGAACTAGGTAAACTGCTCGCCTTTTTAAAAGAGCCTGAGCCGCCAAAAGGTTTCAAGGATTTAATCGGGCAGCTGCCGCAATGGAAGCAAATTCTCAATATGCCGCCGAAAGTGTTAAGTCGAGCAGAATGCCAGCAAGTGGTTATTTCGGGCGATGAGGTCGATCTCACTAAGTTGCCTATTATGCACTGCTGGAAAGGCGATATAGCCCCACTCGTTACTTGGGGGCTGACGATTACGCAAGGTCCGTACAAAAAACGCCAAAATCTAGGGATTTATCGCCAACAATTAATCGGCAAAAACAAGCTCATTATGCGTTGGCTCTCGCATCGTGGCGGGGCGTTAGATTTCCAAGAGTGGAAAGCCGAAAACCCCGATAAACCATTCCCTGTTTCAGTTGCCATTGGGGCAGATCCGGCAACGATTTTAGCCGCCGTTACGCCAATTCCCGATACACTCTCGGAATACGCATTCGCCGGGCTTTTACGTGGTAATAAAACGGAAGTGGTAAAATCGATTTCAAATGATTTAGAAGTGCCGGCAAGTGCAGAAATTGTACTTGAAGGCTACATTGATTTAGAGGAAACCGCATTAGAAGGTCCTTACGGCGACCACACGGGTTACTACAACGAACAAGAATACTTCCCCGTGTTTACCGTTACCCATATCACAATGCGAAAAGATGCGATTTATCATAGTACCTACACAGGCAGACCACCTGATGAGCCGGCGGTGTTAGGCGAAGCGTTAAATGAAGTCTTTATTCCAATTTTACAGAAGCAATTCCCTGAAATTGTCGATTTCTATCTGCCACCGGAAGGCTGCTCCTATCGTTTAGCAGTCGTTACGATGAAAAAGCAATACGCAGGGCACGCTAAACGGGTAATGATGGGCGTTTGGTCATTCTTACGCCAATTTATGTACACCAAATTTGTAATTGTGTGTGATGATGATGTGAACGCTCGAGATTGGAAAGATGTGATTTGGGCGATCACCACCCGTTGCGATCCGGCACGAGATACTACATTAATTGAAAACACCCCGATTGATTATCTTGATTTTGCCTCGCCAATTGCCGGCTTAGGCTCAAAAATGGGGATTGATGCTACCAACAAATGGGCTGGCGAAACCACCCGTGAATGGGGAACACCTATCGAAAAAGATGAAAGTGTGGTAAAACGTGTTGATGAGATTTGGGAACAACTCGGCATCTAACTAACAAGCGACTAATTTGACAAACTAGAATGAAAGGCGGACAATGTTCTAAAATTGTCCGTTTTAATAGGAGCAAGTTATGTTAAAAGAAAAAGGATATGATGAGTTTTTAGCTGAAAAAATCCGTATTGGTAGGGAACAAGCTCGAGCAGGACAGGGAGTTCCGCTTGAAGTCGCTAAACAGCGTGCCAAAGAGAAGCTAGAACGTAAAATTAGAGAGATGGAATTAAGCCGAAACAGAGATGTGATTTATGGCTAATCTTATTTTAACCACACAAGCTGAAAATGATATTGATGAAATCATTGATAATGTGGTTGAATTTACAGGCTATGAGCAAAGTGGTATTAAGCTCCACACTGATATCTTTAAGAAATTAAAGTTGCTTGAATTTATGCCTACAATTGGCATTACTCGTAATGACGGCACACGAGAAACTTTTGTACGAAATTATCGAATAGTGTATGAGATTGTTGAAGAAGATATTTTTATTATTACAATTATTCACACTCGCCGACTTTACCCTCGCCCTTCTTAATAACCCACAAGCGGTTAAATTTGCAAAAAAATTTGTAAATTTAACCGCTTGTGTTTTTTATATTCAACAACAAAATTCAATAAAATTAATTCGCAACAACGGCTACAATTACCTTGCTTTTAAAAGGGGTAAAATGCGATAATACCTTGTTATTTTTGCCTGTAAAAAGCAACGGAAAATTTGCAAAAATTTGGCAAAAAATAACCGCTTGCAAAAATCTTCAGCAAGCCATAAGTGATTGATTTTGCAGTTTCTTTGAGACAAGAAAAAGTAAACATAAGACAACTATCAACACTTTTATTAGGAATTAAGACAGTCGTGAGATAGACATAAAAACATTCCTGAATAATGGGGCAAACAGCCCGTGTAAAATGAACAATAATGAGAAAACACAATGAAAAGAATGTTAATCAATGCAACTCAAAAAGAAGAGTTGCGTGTTGCCCTTGTTGATGGGCAGCGTTTATTCGACCTAGATATTGAAAGTCCGGGGCACGAACAGAAAAAATCTAATATCTACAAGGGTAAAATTACCCGTGTTGAACCAAGCCTTGAAGCAGCATTCGTTGATTACGGTGCAGAACGCCACGGTTTCCTACCTTTAAAAGAAATTTCCCGTGAATACTTCCCGTCAGACTATGTGTTTAACGGTCGTCCAAATATCAAAGATATTATCCAAGAAGGACAAGAAGTTATCGTTCAAGTCAGCAAAGAAGAACGTGGTAATAAAGGTGCAGCCTTAACCACTTTCATTTCTCTTGCGGGTAGTTACTTAGTTTTAATGCCAAACAATCCGCGTGCAGGCGGTATTTCCCGCCGTATTGAAGGCGATGAGCGTTTAGAGTTAAAAGAGGCTTTAGACTGCTTAGATGTACCTGAAGATGTCGGTTTGATTGTACGTACTGCCGGTGTGGGAAAATCACCTGAAGAGTTGCAGTGGGACTTAAAAGTGCTATTGCACCATTGGGACGCCATTAAAAAAGCGGCAGAGTCTCGCCCTGCACCTTTCCTAATCCATCAGGAAAGTGATGTGATTGTACGTGCCATTCGTGATTACTTACGTCGTGATATTGGTGAAATATTAATCGACAACAAAAAAGTATTCGAAAAGGCGAAAAATCACATTCGTTTGGTTCGCCCTGATTTCATCAACCGTGTGCGTTTATACGAAGGCGAAGTACCGTTATTTAGCCATTATCAAATTGAATCGCAAATTGAATCTGCATTCCAACGTGAAGTACGTTTACCGTCAGGCGGCTCAATTGTTATTGATGTAACAGAAGCCTTAACAGCGATTGATATTAACTCATCACGTTCAACTCGCGGTGGCGATATTGAAGAAACTGCCCTTAACACTAACTTAGAAGCGGCAGATGAAATTGCTCGCCAATTACGTTTACGTGATTTGGGCGGTTTAATTGTGATCGACTTTATCGATATGACCCCGGTTCGTCATCAACGTGAAGTGGAAAACCGCATTCGTGAAGCAACACGTCAAGACCGTGCAAGAATTCAGTTTGCTCGCATCTCTCGTTTCGGTTTGTTAGAAATGAGCCGCCAGCGTTTAAGTCCATCATTAAGTGAAGCTTCATCGCATATCTGTCCTCGTTGTCAAGGCACAGGTAAAGTGCGTGATAATGAGTCTATTGCCCTTTCAATCTTACGTTTATTAGAAGAAGAGGCGATTAAAGAAAACACGGCTCAAGTTCACACCATTGTGCCGGTGCAGATTGCAACTTATTTATTAAACGAAAAACGTAAAGCAATTTCAAGCATTGAAAAACGCCACGAGGTTCAAATTGTGGTTGTACCGTCTGAAAGTATGGAAACCCCACATTTCAGCGTGTATCGCCTGCGTGAAAATGAAGTAACACCAACCTTGAGCTACGATTTGACCAAACATTACGAGGCACGTAGCGAGGAAGAACCACACCATCATTCACATAACCATAATGATGATGCCTTAGTAACTCGCAATGAGCCTGTGATTACCGTTGAATCTGTATTACAAAGCACCGAGCTAAACCTTCAACCTGCACCAACACCGGTTGAACCGGCGAAACCATCTCTATTCAGCCGTTTAATGGCAACGATTAAAGGCTGGTTTGCAGCAGAAGAAAAAGTGGAAGAAAAACCGAAACCGAAATCTCGCAATCAACGTGATCGTCGCCAACGTCGTGAACGCCCGAACCGCAATACAAAAGCGGAAAATCAAGAGCGTAAACAACAGCAAAATCAAGTAGCGTCTCAAGAAGAAAAAGCTACTCGTACTGAGAAAAAACAACGTCGTGCGGTGGTTGAAGAAGTAGCTGGCGTAACTGATGCACAGGAAAGTCGCAATAATCAACGAGAAAACCAAGTAGAACGCCGCCAACGTCGTGAATTACGCAAAAAAGTGCGTGTTGAGGCAGTAGAAGCTGTAAGTGAAAATTTAGTACCATCAACAGTCGAAACTCTTGCGGTTAAACTAGATGATGTTGAAAATGTGCAAAAAAATGATGACAAACACTTGTGTTTGAACGTTGGCTTAGCCAACGGCTCCGAAGGAGCGAGCGTAGCGAGTAATATTCAACCGCTTGTAGCAGTAGAAGCTATTGCTGAAAACAACTCTGAAAGCCGTGATAACAACCGCCAACGCCGTTTGCCTCGCCATTTACGTGTAGGTAATCAGCGTCGTCGTGAGAATCAGCGTGGTAATGCAACTTCTGCAATGCCATTGAGCTCAGCAGTTGCTTCGCCTGAACTTGCCAGCGGTAAAGTTTGGGTACAATTTGCAACTCCGGCAAAAGCGGAAGAAAAAGTACAATTCTTATCGGTTGATCAAATGCTTGAACAGCAAGAAATCCAACCTGTTGAAGCAGAGAAAAAAGCAGCTGATAAGAAAACACTTTCTGTTAGCCCGTTAGGTGGATTTGTTGCTCAGCCGACTAATCGTGATTTAGTCAAAGAAAAACAAGAGGAACACGCTAAGCCTAAAGCAGAAAAAGGATTAGAACCGGAAATTCAAAAATCAGAAGTAAAAGAACATATTGCTCCATTTGGCAGTGTGGTTACTCAACCTTCTGAGCGTGATTTGGTAAAAGAGAAGAATGAGCGTGTTGGTAAATTTCAATCAAAAGCGACTTCTGCTCCAGCCATTGAAACAGTATCTCAACAAGTTATTGAAGTGCCTGTTTCAAGCTATGAAAGCAACTATAGTTTTAACGGTCGCTTAGGCACATTCTCCCGTGCTGAACATACCAAAGCGGAAATGACTGTTGCTGCACCACCAACAGAAAGCTTAGACTCTTTTGCTATTAATCAGTGGCAAAATTCTAAATATTATTTCTACGGTAAGGGTTTCGGTGGTTACACTAGTGCGGTAAGCCAAGTGCAATCTGCACCTCGCTCAACCAATATTGAGTAAAAAACTCTAAACTAGAATGCCTATTGATTAAAAATTAATAGGCATTTTTTATAATATGAACTTTTTATGATTTAATCAGCCTAAGCAAATACATTGCAAAATGTATTTGTTTATTTTTTTAATTTAAGGAACTCGGAATGAAAAAAACAATTTTATCTTTATTAGTGTTAGGTACAACAATGACGCTTGCAGCGTGTGATCAAGCAAAAGAAGCAACTCAAGCAACAGTAAACAAAGCTACTGAAGTGAAAGAAGCAGTTGTTGAAAAAGCAACAGAAGTTAAAGAGGCAACGAAAGATGCTATGCAAGCAACAGCAAATAAAGCGGAAGAAGCTAAAAATTCTGTTGTTGAGAAAGCAGCAGAAGTTAAAGCAGTAACTGAAGCTAAAACTGACGAAGTAAAAGAAGCAGCCAAAGAAGCTGTACAAGCAACGGCAGACAAAGCCGAAGCCGCTAAAAATGCGGTAGTTGAGAAAGCAGCTGAAGCAAAAGTAACTGCTGAAGCAAAGATGGAAGAATTAAAAGAAGCTACTAAAGATGCTGCACAAACCGTTTCAGATAAAACAGAAGCCACAAAAAATGCAGTAGTTGAAAAAGCAGAGGAGGCTAAAGTCGCAACAGAAGCTAAAGCTACAGAGTTAAAAGCAGCAGCTAAAGAAGCCGCACAAGCAACATCAGATAAAGCAGAAGCAGCTAAAAACGCTGTAGTTGAAAAAGCAGCAGAGTTAAAAGAAGTAACTGAAATGAAAGCTGAAGAAGTGAAACAAGCGGTAGAAAGTAAATAACAATTACTCAAAAGCTCTGCAAATGCAGAGCTTTTTTATCAACTACTCTTATATAAAAAGAGCTAAACTTTCACAAGTTTAGCTCTTCTTAATTATAAACCTTTTGGAATTCGGATTTTTTGACCTGGGAAGATTTTATTTTCGTCTTTAATCACTTCTTTATTCGCTTCCACAATCGCTTTATATTTTGCACCGTTGCCGTATGCTTTCGTTGCGATTTCCCATAAAGTATCGCCTTTTTGGATAACGTAAAACTCATCATCGCCGGCTAACTGTTCTTCTCTTGCAAGTTGTAAGGCATCAATATTCACGTTAGTAATACCGGCTACGTTACCTGCCATCAACACCGCTTTCTCAACAGCGGCTGCACTTGAAGCAATACCGGAAATTTTCGCTACACCATTTTCAACGGTTACATTCACATTTTCAACGCCCGGATTATCTTGGCTCAAATGTTCAGTAACGGCTTTTGAAGCATCTTCTTCTTTGTTAAATAATTTACGACCAATGTCGCCTACGAAATCAAATAAGCCCATAGTAAGTTCCTCATAATAAGACTGGGGTTTCATTTTACACAATTTCCACCGTTGGAAATAGTGCATTCCAGCTATTAGAACAAGTAAAAGTGAATTAGTTCAACCTCAAACCTCCTGAAAAACGCCACAAGCGGTGCTTTTTCGCATATTTTTTGCAAAAAATGCCGCTTAGATTTTATATTTGCCTGATTTTCAGCTAAAATCTACCGTTTAAGTACATCAATATATTGTTTAGGAATATGCTGTGAAACAAGTGCAATTTTATCTTCTAAGCCAAACCGATTCAGCCGATATTTCAGCCGCTGAAGCTCAGGCTTGTGAACTTGCCGCTCAAGCGTGGCGATTAGGTAAACGAGTGCTTATTGCCTGTGAAACAGAACAACAAGCCTTCAATATTGATGAAGCACTTTGGGCAAGAGATCCTGATTCTTTCGTACCACATAATTTATCGGGCGAAATTACTACTTACCCAACGCCGATTGAAATTTCGTGGAAAGGTAAACGCAACGCACAACATCGGGATTTACTAATTTCATTACAAACAGAATTACCCGATTTTATTAACAGTTTCAATCATATTATTGACTTTGTGCCGGTGGAAGAAACTGCCAAAGCACAAGCACGCGAACGCTATAAACAATATCGCCAATTAGGTTGGCAGCTGGAAACCGTGCAATGCTAAACACAATAAATTGGCAAGCCAAGACTTTTGGGCAACTTTCCACCCAAGAGCTATTTGAAATCTACAAACTCCGCACCGCCGTGTTTGTGGTTGAGCAAAATTGCCCTTACCAAGAAGTGGACGACAAAGACCTACAAGCGGTGCATTTCTTTGCAAAAAATGCAAAAAATCTGACCGCTTACTGCCGTCTAATTCCAAGTGATGATAGCGTACATATCGGCAGAGTGTTAGTGGTAAAAGAGGCTCGTGGTTCAGGCTTGGCAAGGGAATTAATACAAAAAGCACTGGATTATTGCTGTGAGCATTTCCCCACGCAACCTATCCACGCCCAAGCCCAAAGTTATTTGCAAGGGTTTTATGAAAGTTTTGGGTTCAAAGCGGTGTCGGGCGTGTATTTGGAAGATGGGATACCGCATTTGGATATGGTTTGGGAGGAATAAAATGACAAGCCGTGAAGAATTACTCAAAAAACAACGTGAGCTGGATATTCTTTTTACTGCGTGGTTTGAAGAAAAGAAAAAGCACGAAGTGCTAACTTACCGCCGAGAAAATGGGGATTTGATTCAACATTATCCAGACGGCACAGAGAAAGTGATCAAATATGCTCAATAGCCTAGCGATTTTTTACTGTGGCACAAACGGAGCCGGTAAATCTACTTTGCGATCTTTCAATCAAGATAAAGTCGAAATTGTGATTGATTCCGATAACATTGCAATGCAGATTAACCCGACTAATCCAAGACTAGCCGATATTGAAGCAGGCAGAAAAGCAATCGAGCTATTTCAGTTTGCGGTAAAAAATCAAATTGCATTCTCAATGGAATCAACGCTTTCGGGAAAATCTATTCTAAAACGAATGGAAAATGCTAAGGTTGGAAATTTCAGAACTCGACTAAATTATATCGGTGTTGATGACCCTGATATTAACATTGAACGGGTAAAAGCAAGAGTCAAAGCCGGCGGACATTTTATTAACGAAGAAACCATTAGAAAACGTTACCACATCAGCCGTGAAAATTTAATTGATGCAATTTTTATCAATGATGAAACGCTGGTTTATGATAACTCAAAAACAAAGCCAAATTTGATTTTCCAAATTGCGGATAAGAAAGTAATAAAAATTTCAGACAAAATACCGAATTGGTGTAATCTGCTTTGTGATGAATTGGTGAAATTAGGGTTTGAAATTACCTAGCACGAGCCGAGCTAGGCTAGATAATCCCAGCTCCTTCGGAGCTGAAATTTAGAAAAGAATAAAGAGCCACAGCGTGGCTCGGCTATACTTAACCCCACACGGCTCGTGTGGGGTGACAAGCGGTTAAATTTAAGAAAAATTTTGCAAAAAACTTCTCAAAACAGATCGCTTGTAAAATACCAACGATAGCGCCCGTCTCTGACGGGTGCTTAAATAAATAGGCACTCGTCAGAGACGAGCGCCATCGGGGTCACAAGTGATTATATTTAAATAAACTTCTTCTATTAAAACAATATGTACATTCTAAATCAAACTCAAAAAGAATTAGAGAAAATCCCACAAACATCATTCTCAGAACATAATTTAAAGGAAAGATACGATTTACAAGAGTGGATTGATAAATCGCCTCAAATATTAGGAGAAGATTTACTTATAATCCAAAAAGAATTTAGTGGATTCGATAAAACTAAGGAACGCTTAGACTTATTAGCCATTGATAAATCTGGAAATTTAGTTCTAATTGAGAATAAATTGGATGATAGTGGTAAAGATGTGGTCTGGCAAGCGATAAAGTATGCCTCCTATGTTGCTAATTTAAGTAAGAATAAAATAATTAATATTTATCAAGAATATTTAAATAAAAAAGAACAAGGAACTGATGCCACTGATGAAATTAGTCGGTTCTTAGATAAAGATTTTGAACAAATAGATCTCAATATTGGTTATAGACAGAGAGTTATTTTAGTATCTAAAGAATTTCAACCAGAAGTTACAAGTACGGTACTATGGCTTAGAGGAAATGGTATAGATATACAATGTATAAAGGTTATTCCATATAGGCTAGGAGATAAAATATTAGTAGATGTAGATAAAATTATCCCTCTTCCTGAAACTGGTGAGTATCTCATAGGATTAAGAGATAAAGAAATTGAAGAAAGGAAAATTAGCAAAAACAGGCTAGAAAATGAAAATCTCCAATCAGAATATTGGGTAGAGCTTCTAGCATATTGTAAATCTAAAAATTTCCAATTATTTAAAAATAGAAATTTTTCCTCTAGTTCTTGGATCGGTACAAGTAGCGGTGTAATTTCAAATCTGAGATATAATTTTATTTTACTAAAGAACTCAATTCGAGTTGAATTATATATAAATGATCAAGATAAAGAGACTAACAAAAAGTTATTTGATGCTCTATATGCATTTCACACAGAAATAAATTCAAATTTTGGAACTCCTCTAAATTGGGAAAGGTTAGATGATAGAAAAGCCTCTAGAGTATCATTTGGTACACAATTTGATAGAGATAATAAAGATGAGTGGGATATTGCTATAAGATGGCATTATGAAAATATGAAAAAATTTGAAGAATCGCTTAGACCATTTATTCAAAAAATTTCATCTGAATATATTTGATTTAAAAGAGAAAAACCAATGACAAAACAATTCACAATGGAAGACCGTTTTAACCCTTCCGCCGTAGAGCAAGCACTCTACCAACACTGGGAATCGCAAGGCTATTTCAAACCGAGCGAAGATATTAATGCACCAAGCTACTGTATCGCCATTCCGCCGCCGAATGTGACGGGCTCGTTGCATATGGGGCACGCGTTCCAACAGACGTTGATGGATACCTTAATCCGTTTCAACCGTATGGAGGGCAACAACACCCTTTGGCAGGCGGGGACTGACCACGCAGGGATCGCGACCCAAATGGTGGTGGAGCGTAAAATCGCAGCCGAAGAAGGCAAAACCCGCCACGATTATGGTCGTGAGGCGTTTATCAACAAAATCTGGGATTGGAAAGCCTATTCGGGCGGTACAATCAGCCAGCAAATGCGTCGCTTGGGCAACTCGATTGACTGGGATCGTGAGCGTTTTACGATGGACGAGGGCTTGTCTAATGCGGTGAAAGAGGTATTCGTTCGCTTACACGAAGAAGGCTTGATTTACCGTGGAAAACGCTTGGTAAACTGGGATCCGAAACTGCACACTGCCATTTCTGACCTTGAAGTGGAAAACAAAGAGAGCAAAGGCTCGCTCTGGCACTTCCGTTATCCGCTTGCGAACGGTGCGAAAACGGCTGATGGTTTGGATTATTTAGTGGTGGCAACCACCCGCCCTGAAACAATGTTGGGCGATACGGCGGTTGCGGTTCACCCGGAAGATGAGCGTTATCAATCGCTAATTGGTAAAACCGTCATTCTACCGCTTGCCAACCGTGAAATTCCAATTATTGCCGATGAATATGTGGATCGTGAGTTCGGTACGGGCGTGGTGAAAATTACCCCTGCACACGATTTCAACGACTACGAAGTGGGCAAACGTCACGGCTTGCCGATGGTGAATGTGATGACGCTCAATGCCGATATTCGTGCGGAAGCGGAAATCATCGGCACAGATGGCAAACCGCTTGCAGGCTATGCCGCCCCAATTCCAGCTGACTATCAAGGCTTAGAGCGTTTTGTGGCTCGTAAGAAAATCGTGGCAGATTTTGAAGCGTTGGGCTTATTAGATCAAATCAAACCACACGACTTAAAAGTGCCTTATGGCGACCGTGGCGGCGTGCCGATTGAGCCAATGCTAACCGACCAATGGTACGTTTCTGTTAAGCCTTTGGCGGAAGTGGCGACCAAAGCGGTGGAAGACGGTGAAATCCAATTCGTGCCGAAACAGTACGAAAATCTCTACTTCTCTTGGATGCGTGATATTCAAGACTGGTGTATCTCTCGCCAACTTTGGTGGGGACACCGCATTCCTGCGTGGTATGACGAGCAAGGCAACGTGTATGTTGCACGAGATGAAGCGGAAGTGCGGTCAAAATACAGCTTAAATTCAGACGTGGTGTTAAAACAAGACGAAGACGTGCTAGATACTTGGTTCTCATCAGGCTTATGGACGTTCTCAACGTTAGGCTGGCCGGAACAGACCAAAGAACTGAAAATGTTCCACCCGACCGATGTGTTAATCACGGGTTTTGACATCATCTTCTTCTGGGTGGCTCGTATGATTATGTTCACGATGCACTTCATTAAAGATGAAAACGGCAAACCGCAAGTGCCGTTCAAAACCGTGTATGTGACGGGCTTAATCCGTGACGAGCAAGGGCAAAAAATGTCCAAATCGAAAGGTAACGTGCTTGACCCGATTGATATGATTGACGGTATCAGCCTTGATGATTTACTCGAAAAACGCACCGGCAATATGATGCAGCCACAACTGGCTGAGAAAATCGCCAAAGCAACCCGCAAAGAGTTCAGCGAAGGCATTGTGGCACACGGTACGGACGCCCTGCGTTTCACGCTCACCGCCTTGGCAAGCAACGGTCGAGACATCAACTGGGATATGAAACGCCTAGAAGGCTATCGCAACTTCTGCAACAAACTGTGGAATGCAAGCCGTTATGTGCTAACTAACGACAAACTGGATTTAAGTGAAGGTGATGTAGAATTTAGCCTAGCGGATCGTTGGATTGAAAGCCAATTCAACCGCACGGTGGAAACCTTCCGCACAGCATTAAGCCAATACCGTTTCGACTTAGTGGCGAATGCGATCTACGAATTCACTTGGGATCAGTTCTGCGACTGGTACTTGGAGCTGACCAAACCGATCTTCTTCAAAGGCACAGATGCACAACGCCGTGGAGCAAGTCGCACACTGGTGAATGTGTTGGAAAAATTACTGCGTTTAATCCACCCGGTAATGCCATTCATCACCGAAGAGATCTGGCAAAAAGTGAAAGGCTTTGTGGGAATTGAAGCGGATACCATTATGTTGCAAAAATTCCCGCAATTTGACCCAGCTGCCGTGGACGAACAAGCCGAAAACCAAATCAACTTTATTAAAGAAGTGATTGTGGCGGTGCGTAACATTCGTGCGGAAAGCAACATCGCCCCAAGCAAAGGCTTAGACTTAATCGCCCGTAACTTCTCAACGGACGAAGTGGCAATCTTAAACGCTAACGAAGTATTGCTCAAATCAATGGCGAAACTTGATAGCGTGAAAGTGCTGGAAAATGGCGAAAACGCACCGCTATCTGTGGCGAAATTGGTGGCAAATGGCGAGATCTTGATCCCAATGGCAGGCTTTATCAATAAAGAAGCTGAGTTATCTCGTTTAACCAAAGAGATGGACAAACTCAAAGGAGAAGTGGCTCGCATCGAAGGCAAACTCTCCAACGAAGCTTTCGTTGCCAAAGCTCCGGAGCAAGTTATCGCCAAAGAGCGTGAAAAAATGCAAGAGTATCTGAGTGGATTAGAGAAATTGCAGGTGCAATATCAAGAGATTGAAGCACTGTAATTGATTAACAAGCGGTGGATTTTGTAAAATTTTGCAAAAATCTGACCGCTTGTTTATTTTTAAAGTATTTATTTAACTAAAGGGCTCACACTATGTGTAAAAAATTATTTCTCTTTCCTATTATTCTTTTATCTTTATTAACAGGCTGTACAAATAGTATATCAACATTTTCAGCCCCTGATCTTAATGAAAAAGGCATAGTGCTTTTATCAGTAACAGATAGAGGGCTTTTTGCATCTACCGGTGTTATATTTTCTGTTGAAGCTAATCAAACGAAAGAGCGATTAGTCGTTAAGGATTTCCCTATTGCTCTTCCTACCCAAGCGAAAGTGAAAAAATTCTTTGGAGCATTCGCATTACCAGAAGGTAATTATAAATTCACCTCTTATCGTTTTATTCAAACCGCAGGTACACCAATTAAAGAACCAAACGAGCCATTAACTTTTACAGTGAAAAAAGGTGAGATCGTTTATATCGGTAATTTTGATGTTACTCGTTTCTTGGAAAGTGGGATCTTTCGTGATAAATACGATGAAGATATTACAACATTTAAATCAGAATATTCTTGGCTAAATGGATTAAATATCAAAAAAGAGCTTATTCAACCTGTTTGGTGGTCTTCGGAAGAAGGTAAGAAAATAAGAGAGAAAATGGAAAAATCTCAGAATAAGTAATTATGAAATGTAAGAATATCTCTGTAGATCAGATAAATTAAAATACTATAATTGAACACAAGCGGTCAGGATTTTGTAAAATTTTGCAAAAATCTGACCGCTTGATCTTTCAGTAAAAACTATAAATTAGCTTCCAAAATCGCTTTTAAGCGATCATACCCCGCCTGAGTAAAATGCAAGCCATCGTGGCATAAATTAAGATCGAGCTTGCCTTCTTCATTTTCAAAATGCGTCCAGGTTTTCACATAAGTGAGATAAGATGGGCAGTTTGCCTCAAAATAGGCATTCATTTCTTTAATTGGCGGATTATCGGTAGTAGCGATGTTATTGACCGGGGTCGCCTCCAACAAGAAATAACGGGAATCCGGCGAAATAGCTTTTAGGCTTGCCACAATTTCCTCAATCCAATCCAATACTTGTTTTGGGGAATAGTCAGGCTCTTTCACGATGTCGTTCACACCTAAGAAAATAAAAACGTTCTTGCCTACATATTGAATACGATTTGGCTTAATAATCACATCTAAATATTGACGGGTGCTAGTGCCGGATAAACCTAAATTCGCCACACTTTGCCCTGCCAAACTTGGCGTACCTTGTTCCATATCACCCCACATATCGAACAGTGAATGACCGATAAGGCTGATATCCGCCTGTTTTTTAAACTCCGCTTCTTTGGTTTGATAGCGGTTAAAAATATCTTGATCTGTTAGCATAGGTTCTCCTTATATAGTAATGAAATATCGCTCCATTATTATACACCTTTGGAAATATTTACTCCAAGAACTATTGACGAAAATTTGATATAAAAAAGCCACTTAAATGTATTAAGTGGCTTGGAAAATTAATTACACATCATAAGTGGTTGAGGCAGTATTACCGCCACGACCTGTCCAGTTAGTGTGGAAGAACTCACCGCGTGGTTTGTCGGTACGCTCGTAAGTGTGAGCCCCGAAGTAATCACGTTGTGCTTGTAATAAATTAGCCGGTAAACGCTCCGAAGTATAGCCATCTAAGAACGTAATTGCTGACGACATACAAGGCACTGGTAAACCAATCTCAATTGATTTCGCCACCACTTTACGCCAATCGGCTAAGCAGTTTTCTAAAATCTCTTTAAAGTATGGGTCTGAACCTAAGAACACTAAGTATGGGTTTGCTTCATACGCATCACGAATGTTGCCTAAGAAGCGGCTGCGGATAATACAACCCTCACGCCATAAAAGTGCGGTTGCACCATAGTTGATGTTCCAGCCAAAGTTTTCAGACGCTTCACGAATCAACATAAAGCCTTGTGCATAAGAGATGATTTTTGAAGCTAATAATGCACGGCGAACTGCCTCCACCCACACTTTTTTATCACCTTCAACTTTACCGATTTCTTTGTTGAACAGTCTTGATGCCGCAACACGTTGATCTTTAAATGCAGACACACAACGAGCAAATACCGATTCAGTAATTAGTGTTAATGGAATACCGAAATCTAAAGCATTGATACCCGTCCATTTACCTGTACCTTTCTGCCCTGCGGTATCAAGAATTTTCTCAACTAATGGCTCACCATCTTCATCTTTATAAGCAAGAATTTCAGTCGTAATATCGACCAAATAGCTATCCAATTCGGTATTTTGCCACTCTTTGAAGATTTCGTGCATTTCATCGTAGCTTAAGCCTAAGCCATCTTTTAAGAATTGGTAAGCCTCGCAGATTAACTGCATATCGCCATATTCGATCCCGTTGTGAACCATTTTCACGAAATGACCTGCACCATCACGCCCCACCCAATCACAACAAGGCTCACCTTGTTCGGTTTTTGCAGAAATGGCTTGGAAAATTGGTTTTACATATTGCCACGCAGATTCATCACCGCCCGGCATAATTGATGGTCCGTGTCTTGCACCTTCTTCACCACCTGAAACGCCCGAACCGATAAAACGAATGCCTTTTTCTGCTAATGACTGCACTCGGCGGTTAGTATCCGGATAGTTTGAGTTACCACCATCAATAATGATGTCGCCTTCTTCTAAATGCGGCACTAACGCATCAATAAATTGATCCACCACATCACCCGCACGTACCATTAACATTACACGGCGTGGTTTTTCCAATTTAGCGGCTAAATCTTCTAAAGAGTAAGCCCCAATGATATTGGTGTCTTTTGCAGGACCTGCTAAAAACTCATCAACTTTTGACGTGGTGCGGTTATACGCCACCACTTTAAAGCCGTGATCATTCATATTTAAAATTAAGTTTTGCCCCATTACCGCTAAACCGATAACGCCGATATCGCCTTTTACTGACATTGTTTGCTCCTGTTGTTTTTTAATTCGGTAAGCGGTCGGATTTTATGAAGATTTTGCAAAAAATTTTATAAATTTGACCGCTTGTAAATATTAAATCTATTGTTTAGTTAGCCTAAAACAAACTCCACCGCCATTTGGCTATGCAATGCTGCGGTATCAAAAAACGGTAATTCACTGTCTGATTGCTGAATTAACAAACCGATTTCAGTACAGCCTAAAATTACGCCTTCAGCCCCTAGTACCGCTAAATCTTTAATCGTTTTGAGATAAAAATCTTTTGAGTTTTGCTCGATTTTACCCAAGCATAATTCATCAAAAATAATCCGATGAATCTCTTTCTGCGTGCTTTCGTCAGGCACAATAGGCGTAATACCACGCTCAAGTAAACCATCACGATAAAAATTATCGCTCATTGTAAACTGTGTGCCAAGTAGAGCGACTTTGCTCAATCCTTTTGCTTGAATGCTATCTGCAACGCAATCTAAAATATTCAAAAACGGAACAGAAATATTATCGGTAATCTGATTTGCTACTTTGTGCATCGTATTGGTGGCGAGCAAAATACCCTCTGCCCCAGCTTGTTCTAATAAACTTGCTTGCTCTGCCAAAATTTCGCCTGCACGTTGCCAGTTTCCCTGTTTTTGGTGTTGAACAATTTCTTCAAAATTCACACTTGAGATAAAAATTTTTGCACTGGAATTTCCACCCAATGCTTGATTTACTGCACGGTTAATATTCAAATAATAAGATACCGTGCTTTCTGCACTCATTCCGCCTAAAATTCCGAGTGTTTTCATAAGGTTTCTTCGCTATTTATCTCTATAATTTGTGATTGCCCTGTTTCCAATGTGTCGAGCCATTGCCAATGCTCACGCCCAACTAATTTTCCATTATCTACCGAAAATGTAGTTACACAACGCCCAAGACGATTTTCCAATCTCTGATTTAAATGTTGGTAGCTAAACTCAATTTGACAATCTGAAATCCATTTACCAATTAAAAATCCTTTTAAAATCTCACCGCCTTGATATTCCGCCCAGATCATTTTATCTTGTTGAAAATAATAAAAACGTGTTTGATTACTCACTTCACCACTTTCACTATTTTGCACGGCAGAAAAGATTTTGTTATTAAGGTTAAACATCACTAAAACTTCCGCTAAAGATATTTCGCCGCATCACTATCCAAAACCCACTCCGTTACGCCATTTTTTGCTTTAATTTTGGCCGCTGGGTAAGGTAGGTTTTCTGCAGGTGTGGTTTGGATTTCTTTTAAAATTTCTGCTTTTGAAGCCCCTGTTACTAAATAAGTAATGCGTTTTGCTTTTTCAATTAGTGATGCCGTTTTAGAAATGCGGATTTGCCCCGTTTCGGGATGCTTGGCAATGACTGCGACATTTTGATCGTCAAAATCGGTTTGGTGTGGGAAAAGTGAAGCGGTGTGTCCGTCTGTTCCCATTCCTAAAATAATCCAGTCAAATTCAAGGTTTGGCACGCAAGCGGTTAATTCTTGTGAAAATCTTGCAAGTTCTTGTTCGACATTTTCCTCGCCACGAATACGGTGGATATTTTCTGCCGGAATATTGATATGGTCGAACAGTAATTTTTGTACTTCGCCGTAGTTACTTTCCGGATCGGTTGGGGAAACCATACGATCATCCCCCCACCAAAAATGGAGATTTTGCCACTGAATTTCGGTGTTAAATGGGACTTGTGCCAACGTTTTAAATAATAATTTTGGCGTTGAACCACCAGAAAGTGAAATATGCACCGGGCGGTTTTGTTCGCTATAGGTTTTAAATTCTGCTGCGATTTGCTCTACTGCTGCTTGGGCGGTTGGGAAAATAACTTTATTCATAATTTGCCTTGTTATAACACCCCTCGTTTAGAAAAGAGGGGAACTGAAATTTACACTTTTTTCTTTAAAGTACCGGACGGTTTTCGCCATACTTTACCGTGTTTAGCAATTAATTTATCTGCTTGAGTTGGTCCCCAAGTACCTGATTCATATTCATAAACACGTCCACGATTCGCTTTGTAATCCAAAATCGGTTGCACGAATTTCCAACAAGCGTGTACCGCATCGGTACGGGCGAATAAGGTCGCATCGCCTTTTAACGCATCCAATAATAAACGCTCATAGGCAGTGAGTAAGCTGGAAGAGGAACTTAAATCCGAATAGCGAAAATCCATTGAAACCTCTTTCGCCTCAAAGCCGGCACCCGGTTTTTTCAAGCCGAAACGCATTGAAATGCCTTCGTCCGGCTGAACACGGATAATCAATTTATTTTCCGGTGCATTTTGGCTGAATACAGGGTGTGGCGTAGTTTTAAAGTGGATCACAATTTCCGTTACACGGGTTGGCAAGCGTTTACCGGTACGCACATAGAAAGGCACGCCCGCCCAACGCCAGTTGTCGATTTCACATTTTACTGCCATAAAGGTTTCGGTGTTGGAATCTGCCGGTACGCCTTTTTCTTCTAGGTAGCCGACCACTTCCTCGCCATCCACCGTGCCTCTAGCGTATTGTCCTAAAATCACATCGTTCTTCACGTCTTCTTCTGACAACGGGTGCAAGCAGTGCAACACTTTCGCTACTTCATCACGCATTGAGTTAGCGTTGATAATTGCCGGCGGCTCCATTGCCACCATTGCTAATACTTGCAATAAGTGGTTTTGGAACATATCACGCATTGCACCGGAATCATCATAGTAACCGCCTCGATCTTCTACGCCGATAGATTCCGCTCCTGTGATTTCCACATAATCAATAAAATTGCGGTTCCAAAGCGGTTCAAATAAGCCGTTAGAGAAACGTAACACCAATAAGTTTTGAACGGTTTCTTTGCCTAAATAGTGGTCGATACGGTAGATTTGATGCTCTTCAAAACATTTGTGGATTTGAACGTCTAATTTTTTAGCGGTTTCAATGTCATAGCCGAACGGTTTTTCTACGATGATACGTTTCCAGCCGAACTCTTCGGTGGTTAAGCCGTGAGCGGCTAAACATTCAGGGATCACGCCATATAAACTTGGCGGTGTAGAAAGGTAGTAAAGGGTGTTGCCACCGGTTTGATATTTATCGTGTAATTCATCAAGACGTGGTAATAATTTAATATAATCGACCGCATCAGAAGTGTTGATTGCTTGATAATAAAGATGTTCGCAAAATTCATCTAGTTTTGGACCGCTTGCTTTCTCAAATTTGACTAACGCATCACGCATTTTTTGGCGGAAAGATTCATCACTTAATTCAGAACGGGCAACACCTAATACCGAGAAATGTTCGCCGAGTCTGCCGATTTTATATAAATTGTAAAGGGCGGGAATTAATTTACGAAAAGTTAAATCACCTGAGGCACCAAAAATGACGATACAACTATTTTCAGCATTCATCTTTTATTTATCCTGTATTTGTTAAAATATTGTTTATTGCAAGATTATCATAAAAATTGTTAATGGGAATACCCTATTTGAATAAAAATATTTTATCCCAATTTAGTAAGCTGTTTTTTACCATCACAAAGTAAGGGTTAATAAAAGTTTCACGCTGATTATAGGTTAATGGAGCAAAATTAAAATCGAAAACAGATCCGCCCACTTCATTGAGTAACACTTCTGCAACTGCGGTATCCCACTCGCCTGTATCGCCAAAACGGATGTAACAATCTGCCTGACCTTCCGCCACTAAACCTGCTTTTAAACTGCTTGAACCATATTGCAAGAACTGAGCCTCACGTCCTCCCATTGCTTGCAATACTTTATCTGCGTGGATTTGGCTACCAACGGCAATCACTAACGGTTTTTCAGCTTGTTGTTCTGCCTTTACAAGCGGTCGAATTTTGTCCTGTTCTTGCAAAAATGCACCACTTGCTTCCATCGCAAAATAGAGTTTATCTACGATTGGTGCATAAATTACGCCTAAAACGGGCTGATTTTTCTCGCCTCTTTTCTGTACTAAACCAATCACTATCGAAAACTGATCGGTACGATTAATAAACTGTTGAGTGCCGTCTAACGGGTCAATAATCCAATATTCTTGCCATTGATTACGTTCAGACAAAGGGATATTACAGCTCTCCTCCGACAAAACAGGCACATCAGGCGTAAGTTGTTGTAAACGAGTAGTTAAAAATTGGCTGACAAATAAATCCGCCTCTGTAACAGGCGTATCATCTGCCTTAATTTTAACCTCTACCGAACGTGCATAAAATTGCTTTAAATGCTCGCCAGCTTCTTTCGCAAGAGCGATAATATTATCTAGTAATTGTTGATTTAATATTTGCATACTTTACCTCCTCAAGATCTATTTTTTATTTATTTTTCTCTTTCAAATAGTCTCTTAACATAAATAAGGCGGATAAATTCCGTGATTCTGCAAAACTCGGTTCTGCCAATAACTCATCTATTTTATCCAGCGGATAACGCACAATTTCCAACGGTTCAGGCTCGTCTCCCTCTAATTTGGAAGGGTAAAGATCTTCCGCCACAAAAACGTGCATTAAACCATACATATGGCTTGGCGAACTATAAAGCGAACGCAGAAAATCTAACTTTTTCGCCCCGAAACCAATTTCTTCCTGTAATTCTCGATTGGCACTTTCAATCGGCTCTTCGCCGGCATCAACAATGCCTTTAGGGAAACTTAACTCATAACGCTCAGAACCAACGGCATACTCTTTAATCATAATCAGTTCATTATACAGAATAGGCATTACCAGCACCGCAGAACGGCGTTGTGGCGTTAGGCGTTCGTAAACTCGCTCTTCACCGTTGGAAAACCGCAAATCGACCGATTGCACCTCAAAAATGCGAGTTTTAGCAAGAGTTTCAATCTTTAGAATGTCAGGAAGCTGTTTTTTCATTTTATATTACCTTTTTAGAGTTATTTTAGTTGAAAAAACACATTTTCGCTCTAATATTTCAACTATTCTTTTGATTTTAAGGCAGAAAATGAAAAATAAACACGAAAAAGCAGACAATGATAACGAAGTCCGCCTAGATAAGTGGCTTTGGGCAGCTCGTTTCTACAAAACCCGCACTATCGCCAAAGCGATGATTGAAGGCGGCAAAGTGCATTATAACGGGCAACGGGCGAAAGTCAGTAAAGTGGTGGAAGTAGGAGCGATTATCAAACTTCGTCAAGGCAATGAAGAAAAAGAAGTGGAAGTGCTTGCCTTAAGCGACCAACGCCGAGGCGCACCGGAAGCACAACTACTCTATCAAGAAACGGAAAAAAGTGTGAAACACCGTGAGGCAATGGCATTCGCTCGCAAAGCCAATGCCCTTTCAATGCCACACCCAGATCGCCGACCAAACAAAAAAGAACGGCGAGATTTAATCAAATTCAAAGAACAAGAATTCAGTTAAGCCCTTGTAATTAGCAAAATAATCCTTATATTGGATACCCAAAATAGGGGCGAAATATTTTTCGCCCCCATCTTATTTTATTTTTGGGCGAATATTGACTCGCCCCTACAAAGGTCAATTTGCAACTTTTTAGCTAGAATCGACCGCTTGCAACGAGGAATCACAATGAGTTATACCAAAGACAACGACAAACTTTACCGCTACCTATTCAAAGAGCGTGCGGTGCGTGGCGAATGGGTGCGTTTAAACGACACTTTCACCGAAACCCTCAACACTCACCAATACCCGAAAGCAGTGCAAAATTTATTGGGAGAGATGTTAGTTGCCACCAGCCTTTTAACCGCCACTATGAAATTTAACGGCACAATCACCGTGCAAATTCAAGGCGATGGCGCATTAAAATTAGCGGTGGTAAACGGCAACGACCAGCAACAATTACGAGCATTGGCACGAGTTCAAGCAGACATTGCCGATAACGCCACACTTTCTGAAATGATCGGCAACGGCGTATTGGTAATCTCTATTATCCCAACTGATGGCGAACGCTATCAAGGCGTGATTACCCTCGATAAACCGACTATTCGTGAATGTTTAGAAGATTACTTCGAGCGTTCAGAGCAGCTAAAAACGCACCTGATTATCCGCAACGGCGAATATGAAGGCAAAGCAGTGGCAGGCGGAATGTTACTGCAAATTATGCCGGACGGCACAGGCTCTCGTGATGATTTCGAACATTTAGCCACACTCACCGAAACGGTAAAAGACGAAGAATTATTCGGCTTAGAGGCAGAAGAATTGCTCTACCGCCTCTACCACGAAGAGCAAGTGGAAGTGTACCCACCACAAGATACCGAATTCAAATGTGGCTGCTCAAGAGAACGCTCTGGCTCGGCATTATTGCTCGTGCCGGCAGAAGAAATTGAAGAAATGTTAGCCGAAAAACAAGGCGTAATTGATATGCAATGTGAATGCTGCGGCACGCAATATTTCTTCGACAAAGCTGCGATTGAAAGCTTTAGAGAAGAGGCAGAAAAATTAAGTGCGTTAGGTTTAAACTAATTCACAGAATCACAAGCGGTCAAATTTCTCTAAAATTTTGCAAGTTCTTATAGGAATTTGACCGCTTGTATTTTATTTATTCGAACCTTCAGGGTGCAAACCAATCCCCTTATGGCGTTCTTTCAATTTTGCATTCACATCCGCCCAAGAGAGATCCGCATTATGTAATAACACGGTTACGTGATACGCCAGATCCGCCACTTCGGATACCAACTCTTCCCGATCATTTTTCATTGCCGCAATCACAGATTCCACCGCTTCTTCACCCACTTTTTGGGCAATTTTTGGCGTACCTTTGGCGTAGAGTTTTGAGGTGTAAGAACTTTCTGGATCAGCATTTTTACGCTCAGCGATCATTCGTTCTAATTTAGAGAAGAAGATCCAATCCGGTTGTTCTTGTTCAAATTGATGAAAACAGCTCTCCGCCCCCGTGTGACAGGTTTCGCCGATAGGGTTGGCGAGAATGAGCAAGGTGTCGTTATCGCAATCCAAGCTCATATCCACCACGTTTAAAAAATTGCCAGACGTTTCGCCTTTTGTCCATAAGCGTTGTTTGGTGCGAGAGTAAAAGGTTACTCGTTTTTCGTTGAGTGTTTTTTCTAATGCCTCTTGGTTCATATAGCCAAGCATTAACACTTCGCAAGTTTGGGCGTTTTGGATGATAACGGGGAGAAGGTTATCGACTTTTTGCCAGTTGATTTGTTGTATAAAATTATCCATTTTTATCTCCGACCCAAATATCGCAAATTTTCTCAATATGATATATTTTTCCGTCTATATTTACTGTTTTATGTTCGGTTTTTAAAAAACGCTCAAATCTCTTTTTTACTTCTTCATAATCTTGAAGAGAAACATAATCTTGTTCATCTCCTACATAACTTTCTTCATCTAATAAATTAATATTAACAACGTGTTTCCAATTATATTTATTCAGAATTTTATTCGATTGCTCACTAAATTTATGCTTAGGAAATACTATATCCTCTCCTTCTGCAAAAACATTGTTATACCAATCAATTTTATCATTAACAGCGCAAACAAGCTGACTTTCACGAAAATGAGGAAATATAATCCAAATTTTTAGATAATATTCTAAATTCAATTTGTCTAGCTCTTCTTTCCAGAGATCATAAATATCCGAAAAAGCTTCAATTATCATCTCTCTAAATTGATGATTAGGTTCAGGATAATCAGAATTTGTTAAAGATAAGCGGCTCCAAGGATCAACCCTAAATTTTAGATATAGACAATCTTCTGATAATAGGCTTTCTTTATCAAAAAACAGGTTTTTCTCCCTCCAATCTTTAATCGCCTTTAAACGCCTATTTATTCCTCTTATTTTTTTATATTTTGCCATTTTCTAATACCTTCTCAGAAATTAATCAACCTTACGGATCTCAATCCCTTCCGCCGCCAAATACGCCTTTAGCTCGCCAATATTGATAATCTGCTTATGAAACACACTCGCCGCCAACGCCCCATCGACTTGTGCGTCAATAAAGGCATCACGAAAATGCACCATTTCGCCTGCACCGCCTGAGGCGATGAGCGGAACTTGGCAGACTTCACGCACTTTTTTGAGCTGTACCAAGTCGTAGCCGTTTCTTACGCCATCTTGGTTCATCATATTGAGCACGATTTCGCCTGCACCTCGTTTTTGGACTTCTTGCACCCAGTCGATGAGTTGCCAGTTGGTTTGGCGGGTGCGTTTTTCATCGCCAGTGTATTGATTGACCCAGTATTTGCCAGTTTCTTTCTCAAACCAACTGTCAATGCCAACCACAATCGCCTGCACGCCAAAACGGTCGGCAAGTCGGCTGATCAAATCAGGATCGGCAAGGGCAGGTGAGTTGATAGAGATTTTATCTGCTCCAAAAGCAAAAATCTGCTCCGCATCGGCAATGGTCTTAATCCCGCCCGCCACGCAGAATGGAATATCAATCACCTGAGCCACTCGCTCCACCCAGCTTTTATCCACCGTGCGACCGTCTGATGATGCGGTGATGTCATAAAATACCAGCTCGTCCGCTCCCTCGATGGCATAACGCTGAGCCAGTGGCACAATGTCGCCGATGATTTCGTGATTGCGAAATTGTACGCCTTTGACGACTTGTCCGTCACGCACATCCAAACAAGGAATTATCCGTTTTGCCAACATTCGATTGCCTCCGCTACATTAAATTTGCCTTCTAACAAAGCTCGCCCCACAATCACGCCCGCCACACCCGTGCCTTTTAGGGCGGCAATATCGGCAATCGAGCCGATACCGCCCGAGGATTGGAACTTAATTTCTGGGTATTTGGCACAGATTTCACGGTAAAGCTCGACATTTGAGCCTGATAGCGTGCCGTCTTTTGAAATATCAGTACACAGCACATGCTGTAAGCCGACAGTTTGATAGTCTTCGATTAGCTCTTCAAGCGATACGCCGCTTGCCTCTTGCCAACCGCTAATCGCAATGATTTTATTGCCGTTGTCGTCAATATTGACATCTAATGCTAGGACAAACTTGTCCGCACCGTATTTGGCAAACCAACCTTTGACCATTTCACGCTCTTTGACGGCTGTCGAGCCGATTACCACACGACTTGCACCAACAGCAAGCAAATCTTCCACATCTTGCTCGGTGCGGATACCGCCACCGATTTGGATCGGGCAGTCGATTGCCGAGATGATTTTGCCGATTAGGGCGGTTTGGCGTTCGGCAGGATTTTTCGCCCCGGTTAAATCCACCAAATGTAACTGTTTTGCCCCCTGTGCCACATAGTCGGCAAACTGGGCGATGGGATCGTCCGTGTAGGTGGTCTGTTTGGCATAATCGCCTTGGTGCAATCGCACCACTTGCCCGTTAATCAGATCTAGGGCGGGGATAATTTGAGAGTGTTTCATGTTCTTTTCCTGTTTGCCCCATACGAGCCGTATGGGGCTAGATAATCCAAGCCGCTCTGCGGCTTTCTATTTATTATAAGCCCCAGCGGGGCTTCGTTTATTCAGCCTAGCACGGCTCGTGCTAGGTATAACAAGCGGTCAAATTCTTCCAAAAACTTGCAAAATTAGACCTTCTCCACAAAATTCCGTAGCAACTTCGCTCCAGCCACTCCTGAACGCTCAGGGTGGAACTGTACGCCGTAGAAGTTTTTATTGTCAATCGCCGCCGAAAACGGCACGCCATAATCACAAGTGGCTATGGTGTGTGCGTTTGGACGGACGGCATAGCTATGCACAAAATAGAAATGACTGCCTTGCTCAATGCCGTGGAATAATGGGTGATCGGCTTGGTACTGCACCTTGTTCCAGCCCATATGTGGCAACGGCAAGCCAGTGTTTGGCAACAGCTCGGTTTTACCGCCCATTAAGCCCAAAGTCGCTACATCGCCTTCGCTAGAAAATTCGGTCATCAGCTGCATTCCCAAACAGATGCCGAGCATCGGCTGAGTGGCGTTTTGGATTGTTTCAATCAGCTGGCGATCGTGCAGATTTTTCATCGCCGCAATTGCCGTTCCCACACCGGGAAGCAGCAGTTTATCGGCGGATTGGATTTTGCTGAGATCACGGGAGATCTCAGCCTGAATGCCAAGACGGTCAAAAGCAAATTTGACCGAAGACAGGTTGGCACAGCCTGTGTCGATGATGGTTAGGTTGGTCATTTCTGATCTCTATTTAAACTTCTCTAAAACTTTTCTAGCAACAGGATCCTTAGCTACTTTTAATAGTTCTAATTGCAATTCTGTTTGTACTGCGGGATCCATTGGTAATTTAGATAAAATCATTTTTTCTAATAGAATTGTCAATGGTTCTCCAATAGCTTTTCTAAAATTAAATCCCAATAATTGTAAAATTGTAAGAGTTTCTTTTGAAATTAAAGGAGATAATATTCTTACCATTTCATCAACATTACCACCAGTAACTTTTGCTAATTCTTGCAATTTGGGAATAAATTGCTGAGTAATATATTCGATCTCATTATCAGTAATTTTTTGAGCCATTAACTCTTGCTGAAATGCTTGTGAAATCTGTAAAAGTTCATTCCTATCAGCGATCAACTCTTGAATAATTTCCTCTAACTCATTTATTGTTTCTTTATCATCTTTTTTTGCTTTTACAGCTCTAATTTTTGTAAAAATGCTTGATGCTGTATTTTTTACCAATGCCTCAGATAATTTTATTCCTAAATCAATTAGTTGTTGTTCCATATTTTATTTTCCTTATTTCACAAGCGGTCAAAATTCTTAAAAACTTTGCAAAATCGACCGCAATTTCGGGCGGGTTAAAACCCGCCCCTACGGTGATTATAAAACCCCTTTCGAGCTCGGCAACTCATTCCCTTCAATACGAATACACTGTCTAAGCGTTCTGCCGAATACTTTAAACAGGCTTTCAATTTTGTGGTGGTCGTTGTCGCCTTTTGCCTTGATGTGCAGGGTGGCGAGTAGCGTGAAAGCGATGGATTGGAAGAAGTGTTCAGTCAGCTCGGTGCTGAAATCGCCCACTTTGTCACGTTTAAAATCGGCTTTAAATTTGATAAACGGTCTGCCTGACAAATCCATCGTACATTCGGCTTTACATTCGTCCATCGGCAGCACGAAGCCGAAACGGGCAATACCACGTTTGTCGCCGATGGCTTGTTTTAACGCCGTGCCGAGGGCGAGAGCGGTGTCTTCGACCGTGTGGTGTTCGTCAATCCACAAATCGCCTTTGGTGGTGATGTTCATTCGGAAACCGCCGTGGGTGGCAATTTGGTCGAGCATATGGTCGAAAAAGCCCACGCCGGTGCTGATTTCGTTCGCCCCTGTTTCGTCCAACCACACTTGCACTTTGATGTCGGTCTCTTTGGTTTTACGCACGACTTCGGCATAACGTGGCGTGCGGTCGCCAATGTTGGTGACAGACTCGCCCAGCAGTTTTTCGGTGATCAAATCCCAGTTCAGCTTTTCAGGGTGATATTGAAGCGCTTTGATGCCAAGGTTTTCCGCCAGTTGCACGTCGGTAGCACGGTCGCCGATCACAAAGCTGTTGGCAGGGTCGAACAGTTGGCGGTCAATGTATTTTTGCAGCAGTTTGGTGTGCGGTTTACGGCAGTCGCAGCCGTCTTCAGGCTTGTGCGGACAAATCAAAACCTCATCAAATTCAATGCCTTGTGAGTTGAACACCGCCATCATCGCATTGTGCGGTTTGTCGAAATCTTCCTGTGGAAAGGACGATGTTCCTAAGCCGTCTTGGTTCGACACCATCACAAAACGGTATTTGCCTTTGAGTTTGAGCAAGGCAGGAATGACGTTCGGCTCAAATTTGAGTTTTTCTAAGCTATCGATTTGAAAGTCGGTTTTTGGCTCGTCAATGAGTGTACCGTCACGGTCGATGAAAAGGGTTGGTTGCATTGGGTTTCTCCTGTATTCATATTTCAGTCGCGGAGCGACTGGGTTCTAGCCTAGGACGGCTCGTCCTAGGCACCCCGTACGAGCCGGGATTCTTAATCCGAGCTACTCCGTAGCTCTCTTTCATTGCTTACAAATCTCGTTCTAAGTATTCATCAAAATCCACAATCAAGGCTTTCATTTCATCAATAAAACCAACGTGTTTATGATGCTCCTTCTGATTTTTGATGTAATTCATAATTTTCGCTTTTTCGTGTTCGCTGTAAGTCAAAGCACAATAGCCCTTCGCCCACGCATAGAAGTCAGGAAAAAGATCACTGTGCTGTTCCAGCCATTTATGACTGGCATTTTTAAGCTGTTTCACAAAATCCGACACCGCAAAGCTAGGGTGAATTTCCACCAGCAAATGCAGATGATCAGGCATTCCATTAATACGATGGAGCGTACATTTTTGTTGCTGACAAAACGCCCAAATGTATTGGTATAGCTCTTTTTCGTTTTGCTCTTTAATGGCAGGAATGCTTTGCAACGTACGAAAAACAATGTGGTATAGCAATTTTGTGTAACTCATAAAACCTCATCATACAGTCGCAGAGCGACTGGGGTTATCTAGCCTAGGACGGCTCGTCCTAGGTATTACAATTTACAAATTGCCTCAATCACTCTTTGATTTTCTTCGGCAGTCCCCACCGTAATCCGAATGCAGTTTTGTAAGCCCAACGCCTTGTGTTGATCCCGCAAAATAATACCCTGCTCCCAAAGGGCTTTAAACACTTTCTGCCCGTCTTGGCATTTGAATAGCAGATAGTTTGCCTCGCTCTCAAAGACTTGCTCGACAAGCGGTAAATTTTCGAGATTTTTTTGCAATTCGGCACGCAAAGTAATCACTTCCGCCACTCGCGCACGCATTTGCTCAATGCCTTGTGGGGAAAGGGCTTGGGCGGCGATGTCGGAAACAGGCACAGGCAGCGGATAGGGAGCAATCACTTTTTGTAGCACACCTATCAATTCCGCATTGGCAAGCGTAAAACCACAACGCAAGCCCGCTAAGGCAAAGGCTTTGGAGAGTGTGCGGATAATTGCAAGGTGCGGAAAGTTTTTCAGCTCATTAATCAAACTCGCTTCAGGGCAGAATTCGATATAGGCTTCATCCACCACCACAATCGCTTTGCCTTCGGTCATTTGCAAAAGTTCGAGCAAATCCGACCGCTTGATCAGGTTGCCTGTCGGGTTGTTTGGGCTGCACACAAACACCACTTTCACGCCGTCTAAATTAGCTTGGATTTGCGGTAAATCGAGCTGGAAATCGGCGGTCAGCGGCACGGTTTTGGTTGCAATGCCGCAAGTGTCGGCACTCACGGCATACATTCCGTAGGTCGGCGGGCAGTAAAGAATACTGTCGCTCGGCTCACAAAAGGCACGAATAATCAGCTCAATGCTCTCATCGCCACCACGGGAAACCAGCACGTTTTCGGGCGAAACGCCTGCGTAACGAGCGTAGCCCTCAATTACCGCTTGCGGTTGTGGTTCAGGATAGCGGTTAAAAGTGCGGTCGGTTAAATCAAAGTTCGGCGACACCGCATATTCATTGGCATTCAGCCACACATCGCCACTGCCACCCAAGCGGCGAGCGGATTGGTAAGGCATGAGGGCTTGAATGTTTTTTCGGGAAAGTTGTGAGATTGTCATTTTATGTTCCTATTAAAGACCACTATCTAAAAATAAGCGTGAATTTTCTTCATATGTATTAGTGTCAAAATAATAAATTAGATTGGGGGGATACCAATGTCCTACAACTAATATATGCTCATCCCCATGCATTGTATAAAAAATAAAATCTCCTTTTCCTATTAAATGTGGAGAATTAAACATCTCATGAGATTTAACAATAAGATCTGATACACAATTCTCTTCTTTGGGATAACTTCCATTTTTCTTTCTGTAATCATTTATACAAGAAATTAAGAAGTCGGCTCGTTTTCGAAATTCTGGCTGATATATAATTGATTTTATATGCATAACTCCGAAAAAATAAATCAAAGGGAATGAAATTAAACAGATTATTGTTATAAGACATTTTCTCATTATTCCCCCTAAATTCCAGCTATAAAAAAATCTCTCGAAAGTGGTCTTCCGAGAGATTATTTATTGACTGCTACACTTGCTCGGAAGATTTATCTTCCGCACACACCAAATGCCCGAAAGATATCAGGTTAAATGGTGGTGATGATGTGAAGTGCAGTTAAAATTCATTGTGTTTCTCCAAAACAGTTAAAATGAATTTACGCTAAAACATTCTAAATAGCAAGTGTTTTTTATACGGATTTTGCATTTTTTCCGCTCATCTGATTTGTTAGGCTCTTGCCGAATACACCTTAAATTTGGTGGATTTAGCTAACACCTCGTGTTTGCCGAAGGCTTTATCAAGCAAATCAGGGTAAGGCAAAAAGGCATTCGCGACAATGCGTAATTCGCCGCCTTTAGTGAGATGATTTTTGGCTTGGAAAATCAGCTCTTCCACCGCACGGTAAGCTGTATCAACCCCATCGTGGAAAGGGGGGTTCGACACAATAAAATCAAAGCGGTCTGAAATATGCGAGAACACATCGCTTGCCAACACGTCCCCATCCAGCTGATTTTCCGCCAAAGTGCGGCGGCTGGATTCAATTGCCATTGCGTGAATATCGCTCATTGTGAGTTTGATTTTCGGGAATTGCTGTTTCAACGTTGCCCCGATTACCCCTGCCCCACAACCTAAATCGAGCAATTTGCCTTTTAAACGGTCTTCTTTGCTGAAGGTGGAAAGCAATAATTTCGTACCGTTATCCAACTCTGCTGAGCTAAACACAGCAGGTAAGGCGAAGATGTTGAGCGATTCCAAGCGGTAAGATTTCCAGAATTTTTTGCAATCAAAATTTGGCACGGTTTGTAGCTCAAAATGATACAAACCACAACGGCGGGCGGAATCAATTTTGGCAATATTGCCGAACGGCTCGAGTTGTTTTTCCACCGAACGAACGCCAGCACGGTTTTCGCCGATAATCAACATCTCTTGCCCGACTTGGCATTGCGAGAGCCATTGAATTAACTGGAATTGGCACTCTTGTTTGTTCTTCGTCCAGTAAAATACCGCTAAGTCTGCTTTGAGATCACACTCCAAGCCAAATTGCACATTGGAGCGGTGGCGGGCGTAATCAAAATAGCTACTGAATACCGCTACATTTTTCGCCGTTTTTAGCTGTTGGGCGAAATCATCTCGCACATCGCCAAATAATAATACCGATTTATGTTCAAATAACGCCAAGTGGCGTTCAAGCACTTCGCTTTCTAATGAGAGCATTTTTTCTCGCCTTTTCTAAAAAATTTGCGTTGAATATACCGAATTTAGGCGGATAAATCTTGCAAAACCTGCTGAATTTTGCAAAAAATTTCCTGATTTGGCTGAGTTTTGGTACTATGCCGTAAATTTTATGAGGTTTAAGATGAATAGGCGTGATTTGCTGTTAAATGAAATGGGTATTTCGCAATGGGTTTTAACCAAACCGCAGGTGCTGAAAGGCGATGCCCAAATTCGCTTAAATGATAATGTGAAATTGATTGTGGTATGTGAGGAAGACTACCAAACCAGCCGTCTGTTTTCAGATATTCTGCTAGCGTTAGGGCTACAAAAATCCCACTATCAATGGCTGAATGCAGAGCAATCTCAACGGTTGGTGTTTACCCATTCGCCGATTATTTGGCTGATTCAAGCAGAAGAACAAGCGGTTAAAATGGCAAAAAAATTTGCAAATTCGACCGCTTGGCAAAATCATTCGTGGCAAGAACTTACAAATTCTACGCATAAACGCCAACTTTGGCAGCAAATAGATGCCTATTCTAATCATTTAAGGGAAGATCGTGATTGAAGAAATTCAACAAGCTGATTTTGAGCGATTATTTGAAATTGAGCAAAAAGCCCATTTAGTGCCGTGGAGTAAAGGTACACTGCTGAATAATCAAGGCGAAAAATATCTGAATTTAAAGCTGATGGAAAACGGAGAAATTGTCGCTTTTGCCATCAGCCAACTGGTGCTGGACGAGGCAACGCTGTTTAATATCGCCGTTGATCCTAATTTTCAAGGAAAAGGCTTTGGCAAGCGGTTACTTTCCGAATTAATTTTGCAACTGCAAAAACGAGGTGTCGCTACCCTTTGGCTTGAGGTAAGGGAATCCAACATTACGGCACAAAAACTGTATGATTCACTCGGTTTTAACGAAGTTACCGTGCGGAAAAATTACTACCCTACACCCGAAGGCGGAAAAGAAAATGCGGTGGTTATGGCGTTGTATTTATAACGAAAGTCAAAAACTTCAAAAACAAAAGAGCGACCTAAGTCGCTCTTTTTCGTTCTTATTGAGTGCTGGTACTGGTTGTTGTACGACTTGCACGTTTACGGTCGTTTTCCGTTAATAAACGTTTACGGATACGGATGGATTGTGGCGTTACTTCCACTAACTCATCGTCATCAATAAACTCTAATGCTTGCTCTAAAGTGAAACGTACCGGTGTAGTTAATACAATCGCATCGTCTTTACCTGACGCACGAACGTTGGTTAATTTCTTACCTTGTAAACAGTTTACGGTTAAGTCGTTTGAACGGCTGTGAATACCGATAATTTGACCTTCGTACACATCCACACCGTGGTCAATCATTAATTTACCACGCTCTTGTAAGCCGAATAATGCATAAGCAAGGGCTTTACCTGTCGCGTTAGAAATTAACACGCCGTTTTTACGCTGACCGATTTCACCCGGTTTTACATCATCGTAGTGGCTGAATGTTGAGTAAAGTAAACCTGTACCTGAAGTCATCGTCATAAATTCATTACGGAAACCGATTAAGCCACGGCTTGGGATCACATACTCTAAACGGGTACGACCTTTACCGTCCGGGATCATATCACGCACTTCGCCTTTACGCATACCAAGTGCTTCCATTACTGAACCTTGGTGTTGTTCTTCGATGTCGATGGTTACTTGCTCAAATGGCTCTTGTTTTTTACCGTTTTCTTCTTTGTAGATTACTTTCGGGCGAGATACCGCTAATTCGTAACCTTCACGACGCATATTTTCGATTAATACCGATAAGTGTAACTCGCCACGACCTGACACACGGAATTCGTCCGGGTTCGGGGTTTCTTCCACACGTAATGCCACGTTGTGGACTAATTCTTTGGTTAAACGCTCAAGAATTTGGCGAGATGTTACAAATTTACCTTCTTGACCACAGAATGGCGAGGTGTTTACGCAGAAGAACATTGTTACTGTTGGCTCATCAACAGATAATGCAGGTAAAGCCTCCACCGCATTAATATCACAAATCGTATCCGAAATATTTAATTCGCCTAAACCTGTGATGGCGATAATATCGCCTGCAAAAGCTTCTGTTGCTTCAAAACGTTGTAAACCTAAGTGTCCTAACACTTGACCGATACGACCTTGACGGGTTTTGCCCTCGCTATCTACCACCGTTACCGCTTGGTTTGGTTTAACCGAACCACGTTTGATACGACCGATACCGATAACACCCACATAGTTGTTGTAGTCTAATTGCGAAATCTGCATTTGGAACGGTGCGTCTAATTCCACTTGTGGCGGCTGAACGTGCTTAACAATCGCTTCATAAAGCGGGGTCATATCCGCTGCGAGATCTTCGTGTTCTAAGCCGGCAACACCGTTTAAGGCTGATGCGTAGATAATTGGGAAATCTAACTGCTCATCGCTTGCACCTAAGTTTACGAATAAGTCAAACACTTGATCCACCACCCAATCAGGACGAGCGCCCGGACGGTCAACTTTGTTGATTACCACGATTGGTTTTAAACCGTGAGCGAATGCTTTTTGGGTTACGAAACGGGTTTGCGGCATTGGACCATCAAAAGCATCTACCACTAATAACACAGAATCCACCATTGAAAGTACACGCTCTACTTCGCCACCGAAGTCGGCATGCCCCGGAGTATCTACGATGTTGATGTGATAACCGTTCCAGTTAATCGCTGTATTTTTGGCAAGAATGGTAATGCCACGCTCTTTTTCAAGATCGTTTGAGTCCATTACACGCTCATCTACATCGCCACGGATGGCTTCAAAAGTGCCTGATTGTTGTAACAGTTTATCAACTAAGGTGGTTTTACCGTGGTCAACGTGAGCAATAATTGCGATGTTACGCAATTTATTAATATCTACATTTTGCATTTGAATATCTTTAAGTTAAGTGAAAATAAAAACTCCCGCCCATCAAAACTGGCGAGAGTCTAGAAATTGGAGGTCGAATTATACAGACTTTTTCCGAATTTGGCTACAAAACAAGCGGTGGAATTTGCAAAGTTTTTTGCGAATTTGACCGCTTGCTAGTTTAACCTAAAACGTTTTCTCAAAAATCAGATTCGCATTTTTGCGGCTGTAAGAATACATCGTCGGCAAATTGCTGTCGTTTTTACGCCAGCTCAGTTGCAATTTTGGGGTTATACCCCACAAATGCCAATCCCGTTTCCAAACAGTTAATGCAGCGGAATAGATTTTATCTTGTCTAACTTTACCTAGATCTAAAATCCCGCCCAATTTGGCTTGGTCTTTATATTGGCGTTGAGAAATGCCGAAACTCAAACGGCTGGAAATCCCGCCCAGTTCCCACTCCTGCCCCCAACTTAGACGTACGCCTTTGGTGTCGGCACTGTACTGCTTAACCCACGCTTTTTCTCGGTTGAAATCTGCCCCTAAGGTAAAAAATTGGGTAGGATTACGCACCCAAACCAGCGTAGCAGACGCCAATTTGCTGTTGCCGTTTTGGGCGGTGCTGTCGAAATAGCGTTGTTTGCCGTGTTCCAGTGCCGTCACAATCTGCCAATGGCTATTGAGCCATTTGGAAAACTCGGCGCGCACACCATTGCTCCACTGATAACTTTCATTACCATACCAACGCTTTTCGTAGAAAGGTAAAATACTCAAGGTGGCAGAAGGCGTTTTATAGCGATAGCCTAAATAGGTGCGGTTGTTCCAATCATCGTAATCGTGATTATCCCAATAACTTTTACCGTAAAAATCGTTATCAAAGGCGAGATAGTGTCTGCCTCCTAGATTAAAATCTTTGCCGAAATTCACGCTATAAGCAATACCGTGAGCGGTTTCAGGCAGCATATTGTCGTTTTTCACATAGCCGGTATTTTCAATGTTTCGGGCGTTCGACACATTATTCACATTGCTATCCCGCACATAATGGCTACTAGCACTAAAATTCCACTCGCTACTTTTTTGAATACTTTCAAGGTAATCATCTGCCATTTGCTGCACTTCGGCAGGCATATTCGGGTCGGTTTTCACCTTATTGAACTGGTCTTCCGCAGCAGAAAGCTGTTTATCGTAAAAGAGCGAAGTCGCCAGCTCAAAACGCACGGGGTTTAGCTCCGGTTGTTTCGCCAAAATCGCACGATACTGCTCCACCGCTTTATGATGTTCACCGGTTAAGGCAAAAATTTTGCCCTGTGCGAACTGAATTAAAATCGGGTCAGTTTGTGGAAAGGTTTGGTACACCGCCAGTAGCTTGCCAATAATCTCCGGATGACGGGCATAGATCGCTTGGCTCAATAGTTGTTGGGTAAGTGTTGGATTGGCTTTTAACTCAGCTTCCGATAATTCAATCGGTTGATTTTCTTGATTACGAATCACCACCACCGGTGCCGGTGCGACAGGCTGGGCGACTTTTAATGTCGGCTCAATCGTGGTGCGTTCGGTTATCGGCTGATTAAAGGTTTCCGCCCAACCCAATGTTGGGAAAAGGGTTAAAAGTAAAATAATTGGCTGTTTCATTGGCGTTAGTTTGGTAGTTAAAAAGCCATTGCCGAGGCAATGGCTTTTAAAGGAAATTAGAGATAATTATTTAGGTTGTTTTTCGGCTGCGAAGACAGCTTTGTAGTAAAATACATCTCCGCTTTTTGCTGACGAACTATCATTTGTATAAGAAATTCCACCTACTATTTCATCTGCCTGTTTACCTGCAACATAACCATTTAAAAGAATATCTCTCTTATTGATAGATACCGAATTAAAGACTTTAATAGCAGGGTTACCAAATATAGGTTTTATTGTCTGCATTCGATTTTTGGTAAATTCCACTTTACCCAATGCTTTACTGTCTAAAGTAGCTGAAGTATAGTTTTCCTCTGCTCTCGGACCAAAATTAGCATTAATTGTAACTGTACCATCTATTGCTGGAGTTTTATCAAAAATATAGAGGTCATTTCCTGTTTGCTTATCTTTAAAATGTCTTGCCACGTGTGCAAGAACCTCACCTTTGTAGGTTGCAGCACCTTTTACCGAGTCATTATATTTAATTTTAGTGGTTTTATTACCATCAATTACTTCGTATTCACCAATCTGATGTCTATTAGAGTAACTACCCACTGAAACAGGCTGCTCATATACAGCAAATAAATGAGATTCATAATTATTATATACAGCACCATAAGTAGCATATGGCGTATTTTTGAATATATAGTTTACTTTTTCAGGGTAAGTTCGCTCCACAATTTCATTTTCAGCATTTAATTTTGAAATTTCACTACCATTAATACCCGCTGATCTAATCTCACCTTTATGCCAACCTAATACCTGAGGGTTAGCTTTATCTTCAATCGCTAATTTATAAAAATCTAATTTATATCCCGTATTACTACTATTATTAATAGGAGTAGTTTCTTTAGTTCCATTATAATCAGCTACATAATATCCACCGCTGTCTCTACCAGAATCCGTATTGTAGGATGAAGCTGCGTAACCTTCTACACGAGTAGGTTCAACAATGTTGGCATTACTGTTTTTACCACGCCATTCATTAGCTACTTTTTCTGCCTCTTGCTTCGCTTTTAAAGCAGCAGCTTCTTTTGCTTTTTTCTCAGCCTCTAAACGAGCTTTCTCTGCTTCTTTTGCTTTCTTTTCTGCTTCCAAACGTGCTTTTTCTGCCGCTGCCTTAGCTTTTGCATCAGCTGCTTCTTTTGCTTTTTTCTCAGCTTCTAAGCGAGCTTTCTCTGCTTCTTGAGCTTTTTTCTGTGCCTCTAAGCGAGCCTTTTCCGCTGCGTCTTTTGCCTTTTTCTCAGCTTCTAAGCGAGCTTTTTCTGCTGCTTCTTTTGCTTTTCGTTCAGCTTCTAAACGGGCTTTCTCCGCTTCTTGAGCTTTTTTCTGAGCCTCTAAGCGCGCTTTTTCCGCTGCGTCTTTTGCCTTTTTCTCAGCTTCTAAGCGAGCCTTTTCTGCAGCTTCTTTTGCCTTGTCAACTTGTGTATTGACCGGTTTTGATGCCGATGCTGATTCATTCTTACCACTGCTACCACAAGCTGCCACACCCAAGCTAACTAAAATTGCTAACGCTGTTGTTTTTAATGCCGGTTTCATATAGGACCTCTATATATGTTAAAAAAAGAATTAATAACTTGTGTAAAAACACATCAATATTGTACAAAAAAAAAACAACTGTCGAGCAATATTCAACCAGCAAGATTTAGGCGGTTAAAAAACAAACAAGCGATGAAATTTGCAAAAATTTCTACAAATTCCACCGCTTGTCAAAAAGATTAAGTAGGGACGCACTGCGTGTGTCCAAAAACAATCTCAATGTTACGGACGCACGCAGTGCGTCCCTACGTTACATTTCTATTTTAATTAGGCTAATAATCCCTCGCCCCAAAAATCGCCGTGCCGATTCGTACCATTGTCGAACCACACTCAATCGCAGCCGCCATATCGTCCGACATGCCCATTGAAAGGGTGTCGATGCCATCAAATTCCGTTTGCAAGCGGTTAAAAAGTTGCTGCATTTTGCGAAGGGCGATTTTTTGTTGCTCCGGCTCGCTTTCCGGCTTAGGAATCGCCATTAAGCCACGCAGTTTCAAATTCGGTAATTGCAAAATCGCTTGGGCAAGTGGCAACATTTCCTCCGGCTGAATGCCCGATTTGGAATTTTCATCGCTGATGTTAATTTGAATCAGCACATTCAGCGGAGCTTTATCCGCTGGGCGTTGCTCGTTTAAACGTTCGGCAATTTTGAACCTGTCCACTGTTTGAATCCAATCAAAATGCGTTGCCACTAACTTGGTTTTATTCGATTGCAACGGTCCGATAAAATGCCATTCCAGCTCAGGGCGATTTGCAAAAAATTCAATTTTTTCGACCGCTTCCTGCACATAATTTTCGCCAAAGGCAATCTGACCTGCCTCAATCGCCTCTTGAATGGCTGATACAGGCTTGGTTTTTGACACCGCCAATAATCGGACATTTTCTCGTTGATATTCGCTTGAAATTTGCTGAATTTTTTGATGAATTTGCATTAAATTCGCTGAAATCGACATTTCCGTTCCTTTGTAAACTAAAAGCAAAACGCTATAATGGCAAAATCATACCATATTTGAGGCAAAAAAATGTTAGACCTAACCAAGATTAAATTCGTAATTACCGATGTTGATGGCGTTTTAACCGATGGCGGAATGTACTACACAGACCAAGGCGAGGTGATGAAACGCTTCCACGTTCACGATGGCTTAGGGGTAAAAATGTTGCAAAGTTGCGGCATTAAAGTGGCGGTGCTATCAGGTGGCGATACCGCACTACTTCGTAAACGCCTAGAGGTGTTGAAAATTGATTTAGCCTTACTCGGCAAAATGGAAAAACGTTCTGCCTGTTTTGAGCTGATGGAAAAAGCGGGCGTTACGCCGGAACAAACCGCCTACATCGGGGATGATACCTTAGATTTACCCGCTTTTGAGGTCTGTGGATTAGCCATCGCCCCTCGTAACGCCCACGATTATATCAAAGCCCAAGCCGATTGGGTGTTAGAAAAAGCCGGTGGCGAGGGGGCATTCCGTGAAGTTGCCGATAAAATATTGGAGGCTCAAGGCTTTGACGAGATTTTTAAAACCGCTGACGGTTTTTTGAAAATTGCAGAGAAAATGGCACAGTAGTCAAAAAAACAAAGGCGGTTAATCCGCCTTTTTCCCTTCAATATAACGCTCGAAATGGTGGATGTATTCGTCTAAATTGGCGGTCAGCATTTCTTTGTATTGTTCAACAAAATAATTAATCACCTCTTCTCTGGAATCGGCAAGTTGTTGCTTGTATTCTGCTTTGCTGGCGGCGACATAGGCGTTAAATCTAGCACAGGCAAACAGCATTGCATTGCTCACTTGAGTTGGGGCGATGTTTTGTAAATGAGCGTTGGCGATGTTGATAAAGCCGTCCGCACGTTGGTAAAAAGTTGGGTCAATTTGTTTATCGGTAATATTAATCATCATATCCTCGTGTTTCATCATAAAATTTGGTTCGGGTAAATAAATACAAGCGGTGAGATTTGCGTAAAATTTTGCATAAACGCTTGCGTTTGAACGTCGGCTCTGCCGACGGCACGAAGTGCGAGCGTAGCGAGTAAAAAAATCGCCGCTTGTAGGCTGTTAATCGTCTAATGAAATGGCATCTTTAATTTTTTTCAATGCTGCATTTTCCAACTGACGAACACGTTCTGCCGAAATGGCGTATTTGTCGGCAAGATCTTGTAAGGTTGCTTTGTTATCATCTAACCAACGGGTTTTGATAATATCTTGGCTGCGTTCGTCCAGCGTGGCTAAGGCATAAGCAAGCTGTGCGGTGGCTTGTCCGCTGTGTTGCTCGTCTTCCAAATCATCGGCAAAATTGGAGCTGCTGTCCTCAATATACATTGAAGGTGCGTAAGTATCTTCATCATCTTCGCCGGCTGGTAAATCAAAACCGAGATCTTGCCCGGTCATACGAGATTCCATTTCTCGCACTTCTTCCACCGTAACGCCCAAATCATCAGCAACTTTTTTGATCTCTTCTTCGTTAAACCACGCCAAGCGATTTTTATTTTTTCGCAGATTAAAGAACAATTTACGTTGCGCTTTGGTGGTGGCGACTTTCACAATTCGCCAATTTTTCAGCACATATTCGTGGATTTCCGCCTTTACCCAATGCACCGCAAAGGACACCAAACGCACACCGACATTCGGGTCAAAACGCTTTACCGCTTTCATCAAGCCGATATTGCCCTCTTGGATTAAATCCGCCAACGGCAAGCCATAGCCGAGGTAGCCACGCGCGATGTGGATCACAAAACGCATATGCGAGAGAATAAGCTGTTTTGCCGCCTCAACGTCTTCATCGTAATAATAACGCTCGGCAAGCTCTTTTTCTTGCTCGGCGGTGAGAATCGGATATTGATTCGCCATTCGGATATAACTATCCAAATTGCCTTGCGGCACAGGCATAGAGGCAGACACCAACGCAGGGTGCATCGCCTCTACCGTTGATGTGTCATTATCTTCGATGATCTCAACCTCATCGGGCTCGATAATTTCCGCATCTTCAATATCAATCTCATCAAATTTTTTCATTCTATCTCTCTTAAACGCTAAGCAATCGGCACATTATAGCAGTGTTCGGGTTATCTGCTAGAAATTTATAATGCAGTTAGACGTAAATAAAAAAGCGGAGTTCCCCTTTTATAATAAAGAGAAACTCCACTTTTCAGTTAATGAAAACAATCAATTAGGCTTGAACGGTTTTTTCTTCGTGTTTCGCTAGCACTAAATAGCCTACCGCTGAGAATGCCGATAATGCGGCAATAATCGCATAAGACCAGAACCAACCGAAACTGTCTGCGATAATCGGCATAATCCAGTTCGCTCCCATATTACCGAGTAAATAAGCGGTTACGCCCACAAAGCCGATAGCCGTTCCTGCAACATTGAGTGGCACAAAGTTGATGGTCAATATATTCACAATCAGCTGAGGACCATAAATTAATGCCCCTAAGATACCGCAAATTACCAATAATAGGGCATAGTTAGGCGAGCCTGTTGCCGTTACTAATTCATAAGCGAACACCACGCCTACCATAATAAACAAGCCGATTGCCCCCATTTTCGCCATTTTATTTGGGTATTTTACCGCCAGCCACGCAAACACCAACGAGCCAGGAATCGCAACCCACTCTAAAACAGAAATAGCTACATGAGATTCCGCATCGCCCATTTTCGCTACTTCGTGTAAGTAAATCGGCATCCAGTCTTCAATTCCGAAACGCACGAAATAAAGTGCCACATTTACCGCTGCCACTAACAATAATGCCGGATTGAGGAACACATATTTCCAAATTAATTGCCAATAAGTGAGATTATGTTTTTCTTCCTCTGAAGCTACATTAGATTCTCCCGCCTCACCATACATAGTGCGTAACGAATCCAAACCTTCCGCTTCAGGGTTATCGCCACCATATTTCCAACAGAAAACCGCAAAGAGCAGTACCAATACCGCCGGCACTAAGAAGGCTAACAGAATATTCCCCGTAGAAGGCACAATAAAACCCATTGTCGTCATCATCGCAATCATCATGGGTAGTAAAGCAGAACCCATATTTTGCGAAATATTCCAACCGGCAATTGCTGCACCACGCGTTTTGTTCGGATAATAATTAGCAATCATATTTTGTGATGCCGGAGCCAACGCCCCTTGCACAACGCCACACAGCACTAACAATACGGCTAAGGTCATAATGGAAGTATGATGAAAACCGATAATCAAACAGATTGCCGCACTGGTAGCTAAACAAATAGAAAATAATTTCCGTAAATCCACTTTATCGCCTAATGCCCCCATATAGAATTTTGCCAATCCGTAAGAAATAGTTAAGCAAGATAATAGCATTGCAATATCGGCTTTATCCCAACCGTTAGTCACCATAATGGATTTGGACATTAATTTAAAATTATTACGCACTAAATAAGCACAGACATAACCTAAAAATGCCACAATAAAAATCAATTTTTGACGTTTTAAAAACGTCGCAAATTTTTCCGGCTCACGTTGAGCATACGCTAAAGTCATAATAGACTCCTTTTCCTTAAGTGAATATTAAAAAACTAGGCACATACTATGCCGAATATGCCAAAAAACAAGAGATCTAGATCTCATTTCCGATATATTTTTCTATTTGCAAAACTTTTTGCAAATCTGACCGCTTTCCGCTAGAATTACCTAACTTTTGGGGCTGATTTTGGATTCGACGGGATTGGCGAAGCCCAAGGTGCACGTCGAGGTGCGGTAGGCCTCGTAAACAAACCGCAAAAAAATAGTCGCAAACGACGAACAATACGCTTTAGCAGCTTAATAACCTGCGTTTAGCCTTATCTCCTCAGCTTCCGCTCGTAAGACGAGGGTTCAGATAAGTCATCCCAAACGAGATCGTGTGGACGCCGCCGCTTTAGGATCGAAACACTAAATTCAATAAAGCTAGTTTATTCATTGCGTGTCTGTCCGCTGTGGATAAGCGAAATTAAAGACTAGACTAAACGTGTAGTACTGAAGGTAGAGAAATTTCGGACGGGGGTTCAAATCCCCCCAGCTCCACCAAATCATAAACCTATAGCGTTCTATAGAGACCTAAAAAGCCTTGAAAATCAATACTTCAAGGCTTTTTTATTGTCCTATGCGTACCTATACGATATAATCAAATCCGAAGATTTTAGGAGTACAAATAAAATTTGAATTAACCAAAACCCTTATTTATCAAGGCTTGATGACACTCAATTCAGATGACCCCAGCGCTAAATTCCATCACCGTAGCCAGTAACACTGTTGTCATCTTCAAAATATTGGTTCATATCAAATGCCGGTTTTTGTTCTGAGGATTTACCGATAATGCGTGCCGGTACTCCTGCCGCGGTAGCGTGTTCCGGAACAGGTTGTAGTACCACTGAATTTGCCCCGATTTTGGAATAGCGTCCGATTTCAATATTGCCGAGAATTTTCGCCCCCGCACCAATCATCACCCCCTCTCGGATTTTCGGGTGGCGGTCGCCGTTTTCTTTGCCTGTTCCGCCTAGTGTTACGCCTTGTAGAATAGAGACATCATTTTCAATCACTGAAGTTTCGCCCACCACAATGCCTGTTGCGTGGTCAAACATAATGCCGCAGCCTACTTTGGCGGCTGGGTGAATATCTACATCAAAAGCAACTGAAATTTCGTTTTGTAAATAAACAGCAAGAGCCTTTCTGCCTTGATTCCATAGATAATGAGTTACTCGGTAGCTTTGTAGTGCGTGAAAGCCTTTTAGATAAAGCAGTGGAGTACTCCATTTATCTACCGCAGGGTCTCGTGTGCGAACCGCATTAATATCGCAGGCAGCACTTGCAATAATTTGAGGCTCTGCACGGTAAGCTTCTTCTATAATCTCTTTTAGTGCAATGGCTGGCATAATCGGATTTTCTAGCTTATTGGCTAGAATATAGCTTAACGCATCGCCTAAATTATGATGCTTTAAGATGGTTGCGTGGAAAAAACTCGCCAGCATTGGTTCACTGTTGGCAAGCTCTTTTGCTTCTTCTCTGATAGATTGCCAAATCTGATTAATTTCATATTGCTGCATATTATTCTCCCTTTCTCTCACGCCCTAATAATGTTTTAACTACATCTAGAGCATTTTTTCCCTCAAATAACATTTGGTAAATCTGCTCCACTATCGGCATTTCAACACCTTGTTTTTGAGCGAGCAAGTAGGCTTCTTTCGTATTGTAAAAACCTTCTACGACTTGCCCGATTTCTTGAATAGCAATTTCAGGCGATTTCCCTTGCCCCAAAGCTAAGCCAAAACGACGATTACGGGATTGGTTATCGGTGCAGGTTAGCACCAAATCTCCTAAACCTGCCATTCCGGTGAAGGTTTTTGGATCAGCCCCGAGTGATACTCCCAAACGGCTAATTTCAGCAAGCCCACGAGTAATTAAGGCAGTGCGTGCATTTGCCCCAAAGCCCATTCCATCTGAAATACCAGCACCAATCGCAATCACATTTTTAATTGCTCCGCCTAGTTGCACGCCGACAATATCATTATTGAGGTAAACACGAAAAGCCTTTGAACAGTGAATACGTTGTTGCATTTCATCAGCAAATACAGGATCGGTAGAGGCAAGTGAAATAGCGGTTGGTAAACCTGCAGCAAGTTCTTTTGCAAAAGTTGGACCAGAAAGCACCGCTAGTGGGTAAGAGTCTCCCAAAATTTCTTGCGTTACTGTTTGCAATAACCGCCCAGTATCTCGCTCAAGCCCTTTAGTTGCCCACATAATACGATGATCTTTAGATAAAAGAGGCTTAATCTGTACTAAGACATCAGAGAATACGTGGCTCGGCACAACAATGAGTAAATCTTTAACATTTTGCAATGCTGTTGATAAATCTGAAACCACTTCCAACGCCTCAGGAAAAACAATATCCGGCAAAAAATCTTGATTCATTCGAGCCTTTGCAAGCTCTGCCATTTTTGCCGGATTATGCCCCCATAAATAGGTTTTATGACCATTGCGAGAAAGGGCAATTGCTAGTGCCGTACCGTAAGAGCCTGCTCCTAATACGGCGATTGGTGCGGAATAAACTTCTCTCATATATCTTCTCAAATCATTTGCAAAAAAATCATTAAAAACAACCGCTTGTAGATAAAAAAATAGGTATGCAGTGCATACCTATTTCTCTGAAATGCTTAGTTAGCTAATGGCTGCTCTGCACTTTCTTCTTGTTCTTGACGCTGGAGGTAGTCCATAAATAACGCATCAAAATTTACCGGAGAAAGATTTAACGCAGGGAATGTACCGCGATTTACCAGGCTTGAAATTAACTCACGTGCATAAGGGTAAAGTACATTCGGACATTGCGATGCTAAGCAGTGAGCAAGCTGAATACCTTCTAAGCCTTTAATGGTAAACACACCGGCTTGTTTTACCTCACAAATAAATGCCACATCACCACTATCTTCTAACGTAGTTTGAACTGTGATATGTAATGTTACTTCGTATAAATCTTCGCCAATCTCTTTGGTTTCAGTATCAAGTTCAAAACCTAATTGTGGTTTCCACTCTTGATGGAAAATAGTCGGCAAATTAGGGGCTTCAAATGAAACATCTTTCACATAAATACGTTGAATTTGAAGCTCGAAAGGAGTTTGAGCAGCTTCTTCTGTTGAAGAGACTTGATTTTCTTCTGACATAAAATTTCCTTAATAAATAGATTATTTATGTTTCTTAACTGTTGGTAGGCTTGCTGCACGCCAGCCTGCAATACCTTCTTTCAATACATAAAGCTTGCTAAAACCTTGTTTAGCAATAGCATCAGCAACACCGCCTGAAGTAAAACCATTAATATCGACTAAAATTACAGGGCGATCTTTATATTTGTCAATTTGATTCGTTTTGCCTGCTTTTAATTCTGAAGGTAAAACGTGAATACTATCAATAATATGACCTGCTCGAAACTCTTCGTCCGAACGTAAATCAATCACCGCAGCGTCTTCTTTATTAATAAGCTGAGTGGCTTGTGCGTTATCCACAATAGTATATTTACGGGTTGCGTTTTTATAAAAACTGAAAATTACTGCAACAAATAAAGCTACCCACGCAAACACCATAATAGTATGGTTTGCGAAAAATTGCTGTAACTGCTGAGCAAAAGTAAGCTGTTCCATAATTTAATTTCCTTAAAATTGAAAAATAAGCGGCTTTTTTGACCGCTTGTAAAAGCAATAAAAGGTGGACATAAGCCCACCTTAAGGAAATTATTGAGCTTGTTGCGACATTACTTCGTCAAATGACATTGCTTTTTCAGTTACTTTCGCTTTCGCTAATACTGCATCAACAGCTTGCTCTTCTAACACAACATTACGAATATTTTCCGTTAATTGACGGTTTTTCGCATAGTGAGCAACTACTTCTGCCGGTTGTTCGTAAGCTGATGCGATATCTGCAATCATATCTTCAACACGTTTTTCATCTACTTTCAATTCGTTAGATGCGATTACTGAAGAAAGTAATAAACCTACTTGAACACGACGTTTCGCTTCTGCTTCAAACAACTCAGCCGGTAACTGTGCTGCCATTTCCGGTTTACCACCGAAACGTTGAACTGCTTGTTGGCGTAACACGTTCACTTCTTCTTCAACTGCAGCAGCAGGCACTTCAACATCGTTTTGTGCGATTAAGCCATTGATTACTTGTGTTTTAACGCGTGAAGTTACTGCATTTTTCAGCTCACGTTGCATATTTTTCTTGATTTCTGCACGTAATTCTTCAACTGATTTTGCATTACCGAATTTTTTCACAAACTCTTCCGTTAATTCAGGCAATACCATTTCTTCTACTTTTTTCAAGGTAATTGTAAATTTTGCTGCTTTACCTTTTAAGTTTTCAGCGTGGTATTCTTCCGGGAAAGTTACATCAATATCAAATTGCTCACCTGCTTTGCGACCGACGATACCATCTTCAAAGCCTGGGATCATACGACCTTGCCCCATAAATAATACGAAGTCAGATGCTTTACCACCTTCAAACTCTTCGCCATCTACAGAACCAACGAAATCAATAGTTACACGTGATTCAGCTTTTGCTGCTTCTTGGCTTTCTGTCCAAGTTGCTTGTTGTTTACGTAACACATCCACCATTTTGTCTAAATCAGCATCAGCGATTTCAACAACCGGTTTTTCTACTTCAATGTTTTCGAAACCTTTTAATTCTACTTCCGGGAATACTTCAAAAGTTGCAGTGAAGCTGAAATCTTGACCAGGTTGGTAGTTGTTTGGTGTGAAAGTCGGGCGACCGGCTAAATTAATTTTTTCTGCAATTACTGCTTCAAAAAATGCACGTTGCATTTCATCAGATAATACATCTTGACGAGCTGCGATACCGAAACGTTGTTCGATGATTGAATGAGGTACTTTACCTTTACGGAAACCATCTACGCGTGCGTTTTTCGCATAGCCTTTTAATTGTTCTTTGTATGCTGCTTCGATTTTGTCAGCTGGTACGTTAATAGTTACACGGCGTTGTAAGCCTTCTAATGTTTCAATTGAAAATGACATTCTTAAACCTCGGTTTAGGGATATAAAAGATATACAAATAGACGGCTATTGTAGCGATCTATCGAGAAGCTGTCGAGAAGAAAGTCATTGAGAGGTAGAGAAAATAGAACTGTTTCTGCAAAAAAATCAGAAAATTTAACCGTTTGTAAATGTTACTTTCTACAAGCGGTCTTTTTTCCTCTACATTTTGCAAATCGCACAACATAACATAAAACGAAAAGGCAGACTTTTCAGCCTGCCTTTTCTGCATTTGTATGCTCAAATAATCAATTTAATTATTTGATGATTTTCGCTACAACGCCCGCACCTACTGTACGACCACCTTCACGGATAGCGAAGCGTAAACCTTCATCCATCGCGATTGGGTGAATTAAGCTTACTACCATTTTGATGTTATCGCCAGGCATTACCATCTCAACACCTTCCGGTAATTCGATAGTACCTGTTACGTCCGTTGTACGGAAGTAGAACTGTGGACGGTAACCTTTGAAGAATGGAGTATGACGACCACCTTCTTCTTTTGATAATACGTAAACTTCTGATTCGAAGTCTGTGTGTGGCGTGATTGAACCCGGTTTCGCTAATACTTGACCACGTTCGATTTCTTCACGTTTAGTACCACGTAATAATGCACCAACGTTCTCACCCGCACGACCTTCGTCTAATAATTTACGGAACATCTCAACACCAGTTACTGTTGTTTTCGTTGTATCTTTGATACCTACGATTTCAACTTCATCACCAGTACGGATGATACCACGCTCAACACGACCTGTTACTACTGTACCACGACCAGAAATTGAGAATACGTCTTCGATTGGTAATAAGAATGGCTTATCAATCGCACGCTCCGGCTCTGGGATATAAGTATCTAAGTGGTTTGCTAACTCAAGGATTTTTTCTTCCCATTCAGCAACGCCGTTTAATGCTTGTAATGCTGAACCACGTACGATTGGAGTGTCATCGCCCGGGAAGTCGTATTGAGAAAGAAGTTCACGAACTTCCATTTCAACTAATTCTAATAACTCTTCGTCATCAACCATATCGCATTTGTTTAAGAATACGATAATGTATGGAACACCTACTTGGCGACCTAATAAGATGTGCTCACGAGTTTGTGGCATTGGACCGTCTGTTGCTGCTACTACTAAGATAGCACCGTCCATTTGTGCCGCACCGGTAATCATATTTTTAACATAGTCCGCGTGTCCCGGGCAGTCAACGTGTGCGTAGTGACGAGTTGCTGTATCGTATTCAACGTGTGAAGTGTTGATGGTGATACCACGAGCTTTTTCTTCCGGTGCGTTATCGATTTGGTCGAATGCACGAGCTGCACCACCGAAGTGTTTTGATAATACAGTTGTAATTGCTGCTGTTAAAGTTGTTTTACCATGGTCAACGTGGCCGATTGTACCCACGTTCACGTGCGGTTTTGTACGTTCAAATTTTTCTTTAGACACTTTAATATCTTCCTAAAAAATGAGCCACAGCCCTATTGCTATGGCTCAGGTTAAACAAATTATTTTCTACGAGCTTCAATAATAGCGTCAGCAACGTTTTTCGGTGCTTCAGCATATTTTAAAGGTTCCATTGAGTATGATGCACGACCTTGAGTTTGTGAACGTAAGTCTGTTGCATAACCAAACATCTCTGAAAGTGGAACTTCAGCATTGATTTTAACAACGAACTCGTTCGCTTCTTGACCGTTAACCATAGCACGACGGCGACTTAAGTCTCCGATTACATCACCCACGTAGTCTGGTGGAGTTTCCACTTCAACTTTCATAATTGGCTCAAGTAATACCGGGCTTGCTTTTGCAAACGCAGCTTTAAATGCTAATGATGCAGCAAGTTTAAACGCTAACTCAGATGAGTCAACATCGTGGTATGAACCGAAGTGTAAACGCACACCTAAATCAACTACCGGGTAACCCGCTAATGGACCAGATTTAAGTTGCTCTTGGATACCTTTATCAACTGCTGGAATGTATTCACCAGGGATTACACCACCTTTGATTTCGTTCACAAATTCGTAACCCGGACCTTCCGCATCTAATGGGTATAAGTCGATTACAACGTGACCATATTGACCACGACCACCAGATTGTTTTGCGTGTTTACCTTCCACATCGTTAACACGAGTGCGGATAGTTTCACGGTAAGATACTTGTGGTTTACCAATGTTCGCTTCCACTTTGAATTCACGTTTCATACGATCAACGATGATGTCTAAGTGTAACTCACCCATACCAGAGATGATAGTCTCACCAGATTCTTCATCAGTATGAACACGGAATGAAGGGTCTTCTTGTGCTAAACGACCTAACGCTAAGCCCATTTTCTCTTGGTCAGCTTTAGTTTTTGGTTCTACCGCAACAGAGATTACCGGCTCTGGGAATTCCATACGCTCAAGGATGATTGGTGCATCGATTGCACATAATGTATCACCAGTACCAACATCTTTTAAGCCGATTGCAGCTGCGATATCGCCCGCACGAACTTCTTTGATTTCTTCACGTTTGTTTGCGTGCATCTGTACGATACGACCAAAACGTTCACGTTTTTGTTTTACTGAGTTGTAAACAGTATCACCAGAGTTAATTACACCTGAGTAAACACGGAAGAAGGTTAAGTTACCCACGAATGGGTCAGTTGCAATTTTGAATGCTAATGAAGCAAATGGCTCATCATCGCTTGCGTGACGTTCACCTTCAGTTTCATCTTCATTGATACCTTTAATTGCAGGAATATCAGTTGGTGCCGGTAAGTAATCAATTACCGCATCAAGCATTGCTTGAACACCTTTGTTTTTGAATGCAGAACCACAGCATACAGGGATTACTTCACCTGCTAATACGCGTTGACGTAATGCTGCTTTGATTTCTTCTTCGGTTAATTCTTCACCAGAGAAGAATTTTTCCATTAACTCTTCAGATGCTTCAGCTGCAGCTTCAACTAACATTGCACGACGCTCTTCACAAGCATCTAACATATCTGCTGGAATATCTTCATAAGTAAATGTCATACCTTGATCAGCTTCATTCCAGTTGATTGCTTTCATTTTAATTAAATCAACAACACCTTTGAAGTTTTCTTCAGCACCGATTGGAAGTTGTAATGCGATTGAGTTACCACCTAAACGAGTTTTGATTTGATCAACAACACGTAGGAAGTTAGCACCGGTACGGTCCATTTTGTTTACGAACGCAATACGTGGAACTTGGTATTTATTTGCTTGACGCCATACAGTTTCAGATTGTGGTTGAACACCACCTACTGCACAATAAACCATTACCGCACCATCAAGAACACGCATTGAGCGTTCTACTTCGATAGTAAAGTCAACGTGTCCCGGAGTATCGATAACGTTGATACGGTGTTGTGGATACTGTTTAGACATACCTGACCAGAATGCAGTTGTTGCAGCAGAAGTAATAGTAATACCACGCTCTTGTTCCTGTTCCATCCAGTCCATTGTTGCAGCACCATCGTGAACTTCACCTAACTTGTGGCTAACACCTGTATAGAAAAGGATACGTTCAGAAGTCGTTGTTTTACCCGCGTCGATGTGTGCACTGATACCAATGTTACGGTATCTTTCAATAGGGGTTTGACGAGCCATTTATTTCTTACCTTTTGGGTTTAAATTGAAATTCTTAATAAGGGTAAGGCTTCATCGCAGATTTGGATGAAGCCTTGAAAAAGTTTGCTTAAACGATTACCAACGGAAGTGAGCAAACGCTTTGTTAGCTTCAGCCATACGGTGAACGTCTTCACGTTTTTTCACTGCTGAGCCTTTGTTGTCTGCCGCATCTGATAATTCGTTAGCTAAACGTAATGCCATTGATTTGTCACCACGTTTGCGAGCTGCTTCTACAATCCAACGCATAGCTAAAGCGTTACGACGAGTTGGGCGAACTTCTACAGGTACTTGGTAAGTAGAACCACCCACACGGCGAGATTTAACCTCAACAGTTGGACGTACGTTGTCTAATGCGATTTCGAATGCTTCTAACGCTTCTTTACCAGAACGTTGTGCTAAAGCTTCTAATGCACCGTAAACGATTTTTTCTGCAGTAGATTTTTTACCATCTACCATTAAAACGTTAATAAATTTTGCAAGTAATTCTGAACCGAACTTCGGATCTGGAAGAATTTTGCGTGGTTCAATACTACGACGACGTGGCATTGGAAATTTCTCCGTATATTAAATCTTCAGGATATCCAAAACTCATCTAATGTGCCTAAGGCATATTGACTGGAGTTTATGGTTTAAATATTAAAATTTAGACGTTTGGCCTTACTCAACGGAGAACCATTAAGATTTAGGACGTTTAACGCCGTATTTAGAACGACCTTGTTTACGATCTTTAACGCCTGCACAGTCTAATGCACCGCGTACAGTGTGGTAACGCACGCCCGGTAAGTCTTTAACACGACCGCCACGGATTAATACAACGCTGTGTTCTTGAAGGTTATGACCTTCACCACCGATGTATGAAGTTACTTCAAAGCCATTTGTTAAACGAATACGACATACTTTACGTAATGCTGAGTTCGGTTTTTTAGGTGTAGTAGTGTATACACGAGTACACACGCCACGTTTCTGCGGGCAAGCCTCTAATGCAGGAACGTTGCTTTTTACAACCTTTTTCACACGCGGTTTGCGTACTAATTGGTTGATAGTTGCCATTAAAAAAGCTCCAGTTAAAATTATTAAAAATAAAATTAAAAATATCCTTTCACACGAAAGGACGGCAAATTTTAAATTGGTTACGGATAAAAGTCAAGCACAGTAAAAGATTAACAATGATTATTTGTTAATCAACGGCATTAATTTTTCTAGTACTTGTAAAGGTTTAATATTTTCCATTTTATCGGCTTTTAGATAACATTGATTTTGACCGTAAGCTCCGATTAATTTAGGATCGGTTGCTCCGTATAAAATCACATTTGGTTTATCTAAAGCTGCCGCCAAATGACTTAACCCTGTATCCACCGACACTACCGCTTTAGCCCCCACAATCTGCGTTGCTAATTCTGTTAATCCCATTTTAGGGAGAACCACAACATTACCCATCACCTTAGCTAAACGTTCCGCTCGTTCTTTTTCAGTTTGATTCCCCCAAGACAACCGTACTTCAATATTTTGCTTAGCAAGCTCTTTTATAATATCCGCCCAATACTCCTCTCTCCAATGTTTATCCGCACGAGTTGTCGCGTGAATGAGCATAACGTAAGCGGTCTTTTTCGACTGATTTTTTGCAAAATGTTGTGCAATGCGGTAATTACCTTGAGTTCCAGACAATGTATAACCTAATGATTTTGCACATAATTTTCTAATCCGCTCTACCGCGTGTTGTTGGTAAGGAATATCAAATTTTTTATCATAAAATAGACTACTTAGCCCTTCTCGAGCGGAGTTTTTATCATAGCCAAATTTTTTACCTTTCGCTTGTTGGGTAACCAACACCGCACTTTTAATAAGCCCTTGAGCATCAATCACAGCATCATATTGCTCACTTTTCAGTTCTTGCAAAAAATGTTGCCACTCTATCCAAGTAGAACGCTTACATAAATTTTTTCGCCAACGGCGAATGGCGACAGGAATAATTTTATTAACAATAGGATGCCAAGTCGGAATTTCAGCAAAATTTTCTTCAACAACCCAATCTACACTCAAATTAGGAATTGTATTTTGCATATCAGTTAAAGCAGGCAAAGTGTGTAATACGTCGCCCATTGAAGAGGTTTTTACAATTAGAACTTTCATTTTGATAAATAACAAGCGGTGATTTTTACAAAAAAATTTACAAAAACGACCGCTTGTAGTGAGTTTATGCTAATAATGCTTGGAGTTTTTCTATTACCATTTGCGGCTCAATATCAATCAAACTTTGATGATACCCTTCTGCTCCATCGCCTTTGCGGATTTTAATTAACCCACCTTCAATCAAGCGGATAATCACCGCATTTTTAGCCAGTGGCGGCGTATATTGTGGGCTGGTTGGACCGTAGAGGGCAACCAACGGTTTATTTAGGGCAGCAGCAATATGCATCAACCCCGAATCGTTACTCACAACCGCTTGGCAATCGGCAATTAAATCTACCGCTTGGTTTAAATCCGTTTGCCCGGCTAAATTTAAGCAATAACGTTGTAAATTTTCAGGCAGAGATAAGCGGATTTGTTCACCAGCTTCTTCATCTTTTTTTGAGCCAAATAAACGCACAGAATAGCCTTGTTCAATCAACATTTTAGCAAGTGCTGCATAATGGTAATGTGGCCAACGTTTTGCCGGTCCAAATTCCGCACCCGGACAAAAACCGATTGCAGGACAGTTTTCTGCATAGCTTAATTGCTTCTCAAATTTTGCTTTGGTTTGCTCAATTTCTTGACTATCGGTTTTCAAGTAAGGGTAAGCAATCGGCAATTGTTCAGCGTGAGGAATAGCACCTTGTTCAAAGGCTAACGCAACATAGCGTTGAACCATCATCGGATAATCATTTTTATTTGAGCGAAGATCATTTAAGAAAAAATATCTACTTTCGCCTTTCCAGCCTCGACGTGTTGCAATTTTCGCAAAAAACGGAATAAAGGCAGATTTCAATGAATTTGGTAACACTATTGCCATATCATATTGATTTCTCAATGATTTCCCGAGTTGATAACGCTCACATAGGCGAAATGAACCGTGTCCAATCGGCATTGAAATGGCTTTCCGTACTTCAGGCATTCGAGCTAACAGCGGACGACACCAATCCGGAGCCATTACATCAATTTGACAATTTGGATATTGCACTTTGAGTTGTTGATAGAGTGAATGAGACATCATCATATCCCCCACCCAAGAAGGACCGATAACTAAAATATTCATTTGCAAAATTCTCTTAAAAATCATTAACAATCCTTGTAAGGATTGTTCACAGCTTCGCTGCAATTGGCAAAGCCAACGCCCAAAAAGCGATACTTTTTGTCCTCGCTTGTTATTGTTTTACGCAATTTTCAGCAAGATTTTTTTTCGTTGTATTATATAAAAATGCTTTGCCATTACGCATTTCGTGCCACGTCCAGCGAATATTCGTGTATTTTTTACCATCTTTGGTTACTGCAGGGGAAAGTTGATGAGTCGAACCTTGAAAATTAACCATAATAGTTTCTTTTTTTGTTGTATTCCTTGTAACTCTTTGGCGTTCAACCTCAACTTTTTTATTGTTTTTACAAAGATATAGATTGATTTCTGTCGCTTTCTCGACCTGCTTAATCACAGTTTTAGCAGGTTCTGCTACTTTTTGTACTTTTTCAACTTGCTCAACAGGTGGAATAATCTCGGTTGTACAAGCTGCTAAAGAGCCTACTGATACCGCCAAAACAATAAATTTATAGGATTTGGAAAATAAGTTCATATACTCCTCCTTAAAAACAAAGAAGCAACGCTTGTAGCGTTGCTCTTATTTCCTCATTATTTAAAAGTATAGCTACCGTTTGCTTGGCGTGTAAATTTACCACCTGAGCCAATGCTCATTTCAACCACACGGTTATTTTTATCTAAATGAACAGTTACTCGTTCACCCACTTTTAAATTACTTACTACATTATTTACTTTACTCATCGCATTCACATCTGAGATATTTAAATTATTATCACGGAATACCTGCATTAACGATACACCTTTTGGCACTGTCATTGTTTTAGTAGATACTGCTGCCGAAGCTGTATTTGTTTTAGCTACTTCAGATTTTACAGGTGCTTTTTCTGCCGGTTTAGCCACTACTTTTGCCGGCTCTTTTTGTGCCTGTACTACAACACGCTCAGCTTTAGGCTGCTGTTTTGGAGTAGTTTCAGGTTGGAATATTACGCTACCCTCTGTTTTTGGCTTGATTGCAGGCTGTGCAACTACAGGTTTATTCTGAACAGGCTTAACTGCTACAGGTTGCTCAGCAACAGGAGCTTGTGTTGCCTGTGGCTGATTATTTTGCACTTGATTAGAAGCCGGTTGTTCAGTTTGACTTGGTGCTACTGCAGCTGTTGCCTCTTGTTGTGCTTGCGACTGAGTTTCTTGAGCTTGAGCCTGTTCTTGTGCTTTAGCTGCTTCTTGCTCCGCACGAGCTTGTTCTTCCGCTCGTTTTGCTTCTGCCTCATCTACCGGACGGAACTCAATTGGTAAACTACCACCTTGTTGCGATTGCAACTCTTCCACCGTTTCAGGCGTACTTGGTTTTAATAGGAAAAATAACACTAATAATGCTAAACCTAATAATGCTACTAATAATAAACGACGTGTTTTAGGTGGCATTTTCGCTTTAATATCTTTTGTTTTTGCAGTCGCCACAGCTGCCGTAGCTGCTAAGGTTGCCCCTGCTGCAGTTGCTGCTGCATTTGGAATAATACGCTCAGTAGTAAAACTTTCTTGAGCAGGCTTAACCGCTTCAGGTTCTACTTTTTCACTTATTTCAATAGGTTTAGTCATTATTGCTGATGTAGTTTCTACAGAGATATTTTCTTCCACATCATTCAATACTCTCTCCTTATTCTCTGAGCTAGGGGTAAATTGAAATTCTTTTGTTGATTTAGCTGTAAATACATCTGCTGTTTTATCTTCCACTGTCGCATCAGGTCTTTTCATAATTGGCGTAAATGTATGAGCAGGTGCTTTTGTTGAATGTAGAGAAACATAAGGTTTGTTATGTTGTGATTCTATTTGAGCTGACTCTACCTTTTCATTTTCTTGATTAGGAGTTAAAGGTTCGCCAAAAACAGGCTCTTTACGAAAGTTATTTTGTGTCATATTTATTCCAAAAATAATGGGAGTTAATTCATATAAAAATGCCGTTATTCTAAATCAATTCACGGTTTATTTGAATTTATTTGAATAAATTTACACAATATAGCGGTCATTTTTCATAAATTTTTTGCAAATTGTTGTAATTTCGCTTAATTTCAGACCAAATGCAAGCTAATAAGTTTAGCTTTTTCTATTTTTTCGATCTGTGTCGAAAAATTCATTTTTGCTACTTGCCGTCATTTTAATTCACTTTTACTCTTCTCCTCGAATTTTCACAACCAAAAGGAAAGCCTATGAAAATCATCAAAGCACTAAGTTTAAGTTTGTTACTGGGTTTGTCTTCTTACAGCTTGGCACAAACCGCTGAAACCGCTAAAGTGGCAGAAACAGTACCTGCTCAAGAGGTGGAGCAAACGACTACTCAAATTCAAACCAGTACTAATACGGTCAATATCAACACTGCAACCGCTGCGGAAATTCAAGATAAATTAGTTGGCATCGGTGCCAAAAAAGCCCAAGCAATTGTCGATTACCGTACCAAAAACGGCAATTTCAAAAGCGTGGAACAGCTAACCGAAGTATCCGGCATCGGGCAAGCAACCTTAGAGAAAAATCGAGCTAATATTGTTTTAGAGTAAGGTTTTAATAGCAGCCAAGGATATGTTGAAGTGGGCAAACCTACAAAGCCCCTATCTGTTTTTTCTTTGTAGCCACTTCAACATCTTTAATTTTTTTATCTATTTTGCATTGTATTTGCTATACTTCGCCCTCATTTAAAAACAGACTTCAGTTTTTAATCAAAAAAAGGAAAACGCAATGCAATTAAAATCATACCCTACTCCGACTTATTTACAGCGTGTAAAAATTGCTCTGCATTACTTATTGCCACAGTTAGCAATTACCAGAACCGCAGGTTGGTTAGCGGAACAAAAATGGGGAGCAGTTACTCATTTCATTATTAAATTATTTGCCAAGCAGTACAAAGTGAATTTATCTGAAGCGGTAAAAACCGAGCCTTCAGATTACGCTACATTTAACGAATTTTTTATTCGTGAATTAAAAGAGGGCGTTCGTCCTATTAATAATGATTTAAATACTATTTGCCTTCCGGCAGACGGTAAAGTAAGCGAATCAGGCGAAATTTCTGATAACCGCTTATTACAAGCAAAAGGTCATCACTTTACGTTAGAAACCTTATTAGCTAATGATGAAGAAATGGCGGCAAAATTTAAAGACGGCACATTTATTACCACTTATTTATCGCCAAGTGATTACCACCGTGTGCATATGCCGTGCGATTCCACCTTACGTAAAATGATTTATGTACCGGGTGAATTATATTCGGTAAATCCATTTTTAGCGGAACACGTTCCAAACTTATTTGCTCGCAACGAACGTGTAATTTGTGAATTTGATACCGCATTCGGACCAATGGTACAAATTTTAGTGGGTGCCACCGTTACTGCAAGTATGAGTACCGTTTGGGCAGGTGTGATTAACCCACCTCGAGCTGATGAAGTAGTCGTTTGGAACTATGAAACCGAAGGTGAAAAAGCGATTAAATTACAAAAAGGTGAAGAAATGGGTGCATTCCGTTTAGGCTCAACGGTAATTAATCTTTTCCCTAAAGGAACGGTGCATCTCAACCCAGCCTTGATTGCAGGAATGAAAACTCGAATGGGAGAAGAATTAGGTAGATTGATTTAAATACTCATTAGTCCTTTAAAACTGAATATACTATTTAGCTTTAAAGGGCTTTTTTCATAACCAAATCATCTAGCTCATTCCAATAAAATAAAACCTACTATTTCACTAAGCCTTTCATTTATGCTATTGTTCTACCGATTTATAAATTAAATAAGGATAGATAATGAAGCTACAACAACTTATCCGAGAAAATCATTTAGGATTACTGTTTCAACAAGGAAATTTTGGTTTAGAAAAAGAGAGCCAACGTGTTGATATCTTTGGTAATATTGTTACCACTCCACATCCAGCCGTATTTGGCAATCGTTCTTACCACCCTTATATTCAAACTGATTTTGCAGAAAGCCAGTTAGAACTTATCACTCCTCCAAATGCGAAATTAGAAGATAGTTTTCGTTGGTTATCGGCAATACACGAGGTAGTTTTACGCTCTTTGCCGGAAGATGAGTACATTTTTCCTTTAAGTATGCCTGCCGGTTTACCGCCGGAAGACCTGATTCAAGAAGCACAATTTGATAACCCCGAGGATGTGAAATATCGTGAACATCTGTCTGCTACCTACGGCAAATATAAGCAGATGGTTAGCGGTGTGCACTACAACTTCCAACTTTCGCCGGAATTTGTGCAAAAAGCCTTTGGGTTGCAAACGGAATACTCGGATCTAAAAACTTACCAAAACGCACTTTATATGAAGTTGGCGAATAACTTCTTGCGTTATCAGTGGATCTTGCTCTACTTGCTTGCTGCCACGCCAACGGTGGAATCGCAATATTTTTATGAAAAATCACCGCTTGCAACGGGGCAATTAGTACGTAGCTTGCGTTCAAGCCCTTATGGTTATGTCAATTCAGCTGATGTTCAAGTCAATCACGACAGCCTTGAAAGCTATGTGGAAAGCCTTGAGGATCAGGTGGCGAAAGGCTTGCTGATTGCGGAAAAAGAGTTCTACTCAAATGTGCGTTTACGTGGCGGTAAAAAAGCCCGTGATTTATTAGAAAATGGGGTGAAATATGCCGAGTTCCGTCTATTTGATCTCAACCCTTTCTCCCCTTACGGCATTACGTTGGAAGATGCGAAATTTATCCACACATTCTTGTTGGGAATGTTGTGGCTAGAGGAAGCAAGCGGTCAAAAAGAGGTAGAAATTGGCAAACAGAAACTTTACCAAGTAGCTCTCGAAGATCCAAGAGCGGAAACCGCTTTCCGGACCGAAGGTGAGGTGATTTTAAAGCATATTTTAGCGATGTTAGAAGATCTTGGTTCAAATGAAGAAAGACTTGCTATTGTGCGTGATAAATTAGCTCAGTTTGCTGATCCAACGAAAACAGTTAATGGACGTTTACTAAAAGCCATCGAACAATTCGGTAACTATAAAGCACTAGGAGCAAAACTCGCTCAAGAATACAAAGCCCAAGCCTTTGAACGTTTTTATGCGTTGTCGGCATTTGATAATATGGAGTTGTCCACGCAAGCCCTATTCTTTGATTTGATTCAACAAGGTATTAGCACGGAATTATTGGACGAAAACGATCAGTTCCTTGCCCTGAAATTTGGCGATCATTTGGAATATGTGAAAAACGGCAATATGACCAGCCACGATCAATATATTTCGCCACTCATTATGGAAAACAAAGTGGTAACGAAAAAAGTGCTAGCGAAAGCCGGTTTCAACGTGCCGAAAAGTGTGGAATTTACCACGCTCGAAGAGGCGGTGGCTCACTATCCGCTATTTGAGGGTAAGGCAGTGGTGATCAAGCCGAAATCCACCAACTACGGTTTGGGCATCACTATTTTCCAACAAGCGGTCAAAAATCGGGAAGATTTTGCAAAAGCGGTGGAAATTGCGTTCCGTGAAGATAAAGAAGTGATGGTAGAAGATTATTTGGTCGGCACAGAATACCGTTTCTTTGTGCTGGGCGATGAAACCTTAGCCGTGCTTTTGCGTGTGCCTGCCAATGTGATAGGAGACGGCGTGCATTCCGTCAAAGAATTGGTTGAGCTGAAAAATGACGATCCGCTACGAGGGGACGGTTCACGCAGTCCGTTGAAAAAAATCGCTTTGGGCGAAATCGAACAATTACAATTGAAAGAGCAAGGCTTAACGGTAAATTCCGTGCCGGCGAAAGGTCAAACCGTTCAGCTGCGTGCCAATTCCAACATTAGTACCGGTGGTGATTCGATTGATATGACCGATCAAATGCACGAGAGCTATAAACAAATTGCGGTAGGAATTGCTCACGCTATGGGAGCAAAAGTCTGCGGTGTCGATCTAATTATTCCAGATCTCACAAAACCTGCCGAGCCATATCTCGGCTCTTGGGGCGTAATTGAAGCCAACTTCAATCCAATGATGATGATGCATATTTTCCCATATCAAGGGAAATCTCGCCGTTTAACCAAAGCAGTAATTAAAATGCTGTTTCCGGAAATAAGTAATTAAAATTCTTATTATCTATTCAAGAGGAGCCGTTGATTAATCAATGGCTCTTTATTTATACATCAGCACTCCAATTATATTTTACTTCGCACAAAACCACTCCAAATAAAGAATGAGCATATAACAAAAATGAAGAATACCCGTAACATTTTGTTATTAAAATGTTATAAATAAATCACAATAAAGCTAATTAACAAACAAAAAATATCTTTATATGTGATATAGATCACACTTCCATAATTAATACATTGCGTGAAATAATTATCATATTAAAATCACACTCCAGTAATAACCTAAATACCTCTAAGGAGTAACAAATGAGCATTGCTATTATTATAGCAACCCATGGTGTTGCTGCGGAACAACTCCTCAAAACGACGGAGATGTTAATTGGTGAGCAAGAAGATGTGGCATACATTGACTTTGTTCCCGGTGAAAATGCAGAAACGATTATGGGTAAATACCAAACATTAATTGATGGACCATTATCACATTGTGATCAAGTTCTATTTCTTGTGGATATGTGGGGAGGAAGCCCTTTCAATGCGGCTAATCGCTTCCAAGATGGTAAAACAGGAATGGATGTTGTTGCCGGTGTTAATATCCCAATGTTAGTCAATACCTGTATGGCTCGTGATGATGTTGAATCACTAGAAGAGCTTGTTGAAGTAGCATTAGAAGCTGGCTCAACAGGAATTCGTTCATTAAACCATCAACCTGAGGTTGCTCAAGCAACTACTCCAACTCAAGAACAAGAAACATCTGTTACCCAACAATCTGAAATTGTCGATGATGGTCGCCGAATGACTATTGCTCTTGCCCGTATTGATGATCGTCTAATTCACGGACAAGTAGCAACTGTTTGGACAAAAGAAAGCAAGGTAAATCGTATTATTGTCGTAAATGAGGGTGTTGCAAAAGATAGCGTTCGTACAACGATGTTAAAAAGTGTAGCTCCTCTTGGTGTTACGGCACACGTTGTTGATGTACCTAAAATGATCCGTGTCTATAACAATCCTGAATATGCAGATGACAGAGTGATGCTTCTCTTCACTAATCCTAGCGATGTGCTGGAACTTATCGAAGGTGGTGTTCCGCTTACCTCCATTAATGTTGGAGGCATTTCTCATAAAGAAGGGAAAAAAATGGTCAGCCACGCTGTTGCCGTTGATCAGAAGGATATTGAGGCTTTCAAAGCTATTGACACTAAAGGTGTTGAGTTGGAAGTACGTAAAGTCTCAAGTGATAGCCGTCAATATATGATGGATTTATTAAAAAAACATAATTTAATCTAAAGGAAATCAATATGGAACTCTCAGCATTACAAATTGTGCTTTTATTCCTCGTTGCCTGTATCTCCGGTATGGGCTCAATTCTTGATGAATGGCAAACTCACCGTCCGCTAATCGCTTGTACGATGATAGGATTAGTGTTAGGCGATGTTACAACTGGTGTTATTGTAGGTGGTTCATTAGAACTATTAGCATTAGGCTGGATGAACATTGGTGCAGCAGTTGCTCCTGATGCAGCTCTTGCCTCTATTGTTTCAACCATTCTTGTCATTGTTGGTAAACAAGATATTTCAACAGGTATTGCTATTGCAATCCCACTTGCAGCAGCAGGTCAAGTATTAACTTATATTGTACGAGCTATCACTGTTGGCTTCCAACACGCAGCGGATAAATCAATAGAAGATGGTAACTTAAACCGCTTAGATTGGCTACATCGTGGTGCATTACTCTTACAAGCAATGCGTATTGCTATTCCAGCATTAATTGTTGCTCTAACAGCAGGCACAGATGCAGTACAAACAATGTTAAATGCGATTCCTGAAGTTGTAACAACAGGGCTCAAAATTGCAGGTGGCTTTATTGCCGTAGTCGGTTATGCGATGGTGATTAATATGATGCGTGCCGGTCATTTAATGCCGTTCTTCTTTGCCGGTTTTGTGATTGCAGGTTTTACTGATTTTAACCTTGTCGCACTTGGTGTACTAGGTACTGTAATTGCAATGTTGTATATCCATATGCATCCAAAATACAACAAAGGCCAACAAGTAGTAGTAACTGCTGCACCGAAAAATGATTTAGACAACCGTTTAGACTAAGAGGGCATTCAATATGACAACCGAAATCAAAAAAGTAACGAAAAGCGATTTGAATGCCGTTGTACGTCGTTCAAACTTATTCCAAGGTTCGTGGAACTTCGAACGTATGCAGGCTTTAGGCTTTGCTTATGCGATGGTACCGGTCATCAAACGCTTATATCCCGATCCAAATGACCCTGCTCGTAAAGAAGCTATTAAACGCCACTCTGAATTCTTTAACACTCAGCCATTTGTTGGTGCCCCTATTTTAGGTGTAACTATTGCGATGGAAGAAGAGCGAGCTAATGGTAAAGAGATCGATAATGCCGCAATTAACGGGATTAAAGTTGGTCTGATGGGTCCTTTAGCAGGTGTAGGTGATCCTATCTTCTGGGGAACCGTTCGCCCCGTCTTTGCTGCATTAGGGGCAGGTTTAGCGTTAAAAGGCGAACTTTTAGGTCCAATTTTATTCTTTGTTTTATTTAATATTGTCCGCTTAGCAAGCCGCTATTATGGTGTAGTTTATGGCTATAAAAAAGGATTAGATGTTGTACAAGATATGAGCGGAGGTTTACTACAAAAATTAACCGAAGGTGCATCAATTTTAGGTCTGTTTATTATGGGGGCTTTAGTCCAAAAATGGACCAGCATCAATGTTCCGCTTGTGCTTTCTACAATTCAGAAACAAGATGGTACAACCGAAATTACCACCGTTCAAAGCATCTTAGACAGCTTAATGCCGGGTTTACTGCCGTTGCTTTTAACCTTTGCTTGTATGTGGCTACTTCGCAACCGTGTTAATGCAATTTGGATTATCCTAGGATTCTTTGTCATTGGTATTTTAGGTGCTGCAACAGGTGCATTAGCTTAAATATACCGATATGTAAAATTTCTCTCAAAAATGACCGCTTGATCTTCAAGCGGTTTTTTTATAATTTCTATCTACATTTTTCCCACTATTCAGACATTATGACAAATGCGATTCTTTTTTTCTTTATTTTACTTAGCTTTAGTTTTGCCATTTACGATCAAATCCTAATGAATAAACTTAAAGGCGAAACAAAACTCACAGTCGTACTCAAAAAACAAAAAGCTATTGATAGTTGGTTATTAATCGGCTTAATCATACTCTCTATTAGCTATGGCATTCAAAATCAAATTTCGGCATTTACCCTCTATCTACTTAGCACTTGCGTTATTTTAGCCGTCTATTTAGCATTTTTTCGTGCACCACGTCTTTTACTCAAACAAAATGGATTTTTCTTTGCCAATGTTTACTTTCATTACACTAGAATTTACCAAATAAATATAGCTGAGATAAGCCCTCGTGAAAAAGTCCTCGTCATTGACTTACACGGAGGAAGAAGGTTACTTGCCAGCCCCGAAAACGAAAATGATCTTCAATCTGTGGTAAACTTTTTTGGTGGATATAAAAAATAGCAAAGCGGTTGTTTTTCTCAAACATTTTGCAAAAAATATGAGAAAAACAACCGCTTGTAATATTAAAAATGCAATTATGCTTTCGCTGCTGCCGCTGCTTTCACGATTACCGCAAATGCCGGAGCTTTCAGTGAAGCACCGCCGACTAATGCACCGTCAATATCCGGCTGAGTAAATAATTCTGCCGCATTTGCATCATTTACAGAACCGCCGTATTGAATAATCACTTGGTCTGCTACTGCTTGTGATTTTGCTGCGATGTGATCACGGATGAATTTATGTACTGCTTGAGCTTGTGCTGGAGTCGCTGATTTGCCTGTGCCGATCGCCCAGATTGGTTCGTAAGCAATAACTGCACCGTTAAATGCTTCAACACCGTGTGCGTTGATTACTGCATCAATTTGACGTGCACACACTTCTTCGGTTTTGCCTGCTTCGTTTTCTGCTTCAGATTCACCGATACATAACACCGGCACTAAACCTGCATCTTTTAACACTTTGAATTTTTGGGCGATAAATTCATCGCTCTCTTTATGGTAAGTACGACGCTCTGAATGCCCGATAATGATGTATTTTGCACCAAACTCTTTTAACATTTCAGGGGAAATATCGCCTGTGAATGCACCTTTCACATTCACATCAACATTTTGTGAACCTAATGCAATTAAGCCTTTATCGCTACAACCACAGCCACAACCTGCAAGTGATGCTTCAGCGTGAGCCAAATACATTACCGGTGGAGCAATTGCTACATCACAGCCTTCAACGCCGTGTAATTCTGCTTTTAAATCTGCAATTAAGGTTTTAGTAAACGCTTTATCACCGTTTAATTTCCAGTTACCCATTACCAGTGGACGACGTGCCATTTTGTTTCTCCTATAAATTGAATTTAAATATAAATCGTTGTGAACTATATCAAATTTTGAAAGCGTTTTGTGGTTTTTATTCGCTTTTTCTGATCTAGATCGAAAGGTTTAACGTATAATTAGTAAATCTATTTCTAATGAGCAAAAAACAATGCAACTAAACTATTTATACTCTGCCCCTCAAACCCAAGGGCATTTAAAAGCTGAATTTGCCGACTTTATCGTGCGTGAAGAATTGGGCTATGAACTGACTGGCGAGGGAGAGTTTGTGGCAGTTAAAATCCGTAAAACCAATGCAAACACTCTCTTTGTCGGCGAAAAATTAGCAAAATTTGTCGGAATTTCTGAGCGAGAGATGAGCTACGCAGGCTTAAAAGACCGCCACGCCGTTACTGAGCAATGGTTCTGCTTGCATTTGGCTGGTAAAGAAACACCTGATTTCTCTACTTTTGAATGTGAAGGTGTGGAAATTTTAGAGGTTACTCGCCACAACCGCAAAATCCGTGTTGGCTCACTTGCCGGCAATTATTTTGAGTTATTGCTACGTGATGTCAAAGAAAGCGATAACCTAACCCATCGCTTACAGCAAATACAAGCGGTCGGATTCCCCAATTATTTTACCGAACAACGTTTCGGGCGAGACGGTCATAATTTAACCCAAGCGTTACGTTGGGCTAAGGGTGAAATTACGGTAAAAGATCGCAAAAAACGCAGTTTCTACCTTTCTGCTGCCCGCTCTGAAGTATTTAATTTAGTGGTTTCCCAACGTATTGCAGATGGCTTGATGAATCAAGTGCTAGAAAATGATTACGTTCAGCTTGCCGGCTCAAATAGTTTTTTCTGCGTAAAACAAGATGAAATTGCCGAAACCCAAGATCGCTTAGCTCACTTTGATGTATTACTCACCGCCCCTCTCATTGGTGAAAAATCGCTTGAGTTGGAAAGCAACCAACCCGAAAAAGCAATTATTGAACAACACTCCGATCTAGTGGAATTAATGAAAAAAGAGCGAATGAGCACTGCCCGCCGAGCAATGATCTGCAAACCTAAAGATCTCGAATGGCAATTTGAGACAGATGGATTAAGATTAAAATTCTTTTTAGATTCAGGTAGCTATGCAACAGGATTGGTGCGAGAGTTAATACGTTTATCGGAAGAGAATGAAGTTTAAATCTACAAGCGGTTAGATTTATAAGATTTTTTGCAATTTGCAAAACTTTCTTAAAATCTTACCGCTTTTTACACTTTTAGACTAAAAAAATTGTCGAAAAATTGTTAGAATTGAATGCTTTTATACTTAGTATCTGTTTAGCAGTAAGATCTAAAGGAAATTATGAGAATTTTAATCAGTAATGACGATGGTTTTCACGCTGTCGGCATTCAAACCTTAGCCAAAGCACTGCGAGATGCAGGGCATATTGTAACCATTATTGCTCCGGATCGTAACCGCAGTGCAGCATCAAGTTGTTTAACTTTGGTCGATCCATTACGTGTGCATCGTTTTGATGAATACAATTATGCGGTAATCGCCGGTACACCGGCAGATTGTGTCCATTTAGCCTTAAATGGCTTGTTTGACGGTAAATTTGCGGAAAAATTTGATTTAGTGGTTTCGGGGATTAATCACGGTGCAAATTTAGGCGATGATGTGGTTTACTCAGGCACGGTAGCTGCCGCGTTAGAAGGTCGCCATTTACCATTACCAAGTATTGCAGTTTCGCTGGTTGGACGTAAGCATTCCTCATTTTTAGATGGCGAAAACCATTTTAATACCGCAGCACAAGTTGTGTTAGATTTGTTGATAAAAATGGAAAATCAAATGTTTCCGCCAAACCACGTTTTAAACGTGAATGTGCCAAATTTACCTTATACAGAACTAAAAGGCACGATGATCACCCGATTAGGAGAACGCTCAACCGCTGCTGAGATCGTAAAACAGAAAGATCCTCGCAATGCCGATGTGTATTGGATTGGCGTAACAGGCGATCCAATAGATGAAAGTTACGGCACCGATTTTTATGCGTTAAATCGAGATTGTGTATCTATTACTCCAATCCAAGTGGATATGACTGCACATAAAACTATTGCAACTTTAAAAGGCATTTTTAATGAAACTGTTTGAAAAAATTTATGACAAAACTATGGAATGGTCAAAACACCGTTTAGCGGCATTTTGGCTTAGTTTAGTCAGTTTTATTGAGGCGATTTTCTTCCCAATTCCGCCTGATGTAATGCTTATTCCGATGTCGATGGCAAAACCGGAAAATGCGTTTAAATATGCTTTTTATACCACTGTTGCCTCCGTGCTGGGTGGTATTATCGGCTATTTTATCGGTTTGTATGCGACCGATTGGGTACAAGGCATTATTGCCAACTGGGGAATGCAAGCAAACTTCGATAGAGCAAAAGCGTGGTTTGAAACTTGGGGAGTGGCAGTTGTCTTCTTAGCAGGATTCTCACCAATTCCGTTTAAAGTATTTACGATATGTGCCGGTGTGCTACAAATGGCATTTTTCCCATTTGTAATAACCGCTGCAATTTCTCGTTTTGCCCGCTTTATTTTAGTCGCAAAACTGTCTGCGTGGGGAGGCAAAAAATATGAAGTCAGAATTCGCCACTCTATTGAATTAATTGGTTGGGGAACTATCGTGCTTGCGGTAGTTGCTTATCTTCTTTACAAATTATTGAACTAAATTTTAAGGGTAATAGAAAATGAAAAAATCACTTTTTGTTTTATCACTTGTCTCATTCGCTTTAGCAGGCTGTTCAAGTAACTCAAGCGAGTCTAGTACATCAAGCGTGGAAACCACAGATGCCAACGCAACTTGGCAATCTGCGGATAGCATTCAAACTGCACCAATGCCGGATTCTATGAATCAACCCATTGCTGTACCGCCGGCACAGCCTGTATATTCAGCCCCACAACCTATTACTGCCGCACCTGCCCCAATGCCTGTTTCAAGCGGTAGCTATGGAGCTCAAATGGAAAACGTAGGCAACTGCCAAGTTGTGCGAGATGGCAATAATGCCCCAATTTACGCACAAATTACCAAAGGTTGCTATACCGATAGCTCTTACACAGTGGGTAAAAGTGATACCCTTTATTTAATTGGCTACTTAACAGGCACAAGTGCGAGCCATATTGCTAACTTAAACGGCTTAAGTGCAAATTCTGCCCTAAAAGTTGGTCAAGTACTGCGTGTGCGTTAATAGGCGGATTGAGTGAAAAAATCATTTTTAACATTTGCAATTTCTTGTGCATTTTTGACCGCTTGTGGAACAAGCTCTAAACAGGACAACGTTGATGATCCGAACCTCTTACCTTCAGGCACATTAGAGCCTGTTGCCGGTTCTGGAGCAAGTCAAGGGAGTTACAGCTTACCGTCCGATATTAAATCGACGTCTATGCCTGATACAATGAAATAATTTTAGGATAATCATTTAATGAAAAAACAATTTATACTTTTACCTTTAGTTTCCGCTATTTTAGCTGCTTGTTCCTCGAACAATCCTGCACCAGTGGTTAATGCTTCGGGCAATAATGAGCTTAGTCCGGGTGTAATGCAGCCTGTAAATAGTAATATGGGAGCAATAAACTCAAGCGGTGGTTGGCAGTCTGATATTCAGTCAGCTCCAATGCCAAGCTCAATGAACACACCGGTGCAAACTATTCCGCAGCCTGTTTCTACACCTCAGCCGGTTGCAACTGTGCCGCAGCCTGTTATCACTAATCCTGTGATTACAGAACAACCGCCACAGCCGACGACTACGACTAAAATTGTGAAGAAAACAAAAACAGTAGAGAAAAAAGTCGATCAGAATTTTGAGATTCCGCGTGATGCTAACAATGCTCCGATGTATAACCAAATTCAAAAAGGCTTCTATGATGGTTCAACTTACACGGTTCGCAAAGGCGATACGATGTTTTTAATTGCTTATATTGTGGGCAAAGATGTAAAAGAAATCGCCGCTCTTAACAATATGAGTGAGCCTTATCAATTAAATGTAGGGCAACAAATTAAGACCGGTAAATCAGCTACAGAAACTATTACCGTTGAGGAAAAAGTAACCGTACCGGTTGAGCCACAAATTACTTATCAACAAGGTGCAAATGGTACGACTTACGCTTCTGATGGTAACATTACAGGTCCGGTGAAAGCGGGAACAGGTAATACAGAAGTACCCGTTTCTAATAATGGCATTCGAGCAACAGCAGGAACAGTATCAGCTGTAACAGCTTCTGTAGGTAATGCAAACCAAGTAGAAAATCGTACAACTTCGACTATTCGAGCGACAACCGCCTCTGAAAGTCCATCGTCTGCCTCAAATACAACGGTAGCTCCTACTTCATCAATTAAATGGCAATGGCCAACCAATGGACGTGTTATTTCAGGCTTCTCATCAGCAGAAGGTGGCAATAAAGGTTTAGATATCGCGGGCTCGAAAGGGCAAGACGTGCGTGCAGCGGCAGCAGGTAAAGTTGTATATGCAGGTAATGCCCTACAAGGTTATGGTAACTTAATTATCATCAAACATACCGATGACTTCTTAAGTGCTTATGCACATAACAATACCATTGATGTTGATGAGCAAGATACAGTTAAAGCCGGTCAGAAAATCGGTACTTTAGGTAGTACCGGTACAAACACCAACAAGCTTCACTTTGAAATTCGTTACAAAGGGAAATCTGTCGATCCTGCTCGTTATTTACCAAGAAAATAATGGTAAACTTTTAGCGTAATTTGACCGCTTGTTTCATCTTATATTAGGAACAAGCGGTTATTTTTTATAGGAATTTTACAAATGAGCAAAACTACACGCTGCGATTGGTGCGGTGAGAGCGAACTTTACGTGAAATATCACGATGAAGAGTGGGGAAAACCTGAATTCAATAGCATCAAGCTATTTGAGAAAATTTGTCTCGAAGGACAACAAGCGGGGCTTTCGTGGATTACTGTACTGAAAAAGCGAGAAGCTTATCGTCAAGCATTTCATCAGTTTGATCCTGTAAAAATTGCTCAGATGACAGAAAAAGATCTCGATCAACTAATGCAAAATGCCGGTTTAATCCGCCACAGAGCAAAATTAGAAGCCATTATAAAAAATGCAAAAGCCTATCTTGCAATGCAGGAAAAAGACGAAGATTTTAGTGAATTTATTTGGGGATTTGTGAACCATCAACCACAAATTAATGATGTTCCCACGCTTCAAGCTATTCCGGCTAAAACAGAAACTTCAAAGGCTATGTCTAAGGCGTTAAAAAAGAGAGGATTTGTTTTTGTGGGTGAAACGACTTGTTACGCTTTTATGCAATCAATGGGACTGGTTGATGACCACTTGAATAATTGCATCTGTAAAACGAAATAGCGATAAAAAAATTAGGCGACCAGTGGTCGCCTAATCTCAATCCTAATTATTGATTGTTTTGAACGTAATCAATTGCTGATTGAACTGTAGTAATTTTTTCAGCTTCTTCATCTGGAATTTCGATATCGAATTCTTCTTCTAAAGCCATTACTAATTCAACGGTATCTAAAGAGTCAGCACCTAAATCTTCAATGAAAGAAGCTTCCGGTTTAACGTCTTCTGCTTTCGCGCCAAGTTGATCAACAATGATTTTTTTTACGCGTTCTTCAATGCTCATTTTGTTTTTCCTATAGTGAATATCGCATAAGTGCGAGAGTTAATTAGTGTAATCGAAATAATTTTAGATACAACCTTTTTATAGAAAGGTCAAACCAGACTATTCCAATACACAAGAATAAAACTGTATCTGTTCTACCATTCTATCATTATGTTTGTCTTTAATCTATAGAGATAGTTCAAATTTCCGGATCTGATTAACGAACTTTCGCTAATTCAGTTCTCATTTGCTCGATGACAGCTTTATAATCAGGCTGGTCAAAAATCGCAGAACCTGCTACAAACATATCTGCACCGGCAGCAGCAATTTCGGCAATATTATTGATTTTTACACCACCATCCACTTCCAAATGAATGTTGTAACCGCTGTCATCAATGCGTTTTCGAACTTCACGTAGCTTGTCTAAAGTGGATGGAATAAAAGATTGCCCACCAAAGCCCGGATTTACCGACATCAATAAAATCACATCAACTTTATCCATCACATAATCTAAATAGTGCAAAGGCGTTGCAGGATTGAATACCAAGCCGGATTTACAACCTAAATCACGAATAAGTTGTAAATTACGATCAATATGTTCTGTTGCCTCTGGGTGGAAAGTAATGTAATCGGCTCCTGCCTTAGCAAAATCAGGAATTAAACGCTCAACAGGTTTCACCATTAAATGCACGTCAATCGGACATTGAATGCCATAATCTCGTAATGCTTGGCAAATTGCCGGTCCAAAGGTTAAATTAGGCACATAGTGATTATCCATTACATCAAAATGAATTAAATCCGCCCCAGCCTTTAGCACATCTTTCACATCATCACCCAATCTAGCTAAATCTGCCGATAAAATCGAAGGGGCAATCAAATAAGGATTTTTGCTCATATTTCCTCACAATTTATGAATAAATGGTTGTTAGATTAACATAATTTTAAAAATGAAAATCAGATCTAGATCTAAAAATTAGCTTTTTCTTTAAATTCCATAAAAAAGTTATGGAATAAAAATTAAATTTCGTATAACATATATTCCATAATATAATTATGGTTAATAGCCTATTGTCAAATTTTGGAGAAAATATGAAAAAAGGGATTCATCCTGAAAATTATCGTGAAGTACTGTTTTATGATGCCTCTGTACAACAAGGCTGGGTTATCCGTTCTTGTGCATCGACGAATAAAACAATGGTATGGGAAGATGGTAAAGAGTACCCACTTTATACCTTAGATACCTCATCGGCATCGCACCCGGTTTACACAGGTAAACGTCGCGAAGTGAATAATGAAGGTCGTGCAAGTCAATTTAAAGATAGATTTAAAGGCTTTGCTGCAACACTTTCAAATAAAAAATAAGAAGGACATAAAATGAAAATTTTAAATTCATTAAAATCGGCAAAAACACGCCACCCTGACTGTCAAATTGTAAGACGTAAAGGTAAACTGTACGTAATTTGCAAAACTAATCCAAGATTTAAAGCTCGTCAGCGTTAAAAAGAATAGCACCTTAATTCATTCCAATTAAGGTGCTAATTTTTTATAACTAAATGTTCCCAATAATCCACTTAATTTGCTATTTTCCCTCATAGTTCCATTATCAATAAAACAATTCATACTATAAAACCATTTCATTATGGCTTATTCCATTTAGTTATTTGCAAGCGGTCATTTTTCCCTTTAAATTTGCAAATACTAAATTTTACCAATTAAAAGGAACTTATTATGTTGAAAAAATTATCAGTTGCCGCATTAGCACTTACTCTTTCTGTTTCTGCATTTGCGAAAGAGAGCTTACTTGAGCGTATCAATAACAAAGGCACAATTACTGTTGGTACAGAGGGAACCTACGCACCTTATACCTATCACGATGAGAGCGGTAAATTAACAGGCTATGATGTAGAAGTAACCCGTGCGGTAGCAGAAAAGCTCGGCGTGAAAGTTGAATTTAAAGAAACACAATGGGACGCGATGTTAGCTGGTTTAAAAAGTGAGCGTTTTGACTTAGTGGCAAACCAAGTTGGTTTAACATCACCGGAACGCCGTGCAACATTTGATAAATCTGAAGCGTACAGCTGGGACGGTGCAGCATTATTAGTGCGTGAAGATGAAACCAAAATCAAAAGCCCGGCTGATGTAAAAGGTGTAAAAACGGCACAAACATTAAGCTCTAACTATGGCGAATTAGCACATGAAAGCGGTGCGGATATCGTGCCAATCGACGGTATGGCACAAGGCTTACTATTAATTCAGCAAAAACGAGCTGATGCAACCTTCAATAGCCACTTATCACTATTAGATTACTTGAAAAAGAATCCGAATTCAGGCTTGAAAATCGTGTGGGAAAAAGAAGAAAAAGTGGGAGCAGGTTTAGTGGCAAACAAAGGTAACGATGAAGCATTAGCAAAAATCAGTCAAGCAATCGTTCAATTACGCGAAGATGGTACATTAAAAAAATTAGGTGAACAGTTCTTCGGTAAAGATATTAGTGTACAATAATCCGTATTGGATTTGGCTGAGGGGCGACTTCGCCCCTTTTGTTTTTTTAAGTTTAATCTCCCTACTATTTCAAAAGTAAGGGAGATTTTAGGTTTTTAGATGTTAAACGATCTACTACTTTCTATTCCCTTTATGACCCAAGCCCGAGTGGATTTGGTGTTAAGTGGCTTCTTGCCTATGGTAAAAGCCGCCTTTTTAGTCTCTATTCCATTGGCAATTGCCTCCTTTGTTATTGGTATGTTGATTGCTGTAAGTGTTGCGTTAGTAAGAATTAGTCCATCAACTAGCATTCTACACCGCTTGTTGCTGCTATTTGTAAAAGGTTACATATCAATTATTCGTGGCACACCGATGCTGGTGCAGATCTGTATCGTATTCTATGGATTACCTGCGGTAGGTATTTTCATTGATCCTATCCCGGCAGCGATTATTGGCTTCTCTCTAAATATTGGAGCTTATGGCTCTGAAACTATTCGTGCCTCAATTTTATCTGTTCCCAAAGGACAATGGGAAGCAGGCTATACCATCGGTATGACTTATATGCAAACTTTCCGCCGTATCATTGCACCACAAGCCATTAGAGTGGCAGTACCACCGCTGAGCAACACCTTTATCGGATTGTTCAAAGATACCTCACTAGCCTCTGTCGTAACCGTTACTGAAATGTTCCGTGTTGCACAACAGGTGGCAAATATGTCTTATGACTTCCTTCCGGTTTATATTGAGGCAGCAATTATCTACTGGTGCTTCTGCTGGGTACTATTCTTAATTCAAGCAAGACTTGAAGTTCGCTTTAACCGATTTGTAGCGAAGTAGGAGGAAAGAATGATAAAAATCCGTAATATTCACAAAACCTTTGGACAAAATACAATTCTACGAGGAATTGATTTAGACATTCAAAAAGGGCAAGTCGTTGTTATTTTAGGACCATCCGGTTCAGGTAAAACGACTTTTCTGCGTTGTTTGAATGCGTTAGAAATGCCAGAAAAAGGTACGATAGAGTTTACTGATAATGCTCCATTAATAATTGATTTTGGTACAAAAACAAGTAAAAAAGATATTTTAGCACTCCGTCGTAAATCAGGTATGGTGTTCCAAAACTATAACCTCTTTCCACACAAAACGGCATTGGAAAATGTGATGGAAGGACCTGTATTTGTGCAGCAACAAGCGGTCGAAATTGCCAAAGAAAATGCAAAACGCTTGCTTGCAAAAGTGGGATTATCAGATAAAGCCGATCTCTATCCATTCCAACTGTCGGGCGGACAGCAACAGCGAGTTGGCATTGCAAGAGCTCTAGCAATTCAGCCAGATTTAATGCTATTTGATGAACCGACCTCAGCCCTTGACCCTGAATTAGTACAAGATGTATTAAATACAATGAAAGAGCTCGCCAACGAAGGCTGGACGATGGTAGTGGTTACTCACGAAATCAAATTCGCCCTTGATGTCGCCGATATTGTAGTTGTAATGGACGGTGGGGAAATTGTAGAACAAGGCTCACCACAACAACTCTTTAAAAACCCACAACACGAACGAACAAAACGTTTCCTACATCAAATTCGAGCTGATGGATAATAAAAAATCGGCTCCTTAATTAACCTAAGGAGCCGATTTTTATTTCTATTGCTTAATTAAGCCGCAGCCCATAGCCCACCAAAAATTTGGTAAAACAAGCTGTTTAATAGCAATAGTCCAAAGCCTAATACCATTACCGAGAAATCTAACATTCCTGTTCTTGGAAGTAGTTTGCGGATAAAACCTAACACCGGTTCAGTAATTTGAGCAACAGTATAATCAAGTGGGTGGTTACCTTGTGTAACCCAACTCATCAATGCACGAATTAAGGTGGTGAAAAAGAGAATTTGTCCGAAGGTTTTTACTAAACTTAATAAACCGATTAATACGGCACGAGGCAAATCCAGTCCAAAGAAGATAAATTGCAAAGTAACTAATGCCGCAGCAATCAAAAGTGCAGGAAAGCAGATATTTTTAACCGTTGGAATTAATTTACCAACAGGGGCAACCAAAGGCTCTGTGATTTTGAGCAAGGTTTGCGAAATAGGCAAACGTGGATCAACTCGACAAAATTGTAGCCACGTTCTGAGTACCAGCACAAAATTGAAAAAGCCAACAACTAACGAAATAACAGGGGCTAAAAATTCCATTTATTTCTCTCTTTTATACTTGAAATTAAAAAAACAAGCGGTCGTTTTTACGAAAAAATTTGCAAATTTTCAGAAAAATATGACCGCTTGTATCAGTGTAAATCAATTAAACTTGTGCCGGGTAATCCCACCAAATATCGAACAACTCGCTTACTTGTACATTTTGTAACCCGTTGTTTTCTAACCAAGTTTTCACTAATTGACGGTGAGATTCATCACATTTGCCTAATTTTTCTAAGCAAACTAAACCTTCCCAATTTAAGTAGCCGTTTGCTTCTAACGCTAAACCGTTTGGTTTGATCACTTCATCAATGAAACGATCAACTGTTTCATCAATTTGGTCGATACCTGTGTTTTCAGCAAAACTAAATTTGATTAAAAAACCTAACTCTTGGTATTCACCTAAGTGCATTTTTTTACGCTGACGAGCATTACGTTGAACTGCCATTTTTTCTCTCCTCTATTAAGTAAACTGTTACTTATTTTTTAACAAAATATAGATCCCACACACCGTGCCCTAGTTTATGACCTCTTTCTTCAAATTTGGTTAAAGGTCGGAAATCCGGGCGTGGAATAAAATCATTGGTCGGTGATGTATTTTGCAATTTATCCTCGAATTGGCGTAACACTTCAAGCATATGCTCTGAGTAATTTTCCCAATCGGTTGCAAAATGAATAAAGCCGTTTGGGCTTAATTTTTCAATCACTCTTGTGATAAATTCAGGCTGAACAATACGACGTTTGTGGTGTTTTGCTTTCTGCCAAGGGTCCGGGAAATAGAGCTGTAAACCACCTAATGAGCCATCTGCGATACTATCTCGCAGAATTTCCGTTGCATCGTGGCAAATCACTCTCAGATTTTTCACGCCTTTTTCTAACGCATAAGCAATACAAGCTCCAACACCCGGTGTGTGAACTTCTATGCCGATGTAATTGCGATTTGGGTTTTGTTCCGCCATTTCAACCAGCGATTTCCCCATTCCGAAACCAATTTCTAGCACAACGGGGTTATTATTGCCGAAAATCTGTTCAAAATTAAAGGGGATTGGTTGATAATCTAGCCCTAAATTCGCCCAGTTGTTGTTCATCATATCACGTTGATAATCGCTTAAGCGACCGGTACGCAATACGAAACTACGCACTTTTCTTAAATAACGACCATCTTCGGTAAATTCAGCTTGCTCAACCGTTTTACGTTTTTTATCTGCAAAGGTTTGTTTTTCTGACATTTTCTCGCCTTAAAACTTCACTAATGCAGAACCCCAAGTCCAGCCGCCGCCGAAAGCCTCGAGAAGTAATAATTGACCACGTTTTACACGACCATCACGTACCGCTTCATCAAGAGCTACCGGCACCGTCGCAGCACTGGTGTTGGCATATTTATCAAGGGTTACTACCACTTGGTCCATTTCCATCTCTAATTTTTTCGCCGTTGCAGTGATAATACGTAAATTTGCTTGATGTGGAATGAGCCAATCAAGATCTGATTTTTGTAAATTATTTGCTTCTAACGTTTCTTCTACCACGCTTGAAAGTTGGTTCACTGCAATTTTGAAAGTTGCGTTGCCCTGCATTTCAATAAAGCCGGAACGCTCTTCACCACGCTTTTGACCTTTTAAGGTAAGATTATTGTCCAAATCCGGCGAAGCGTGTAAGTGCGTTGAAATAATCCCTTGCTCCTCGCTGGCTTCTAAAATAACTGCACCTGCTCCATCGCCAAATAACACAACGGTGCTGCGGTCAGTTTCATCTAACATTCTGGAGTTGATGTCTGAACCAATCACTAACGCTTTTTTCACTTGCCCGTTACGCACAAATTGATCGGCAACACTTAACGCATACACAAAGCCCGTGCAAGCAGCTGCCACGTCAAATGCAATCGCATCTTGAATATTTAGCAAGCCTTGAATTTGGCAAGCCGCACTTGGATAAGCGTGGGAATTGGTAGTTGTACCAACTACGATTAAACCAATTTCATTAGCGTCAATTTTTGCCATTTCTAAGGCTTGTTGAGCCGCTTTTGCTCCCATTGTAGCCACGGTTTCATCAGCTCTTGCAATACGGCGTTCACGAATGCCCGAGCGAGTAACAATCCACTCATCAGAGGTGTCCACCATTTTTTCTAAATCAGCATTGGTACGCACCTGACTTGGTAAATAACTTCCCGTTGCTAAAATTTTGCTGTTCATATTTTTGATTATTCTCAATCGATTAAAATAGTAATCCGTTATTATAGCTTGAAAATAAAGAAATTTATAGACTTTACAAGTGGTTGTTTTTGGTAAATTTTTTACTAAAAACAACCGCTTGTAAATTTATTGAACCGCAATTTTGACACTCACGACTTCCTGTGGCTGGAGTAAGGTGTTCAAACGAGCAGTTTCAACACAAACCATTTTCTGATAAGCATTTTCGCTCATTCCGCCTGTTGGCTTATGCCAAGGGTTCCATAAAACCGTTTCTGTTGCATTACTATGTTCAATCACAATGGCTCTTTGGTAAGCGAAATCTTGAATGATATTCGTTGGGTTCGCCGCATAAATACAGTCTATGTTTTGATCTATCCGGCGAGGAGAGGGCACTTCAACGTTTTGATTAGTTAATTTATCAAAACAACGGATTGGCAAACCTTGCACTTCCACTTTTTCAATATCGCCCACATTAAAATAAGTATGTAATGCAAGCTGTGCCGGCTCTTGGGCTAAATGGGTAAAGTGTAGCTCGCAAGTTTCGCCTAAAATCATCTCCATTCTGGCTTCCTGTGCTAAAGTGAACACTAAACGAACGTTTTCACTAGAACAAGAATATTCAACTAAATTCCACTCTCGAATACGTGCCGTACCGTGAGCAGGTTCTTTTACCGGTCCAAACCAAGGGTAACAAATCGGCACACCGCCCCGAATAGCCGAGCCTACTTTAAAAGGCTCAATCTCACTTAACCACAATACATCTTGCTTTGCATTATGTGGCTGCCAACTTAGTAATTGTGCTCCTTGTAATGCAATTTTGGCTTTGACTTTACTATGATTTACTTCCAGCACGTCTAATTCATTATATTTGGTTAATTTTAATTCATTGCTCAAGTTCATAATATATTCCTTTGATGAGTGAAATGATTGAAAAGCAACAAAAATGTGAATGAGATCACAAAACTAAGCATTAATTTTCTACCTCTTTTAGGTAGTCGCTATAATAGTGATATTCTAACATAGACAAGGAGAAAACTATGAAAACGCTCGGCGAATTTATTATTGAAAAACAAGCCGAATACCCTGGAGCGAAAGGTGAATTAAGTGGTATTTTGTCATCAATTCGTTTAGCTGCAAAAATTATTCACCGTGAAATTAACCGTGCGGGATTAAGCCAAGATATTTTAGGCACAGCAGGCTCTGAAAACGTGCAAGGCGAAGCTCAAATGAAGCTTGATGTTTTCGCAAATGAAACAATGAAAAAAGCCTTATTAGCCCGTGAGGACGTAGCAGGTTTTGCTTCAGAAGAAGATGATGACTTTGTTGCATTTGACACGGAACGTGGTCGCAACGCAAAATATATTTTAATGACGGATCCGCTTGATGGTTCGTCTAACATTGAAGTGAATGTATCTGTTGGTACGATCTTCTCGATCTACCGCCGTGTTTCGCCAATTGGTACGCCTGTAACCAAAGAAGATTTCTTGCAAGAAGGGCGTAAACAAGTTGCTGCCGGTTATGTTACTTATGGCTCATCAACAATGTTGGTTTACACCACAGGTAATGGGGTGAATGGCTTTACTTACGATCCATCACTCGGCTTATTTATTCTTTCTCATCCCGATCTCAAAACGCCGACAGAAGGAAAATATTACTCTATCAACGAAGGGCAATATGTAACCTTCCCTCAAGGGGTAAAACGCTTTATCAAATATTGCCAAGAAACGGACGAAGCCACTAAACGCCCATATTCATCACGTTATATCGGCTCGTTAGTATCTGACTTCCACCGCAATTTATTAAAAGGCGGGATCTACATTTATCCAACTTCAACCGTTTACCCGAAAGGCAAATTACGTTTACTCTATGAATGCAACCCAATCGCCTTCTTAGCGGAACAAGCAGGCGGAATGGCAACTGACGGCTTTAATCCGATTTTGGATATTAAACCAACTGAGTTACACCAACGTGTGCCATTCTTTGTTGGCTCAAGCTCAATGGTGAAACAAGCGGGCGAATTTATGCAAGAATTTGCAAAATAGAACGCCCTCTGAAACAAAAGGCGAACATCACGTTCGCCTTAGTTTTATCTAATCCACCCTCTTATAAATTCAGTAATTTGTTCCACATCATTAATATCAAGTAAATTCTCTCGCTCAAGAAAATAATCCGTTGCGGTAGCAATCGTCCACTTATCAAGCTCCGGCAATGGCTTTTCAATCTCTTTGCGGTGGAGCTGAATTTTCGGTAAAGTTTCGTGTTTAAAGCCTTCCACGAAAACAAGATCGATCTCTTGCGGATTGAATTTTGCAATTAATTGAGAAAATTCGACCGCTTGTTTGGTTTCTGTCATTAACGCCCAACGTTCATCGCACACAATCATTGTCGGATTTGCTCCTGCTTCACGTAGACGGTAGCTGTCTTTGCCTTTTTTATCCACATCAACATTATGGTGGGAGTGCTTAATCAAGCCAACCCGAATGCCACAAGCGGTCAATTTTGGGATTAATTTTTCCAATAAGGTAGTTTTGCCCGTGCCGCTGTAGCCTGTAATCGCAAGGGTTTTCACCGGAAATTGGCTTACTCGGTTTAAATCTTCCAATGTATTCACGTTCGTGAATGCGGATTTTTGTTCAGAAAAATCCACCGCCACACTTTTTTGTGATTGGAAAAACCAAAGCAGACGGCGTTCGCCTGAAGCTAAATAGTGGCTCAATTCCTCTTTTACCGAATGATGAACCAATGCAAATGTTGGGTGTGGTCGCTCGCCATCGTGAACATAGGCAATTTGAGCGTTGTTAATACGTAAGGCAATGTGTAATTTTTGCAATAACTTCGTTGGAATAAAAGGTGTATCACAAGGCACAAAGAGCACATAGTCGCTGTCAATTTTCTCTAAGCCTGATAGCATTCCGCTTAGCGGACCTTGAAAATCGGGCAAACTATCTTGGTAATAAGGGATTGTAGGATAAAGTTGCTGATATTGCTCAATAGAACGGTTTATATTCAGCCAAATGTCGCTAATTTGTGGGGAAAGACGGGTTAAAATGTGTGAAATAAGCGGTTTTCCATCAAAAAGTTGCAACCCTTTTTCCACGCCATTCATTCGGCGAGCCAAACCGCCGGCTAAAATCACGGCTGAAATACGTTCTTCTATTATTTTACTCACAGCTTTATCCCTTAAAATTTTGCAAAAACTAAAGCAAAAGTATATTATTTCGCTTAATTTCCAACAAGATTTTTTAAGGGGCAAACAATGAAATGCAAACGCTTGGAAGAATTATTAGAGTTACTTGGCGAACATTGGCGTAAAAATCCTGACTTACACCTCATTGATATTTTGCAGCAACTTTCGATTGAAGTAGGCGAGCCTGATAATTTTAAAGCCTTGAGCGATGAGGTCTTAATTTATCAGCTAAAAATGCGAAACGCAGATAAGCTTGAGCCTATTCCCGGCATCAAAAAAGATTACGAAGATGATTTTAAAACCGCTTTATTGCGTGCACGTGGAATTTTAAACGATTAAGGTTGTCTTATCCGTTAGCTGGTTTAGCACTTATATTTATCAACATTTTTTGAAGGAATCATTATGAAAAAATTGGCATTAAAAACGGTTTTTGTTGCACTTTCTGCCCTTTTTGCATTTAACTCAACGGCAATCGCCGCTGATCCAACCGCAGGGAAAGAATATACTGAGGTACGTAAAGCCCCATCGGCTCAAAAAGAAGTGGTGGAATTTTTCTCATTCTACTGCCCGCACTGCTATGATTTTGAATTAAGCTACAAGATCCCAAGCCAAATTAAAGAAAAATTACCAAAAGACACCAAATTAGTGCAATATCACGTTAATTTCTTAGGTCGCCAATCTGAAGACTTAACCCGTGCTTGGGCATTAGCAATGGCATTAGGAGCTGAAGATAAAGTAAAAACTGCATTATTTGAAGGGGCACAAAAAGATGCATTCAAATCAATGGACGATATTCGTGCGGTATTTTTAGCAAACGGCATTACGGCTGAACAGTTTGATAGCGGCATTAACAGCTTTGCAGTAAATGGCTTGGTGAATAAACAAGTTCAATTAGCGGAAGACTTCCAAATTCGTGGTGTGCCTGCATTTTTCGTAAATGGTCAATACCAATTGAATTTAGAAGGCTTTGCAGATTCTTCATCAACGAATGATTTCATTCAACGTTATGTTGATGCAATTATCTTCTTGAGTAAAAAATAATTGTCCCCATATTGAGAGTATGGTTTTACAATGCTGAGTAGGTAAATCCTATTCGGCATTTTTTTATTTTACACTCTCATTTAATTGGAAAGCCTTATGACAAAATTATCCATTCTAAATCTTGTGCCTATTCGTGAAGGGCAAACCGCTAAACAAGCGGTCGATTCTATGGTGAAATTAGCAAAACACGCAGAAAAGATCGGCATTGAACGCTATTGGATTGCAGAACATCATAATATGAAAAACCTTGCCAGCTCGGCAACACAATTACTCATTCAGCACGCACTTTCTCACACTGAAACATTAAGAGTGGGATCAGGTGGCGTAATGCTGCCTAACCACAGCCCTTACATTGTGGCAGAACAGTACGGCACACTTGAAACGCTCTACCCTAACCGTGTAGAACTAGGGCTTGGGCGTGCACCGGGTACTGATATGCGTACTGCCACTGCTTTACGCCGTAATGCACAAAGTTTGCCGTTTCCTGACGAAATCAGCGAACTAAAAGGCTATTTTGAAGGCACAAACCCTGTATCTGCTTACCCTGCACAAGGGCTAAATGTGCCGTTTTATATTCTAGGATCTAGCCCCGAAAGTGCGTATTTAGCCGCAGAGCGAGGCTTACCTTATGCCTTTGCCTCGCATTTTGCCCCACGTTTTATGGACGATGCGGTGAGAATCTACCGCTCAAACTTCAAACCGTCTAAAGTGTTGGATAAACCTTATGTGATTTTAGGTGTGAATGCAATCGTGGCTGAAACCGATCAAGAGGCGGAACAGCTTGCTACTACTCAAACCCAGTTTTTCTTAAATGTAGTAACCAACGCTCAGAACAATTTGCAGCCACCCGTCGAGTCTGACGAAAAGGTCTGGGAAAATTTTGTGAAAGCTGAGATGGTGCCGCATTTCGGACCTGTTGCTTTTCAACAAAATGCGTTGTACAACCAAGAGAAAACCGTGGTTAGTCAAATGACAGCGTGTTCACTTATCGGCAGCCGTGAGAGTGTTGAACAACAACTCAAAACGTTAAAAGAGAGAATCGAAATTGATGAAATTATGGCAGTAAGCTATATTTTCGATGAGCAAAAACAACATCAGTCTTATACCTGGTTAAAAGAGATTTCAGATAGGGTGTAATATGAGTAAAACAATGCAACAAAAAGCCGCTGACGCACACAATACGTGCAAGCTGAAAGGCGACTCTATGTTAGATAACGCAGACCGCCAAATTGCCTTTGAAGCAGTTTATGACAGTGAAGAAATCGCTCAACAAGCGGTCGAATTTTTCACACAAAAAGCAAAATCGGTAGAAAGCGAACCTTGTGAAATTCAAAGTGAAATCACACAAATTGCAGACGGTTTTCTGATGAAAATGTGGATAGAATTTAGCTGCGAGGCTGAGGTAATTTTATTCCAAATGGCGGTGCGGTAAACATAAAACCGAAAGCACCATCTTAAATACATAAAAAATGCCTTTAACTCCTTACAAGTTAAAGGCATTTTTATTCTTCTATTACTAACGATGGCAACGCCCTAGTATGTCGAGTGATTTATCATAAACTGGTAAACTATGCTTGCTCATATCAATATCCATCAAACTAAACACCGTGTGGAAAACGTTATCATGCGAATAGGCTGCATCAGCATTTTGTTTTATACATTCTAGATCGAATGGTTCGTTTTGAGCCCACGATTTAGAAAACCACATCATCATAGGAACTTGAGTTTGTTCCCTTGGAGCAAGAGAGTATGGTGTACTATGCAAGTAAATGCCATTTTCGCCTAATGACTCACCGTGATCGGAAAAATAATACACTGCACTCTCCCAATCATTTCTCCCTTCCAGACGTTGAATAACTTGATCGAGAAATTTATCTAAATAGACAATGCCGTTGTCATAGGTATTGACCAATTCTTCCCGACTACATTTGTTAATTTCGTTCGTGTCGCAAGTGGGGGTAAAAATGCGTTCATTTTCGGTATAACGTTCGTGGTAAGTTGGTCCGTGGCTGCCGATGGTATGCAACACAATCACCGTATCTTTATCCGGATTTTCAGCTAACGCTTTATCCAATTCTGGCAACATCACTTCGTCTAAACACTCGCCATTGGTACAAAGTGAAGAGGTATTGCCACTGAATGTATTGATTTCTTTAAGTCGATCCGCAACAGTTTTGCTGTCGCTATTATTTTCAATCCATACCACATTCACACCGGCACGGTTAAGAATATCGAGTAAATTATCCTGATTTTTTGCCGTCACTTCATCATACTGTTCACGAGTCATTGATGAAAATAAGCAGGGTACGGAAACTGCTGTCGATGTCCCGCAACTACTCACATTGCGAAAATTAATTAAATTATCACCGCTTGCAAGGCGAGCTGCCATTTTGGGTGTGGTTTGGCGTGCATAATCATTGAGTCCCCAGTTCATTGCTCGAGTCGTTTCACCTAATACAATCACAGAAACGTGACGATAACGGTCCGGCTTTTGTATTTTGGCATCCTCAGCCAAGGTAACAAAAGGGCGATTTTCCATTCGACTATGCTTGATTTTGCTCACACCCGCGGCAACAAAATTAGAGGGTACAATCAAGTGTGGTAAGTATTTGTTATTACGAAAAAACGAGGCATAATCTTGATAATACTGACAAGCAACGGCAAAAATGATCAATGCGGCGGCAAAAATTGTTACGACTCGCACGGAAATTTCTTTCCACCACACTTGGTAACGAACTTTCACATTCAAATAAGCCAGTGCCGGCACAATACCTAGGAAGAAAATCCACGCAAGGTAGCGAGGTGTTAGCATCCGAATACTTTCAGCCATATTGGTTTGTAACACATTGGAAAGCATATCTCGATCAAAATAAACATTAAAAAAGATCGAATTATAGCTTACCGCAGCACTTACGATGATCAATAACGGCACTATCACTTTATGAATGAAAGGTAAAGCCAGTATGTTCAATACAATGTTTAATACGGCAAAAAGTACCAAAGGTGTGGTATAAATAAAATAATCCGAATTTGTTCCGGTAAATTGATAAAGATTAAAGGTTTCTCGGAAAAAAGCTATATTAAGAACAATGGTAAAATAGAGAGAAACAAGGGCTATAAGGCTAATTTGAGATAAATGCCATTGAGGGTGTTTCAGTTTCATTGAATATCCTTTGTAAAAAAATAGGGAAATTTGACCGCTATGATCTGTCTTTTCTATGTGGATATTCTAAAACGCTAGAATTAGCGAAAAATTAGGAGAGATAAAAAATGGGAAGGCATTTTCTGATTATACCCTCCCACATCTATTTAGGCTTGCAGATAAGATTTCCGGAGAAAAACTTTAACTAAAAGCCCTGTTGGAAATTGTCGGCTATCTTGTAATTCAATATAACCTCCATATCGTTTAGCGATATTTTCCGCAATGGCTAAACCCAGCCCCGAACCTTGCTGCTCTGTGCCAAGAATACGGTAGAAAGGTTCCAAAACCTGCTCTCGCATTTCCACCGGAATGCCTCTACCATTATCTTCCACACTGAAAATGACAAACTCATCATTTTCTTCACAAACTAAATCAATTTGGCTTTCTACGGGGGTATAGCGTAAAGCATTATCCGCCAAGGTTTTTACCAAAGTAAACATATCGATCTCTGCTGCATAAAAAGCTACTGTTTGCGTACCAACCACACCTATATCCTGATCTTTTTGCTGACTAATTGGCAACAAACTTTCAATGATTTGGCGGAATAAATGTTGTGAGTTAATTTGCGTTTTATGTAAAGTAACATTGCCGGCTTGGGCTTTCGCAAGAGAAAGTAATTGTTCAATTAAATGACGATTACGCTTAATACTTTGCTGAATTTGCTCAATTTGCACTCTTTGATCATCTGGTAGCTGTTGCCCTGAAAGACGTTCTGCCTGTAATGACAGTGCGGTCATTGGGCTACGCATTTCGTGAGCAGCATCTGCAATAAAACGTTGTTGTTGCTCAATCAAATGTTGGGTTCTAGCCAAAAGTTGATTAATCGCATTGGCGAAGCCTTGAATCTCCGTCGGAATATGTTGTGTATTGATTGGGGTAAGATCGAGATCTTGACGCTGTTCAATCTCCTCAGACACCTGCTGTACCGTTCGCATTTTGAAATGCACCAAAAAACCGATTGCCAGTAGGGTAAGCGGCAATAAAATAGCAAATGGCACGGTATTATCTAATGCAACATCCATCGCTAAATCAGTACGATAATGACTATTTTGTGCAACTAATACATAGCCATCGGCTTTCTCTTTCAAATAAAAGCGGTATAGATTGCCTTGATGTTCCGTATCATAAAAACCCGCCTGTTTGCCGCTCACATCAAAGATGCTATTTGGACTCACCGAAGTTTGTACCAGTAATTGAATATTATCGTGGTCTAGATCGGTTGCAGAATAGACCTTGGTCGGCTCAATATAATCTGCTACCTGCTTTAATATCTTATCTTGTAATTCATTGGTTTCCCGCCAAATATCCGAAAAGTTATAAGCTGCATTCAATAGTGCGGTCACAAATAGGAGAGCAGAAATGCCCCACATTAATTGTGATTTGATTGAATTTTTCATTTTTCCTATTCTTCCTTCGATACCAGCCAACCCACACCACGCACATTTTTAATATGGTTTTTACCAATTTTTTTACGAATAGAATGAATCAAGAAATCTATCGCATTGCTTTCTACCTCCTCTCCCCAACCATAGAGTTTATCTTCTAAATCCGCTCGAGAAAGGATAATACCTTGACGTAAAACCAATGCTTGTAAAACCGTAAATTCTTTATTAGTCAATGCAACAATCTCGTTTTGTCCGGCAATTTCAACTTGATACGTTTGCGGGTCAAGCGTTAAAACACCATTACTCGGTTTTGGCGTTGCCTGACCGCTATGACGGCGGATAACGGCTCGTATGCGGGCGTGTAATTCAGCCAAATCAAAAGGCTTGACTAAATAATCATCTGCCCCACCGTCCAGCCCTGCCAAACGGCTATTAATATCATCTCGGGCAGTCATAATCACAATTGGCGTATTATTTTTCAGATTACGAACGTGCTGCAAAACCATTAACCCATCTTGTCCGGGCAATCCCAAATCCAGTAAAACCATATCGTAAGCTTGATCCCGCAAAGAGGTTTCAGCAACTTTGCCATTATTGACCCAATCTACCGCATAACCTACATCTTTTAAGCTGGCTTCTACTGCCTTCGCAATCATTACATCATCTTCAACTAATAATATTCGCATATTTTCTTCTCCTAATTAGCCCATTATATGCCGAAAAAAAAGCTCAAACCAATAATCGGTTTGAACCTCTAAAATTATGATGAAAAAAACATATCGGCTTAGCAGTTCCGATGACAAACATTCTAAATAAGAAAAATTAGCGAAGAATTAGCAAGCGGTTATTTTTGATGAATTTTTTGCAAAAAATCTTCAGAAAATAACCGCTTGTATCATTATGCCTGTTTAACCGCTGCCGATTCACTGCTTGGCTTACGGCGTTTACCGATATTTTTGGTGTCTTTATGGCGAACTTTTACTTTTTGCTTCGCCGCTTCTTTCTTCACCTCTTTTTTCTTTTTAATGCGGGCTTTTTCTTTTTTACTCGTTACATTCAACTCGCCGTCTTTCGGGGCTTTGGTGCGAGGCTCTAAGCCTTCGATAATACGCGGCTTTAATGCTTCTTCCGTATAACGCTTGATTTTACCGAGCAGCTTGTAATCGTGAGCTTCTACTAGCGAAACCGCCGAACCTTTTTTGCCGGCACGAGCGGTTCGCCCGATGCGGTGAAGGTAAGTGTCGGCACTGTATGGCAAATCGTAGTTGATCACGAAATCCACATCGTCAATGTCGATACCACGAGCCGCCACATCGGTCGCAACAAGAACATTCACAACGCCCTCTTTTAAGCGGGTAATCGCCTGATTACGTTGGGTTTGTGCCATTTCGCCTTCAAGGTAAGTGGAACGCAAACCACGTTTGCGAAGTATGTCGCTTAGCTCTCGCACATCTTCACGGCGGCGAACAAACACAATTGCTTTTTCCACCGAAAATTCTCCGATAAGACGAGCCAACAATTTGGTTTTATGCTCCACGTTATCAGCGTGATAATACCATTGTTGGATTTTCTTACGTTCACGGCGGCTTGGCTCTGCATCTACTTTTATTGGGTCATTTAATAATCGCTCAGAGAAATCCTCTAACAACTCCCCTTCAAGAGTGGCTGAGAATAACCAAGTATGTTTACGCCAACGGGTTTCTGCCGCAATTTTCTCTGCATCTTGCCCAAAGCCCATTTGTAACATTCGGTCTGCTTCGTCAAAAATCAGCACTTCAACCGCTCGGCAATCAAAGTTTTCTTCTTTGATATATTGCATCAAACGACCCGGCGTTGCTACCACAATATCTTGATTACTGTTAAAGACTTCGCCGTGATTTTGATACGCCACTCCACCTGTAATGGTCGCAATACTTAAGTTGGTAAATTGTGCCAGCTCTTCTGCTTGCTCCGCCACTTGCATTGCCAGCTCTCGAGTAGGTGTAAGTACCAAAATACGCGGAGCTCCCGGTTTACGGCGTGGGTAGTCTAATAAATGTTGAATCGCCGGCAGTAAGAAGGCTGCAGTTTTCCCTGTGCCTGTTGGAGCAGAACCCAGTAAATCACGCCCTTCAAGGGCAGCTGGAATAGTGGCTTGTTGAATTGCTGTTGGGCGGCTGTAGCCCTTTTTTACTAAGGCTTTTAGAAGTTGGGGGCTTAAATCAAGCTCCTCAAAGGTCATTAATTCGGACATATTCTTTTCTCGTCAATAAATTTGATAGAAGTATATCATATTAAAGCCCAAGCCGTGAGGTGAATAAAGCTATGCTTAATTTGCAAAAAATTGTTAAAATATAACCGCTTGTTATTAACAACTTTATAGAGGAAAAAAGATGTTTGTTGAAATTTATGGACGTTTATCTTGCCCGTACTGCGTGCGTGCAAAACAATTAGCTGAAAAAATGAAAACCGAATTAAACGATTTTGATTTTAAATTTATTGATATGATTGCAGAAGGTTTATCAAAAGAAGATTTAGAGCCTCGTGTTGGTAAGCCTGTTGCAACCGTGCCACAAATTTTTGTTGATAATGTTCACGTTGGCGGCTGTACTGATTTCCAAGCCTTTGTGAAAAAAAAATTTGGCATTGTTTAGTAAAAAATGACCGCTTGTAAGCGGTCATTTTTTTAATTATCTTTGCAAATTATTGCTCTTCTTTCGGTAGGCTTTTAATTGCGAAAATTAAGCCTCCCCAAATGATCGTCATTGCAACCACCATTGTAATAATTGCTGCGGTACTCATTATAGTTCTCCTTTTGGTTCATTTTTCCACACGAGTTTTGAAAGTAGGTAAGCCACAACCGCTAAGCCAATTGCCATACCCCAACCGAAGGTGTTTACAAACCAGCTTGGGTAGCCTTCATAGCCCTCACGATATACTTTCGCAATCTCACTGAATAACATAAATGCAAGCACACCTGCGGTAATTACGATACATAAACGCCAGATAAAGCCAACTTTAAATGAAGAAACTTCGTTAATATGTCTTTCTAACGTACTGAGTTTTTCACTGGTTACAATCACAACTAATGATACGAACGCTACTGCCACAATGCCGAATTGGTTCACGAATTTATCCATTACGTCAAGCATTGGTAAGCCTGTGGTTGTACCGAACAACATTACTGACACAACCATCATTGGAATACCCACCAGTACAGTCGCTTTTACACGTCCTGCATTCAATTTATCTTGCACTGCTGATACGATAACTTCAACAACAGAAATAAATGAGGTTAATGCTGCGAAGGTTAATGATCCGAAGAATAATACGCCTACTAATGCTCCCATCGGGGCTTGGTTAATGATAGTTGGGAAGGCAAAGAACGCTAAGCCGATACCGCCTTTCGCTACTTCATTAACCTCTTGACCTGCCGCAGTTGCCATAAAACCAAGTGCTGCAAATACGCCGATACCGGCTAATAATTCAAAGCCACTGTTGGCAAAGCCAACCACTAAACCTGAACCGGTTAAATCTGTTTTTGGCTTGAGGTATGAAGCATAAGTAATCATAATCCCAAAGCAGATTGAGAGTGAGAAGAAGATTTGACCGTAAGCGGCAATCCACACACTTGGGTCAGTTAGTTTTTCCCAGTTTGGTGTAAACAACGCATCTAAGCCTTTTGTGGCTCCCGGCAGAGTTAAAGAATAGCCTACCAAGATTAAGAACATCACAACCAATAATGGCATTAGGATATTAGAAGCCGCTGAAATTCCTTTTTTGATCCCTAAAGCTAATACAGCAATAGCTACTAGCCAAACTGCAATTAATGGACCGGTTACTGCCCCTACAAATTCAAAGCTAACACCTTGCGTGATGTCGCCCATTTTTAAGAACTCGCCAACAAAGAAATCAACAGGTTTATCACCCCAAGCACTGTTAAGCGAGAAATAGGTATAACTTGCTGCCCAGCCTAATACAACGGCGTAATAGATACCGATAATTACGTTGATTAATACCTGCCACCAGCCGAAAGTTTCAAATTTAGGGCTGAAACGGCGGAAAGAAAGCGGTGCACCACCACGATATTTATGCCCGATAGCATAATCTAAGAATAGCAACGGTAAACCTGCGGTCAATAATGCAATGATATATGGCAGAATAAATGCTCCACCGCCGTTTTCATAAGTCGTATAAGGGAAACGCCAGATGTTTCCTAAGCCGACAGCCGAGCCAATAGCTGCCATAATAAATGCCCCACGACCGGCAAAGGTTTCTCTTTGTGGAGCTGTTGATGATTGAATAGACACAGTAAATACCTCAAACTTGTAACAGTTTATATAAAAAATGACTTTAAATTGTATGAAATGTGATTATTCACATTTTGAAAACGAAATATGCCGAAATACCAAATAAAAGTAAAGTAGAAAAATAAAATAAAAATGGACTTAAAAATACTAAAATACAAAATTAAATATCGAAAAATAAAACAAAAAAAGTTAAATGTTCTAAAAAGCAGAATTTTACAGATAAAAGCATTAAAAACCTTTCTTTGCTTAGCATAATTCTTTAGCTAAATTTTTAACAAAAAAATAACACATCATTTATACAATGATGTGTTATTAGCTTAAACATTGGGTAAATTATTCTTATACCGAAGGTTGTTCTATTACTAAATGCTCGACTTTAGCTTGTTTAACCATATTGTCCGCCACCTCAAGAATAGTAACTTTTAAGTTATATAACTCAAATTCCATTCCTTCATCAGGAATTTTCTCTAAATGTTCTAGTAGCAAACCATTAAATGTTCGAGCTTCATCAATAGGTAAATCCCACGCAAATAGTTTATTCAAATCCCTTAAATTTGCCGACCCCTCAATAATCACTGTTCCATCTGACTGTTGTTGAACTTCTTGCTCAAGCGTCGGGGCTGATGAAGTGGTAAACTCGCCGACAATTTCCTCTAAAATATCTTCAAGGGTTACTAAGCCTTTAATATCACCATATTCATCAACCACTAAGCCTATTCTCTCTTTATTGGCTTTAAAGTTCATTAATTGCGTAGTTAATGGTGTGCCTTCTGGAATAAAATAAACTTCATCAACCGCACGCACTAACATCTCTTTGGTAAATTCGTTTTTTTCCAACATTAAACGAAATGCTTCACGCACACGCAAAATACCGAGAATATTATTATCCATATCACCTTTATAAATCAGTACGCGAGCGTGAGGGGCGTGATTGAGCTGACGCATAATTGCTTTCCAGTCATCATCAATATCAATGCCGCTGATATCATTACGAGGCACCATAATGTCATCAACTGTAACTTTTTCCATATCTAAAATAGAAACAAGCATTTCACGGTGCTCTGCCGGAATAAACTTACCCGACTCAAGCACTACACTACGCAGTTCTTCTGGGCTAAGATCTTGTTTATCTTTCTGCTGAATACGCAGTAATTTCAACAAACCTGCAATAATCAGATTCATTAAAAAGACGATCGGGCTTAGTAATTTCTTAAGGGGTGTTAATACAAAACTAACAATAAAGCCAACTTTTTCCGGGTAAGTCGCAGCAATAGTTTTAGGCAGAATTTCAGAGAAAACCAACATTACAAATGTAAGTAAACCGGTAGCAATCGCAACACCCTTTTCGCCGGAAAGTTGCATACCGATCATTGTAGCAATTGCAGAAGCAGCAATGTTTACAAGGTTATTACAGATTAAGATAAGACTGAGCAAAACATCCGTTCGTGCTAAGAGTTTTTCCGCTAATTTTGCCCCTTTATGTCCTTGCTCAGCAAGATGACGCATTTTATAACGGTTTAAAGACATCAAGCCCGTTTCCGAACCCGAGAAAAAAGCAGAGAGTACTAAAAGAATAGCTAAGGTAATAAATAAACTACTCAGGGGAATACTGTCCAAAATTGAATTCCTATATAAATTAATCATAAAGTGATCACAATTCGATGATTGTTATCACTCACTTCGCCTAAAAAGCCCGATTTGCAAAAAATCGGGCTTTTTTAACCGCTTGTAGCGATTAATGGACGATCAAACGGCTACCAAAATATCCGATTGTGAGCAACATCATACCCGAAATCGAATAAATAAGCACCCGTTTTCCTCGCCAATGTAATTTCCACTGACCTAATATTTGAACGTTATAAACAATCCAAGCCAAAAATGAGAAAATCGCTTTATGAATATGCTCCGGCTCAAAAAAGTTATGTAGATAAACCACGCCCGAAAATAGTGTGAGCGTAAGCATTGCCTGTGCTGCAAGCGTTAAGGTAAAGAAATGGCGTTCAACCGACATTAAGGGCGGAAGAATTGAGCAAAAGAACATTTTTTTGCTTTTGAGTTTGTGATCTAACCATTTTAACTGGAACGCATAAATTAAGGCGAGGAAAAATAATGCATAAGAGAACAGAGCAATACCTAAGTGGAAAATAAACCCTGCGTTTTCTTCTATATTGCGGATAAAACTCCCCTGCACAAAACTGGCTACCGCCACACTACAAATCGCAAAGGCATATACAACAAGAAGAGGAAACCAAGCCGTTTTCCATTTAAGCAACGCAAAGGTTACACAAATCGCCATAATGAAACTCATTAAAGAGATCACATTCGTTACCGTAAAATTCTGCCCTTCTATTAACCATAATTGGTTGTATAACACGGCACAATGCAAAAGAATAGCTAATAAACCAAACCCAAAAACAAGAGTTATATTCGGCTTTTTATTTTCTGTTGCACTTTCCAAATTCACTAAGGTGGGAGCCACCCAAAGCAACGTTAAGGCATAAGCTACAATAGCTAAAATAGGAAGTAACATATTTTCTCGAATCTCGTCAAATAATAATAACTTTCAGAATTTTAATCAAAAGTCGCCTTTTTAGCTAGTTTTTGCGATAGCTAGATGAAAAATTATCCCTAAATACCATAGCTTTTTATGTTAAGTCAAAAAATCCTCTCAATTTCAGCTAATATTCTGCATCAAAAAATAATTTTCCTTTGACTAATTTGCTTTCTATCTGTAATATGCACACCCTATGCAAAAGGTAAAACTACCCCTTACGATTGACCCATATAAAGATGCTCAGCGTCGAGTGGATTATGAAGGCTACATTTCAGGTGAACTTCTAAAACGCTTGGGTGAATCTGTATGTAATGTGCTAAGTGATGCACAAGTTACACTTTCGTTATATGTCGATCCGCAACGTTTAACTGTGATTAAAGGCACAGCTAAAATTGAGGTGGAGTTTGATTGCCAACGATGTGATAACCCGTTTACACACACGCTAGACTGTTCATTTTGTTTCAGTCCGGTGTCTAACATGGATCAGGCGGACATCTTGCCCGAAATTTATGAACCTATCGAAGTAAACGAGTTCGGTGAAGTAAATTTACTAGATATGATTGAAGATGAATTTATTCTTGAATTACCTCTAGTCCCGATGCATAGTGAAGAACACTGTGAAGTGTCCGTGAGTGAACGTGTGTTTGGTGAATTGCCTGAAGAACTGGCAAGCAAACCAAATCCGTTCGCAGTATTAGCTAATTTAAAGAAAAACTAGATCTAGGAGAAAGCCCGTGGCTGTTCAACAAAATAAGAAATCTCGTTCACGTCGTGATATGCGTCGTTCACACGATGCATTAACAACTGCAGCAGTTTCAGTAGATAAAACAACTGGTGAAACTCACTTACGCCACCACGTAACTGCAGACGGTTACTATCGTGGTCGTAAAGTAATCAACAAGTAATTCCTTTCGAGGTATATCTTGGGTGATATCACTCTTGCAGTAGATGTGATGGGCGGGGACTTCGGTCCCCGTGTTACTATTCCTGCTCTGGCAAAAGCCTTATCACAACATTCAAATCTCTCATTTTTATTATTTGGCAATGAAAGCCAAATTACCTCGTTATTAGAAAAATACTCTCTACTAAATTCTCCTAAAATCCAACTTCATCATACCGAACAAGTTATTGATGCAGATATCCCCTTTTCTAAAGCAATCCGCCAAAGTAAAAATAGCTCTATGCGTTTAGCACTTGAAGCTGTTAAAGAAGGAAAGGCTCAAGGTTGCGTAAGTGGTGGAAATACAGGGGCATTAATGGGATTAGCAAAGCTACTGATTGAACCGTTACCCAATATTGAACGTCCTGCTCTTACCTCACTCATTCCTACAATGAATGGGAAATCAACAGTAATGCTAGATTTAGGGGCAAATATTGAAGTAAGCGATTGCCAACTACAACAATTTGCAGAAATGGGCAATTTATTTGCACAAGTAATGCTAGGGTTAGTTTACCCTCGCATTTCTTTGTTAAATATCGGCACAGAAGAAAACAAAGGTACTGCACAAATTCAAGCTGTTCATCAGCAACTAAAAAACAGGCAAGATTTAAACTACATCGGTTTCATTGAAAGTGATAAATTAACCAGCTACTTAACCGATGTAATTATTTGTGATGGCTACACAGGCAATATCGCTCTAAAAGCATTGGAAGGTGCAGCAAAGAATATTATTTCGCTATTTAAAAAAGAGAAAGCCGATTCTAACATTTGCCGCAACACCAAACGCTACTTGCTTAAATTGATTTTCTATCGCTACTACCGCAAATTGCAAGAAATCAATCCTGATCGCCATAATGGAGCAACCTTGCTCGGTTTATCAAAAGTGATTGTCAAAAGCCACGGCGGAGCAAATGCTAATGCCTTTAGCTATGCGATTGATTATGCAGTTCAGCAAATTGAAAACGATATTCCAAACAAGATCCTGCAAAGATTGCATCAACTCGATAAAAAATAAGCGAACCAAAAGTTCGCTTATTTTGATCTTAACCTTTTAATTTAGCCACACGCAAGCTCACTGCATTTTTGTGTGCTTGCAATAACTCGGCACTAGCCATTTGTTCTACAGTTTCCGCTAAGGCTAAAAAGCCTTCAGGGGTCAGCTCTTGTACCGTCATTCGCTTGCTGAAATCCGCTAAGCCTAAGCTTGAATAGGTTTTGGTGTAACCATAAGTCGGCAGCACGTGGTTAGTTCCGCTGGCATAATCGCCCATAGATTCCGGCGAGTAAGCCCCCAAGAAAATCGAGCCGGCATTATCTAAATCCGCCAAAAGTGAGCGGGCATTTTCTGTTTGCACAATTAAATGCTCAGGTGCATATTTATTGCTAATTTCGACCGCTTGTTGCAGGTTTTCAGCAATAAACGTACGGCTATGAGCCAACGCCTTGCGAGCCGTTTCGCCACGAGGTAAAACGGCAACTTGTTTTTCTAATTCCTCATCCACCGCTTTAGCCAATTTTTCACTCGGGGTTACTAAAATCACTTGTGAATCTGCACCGTGTTCTGCTTGGGAAAGCAAGTCGCTCGCCACAAAAGCCGGATCAGCGAACTCATCGGCAATCACCAACACTTCACTTGGTCCTGCCGGCATATCAATTGCCGTTCCTTCTTGAACCACTTGACGTTTAGCTTCTGTTACAAAACTATTACCCGGTCCGAAAATTTTATCCACTTTCTGTACCGTTTCCGTGCCATTTGCCATTGCAATAATGGCTTGAGCCCCACCTACTGCATAAATGGTTTCCACCCCACAAAGGTTTGCGGTATAAAGAATTTCATCAGCAATCGGTGGAGGCGAACAAAGCACGATTTTCTTACAGCCTGCAATTTTTGCCGGAATGGCAAGCATTAAAACCGTTGAAAAAAGTGGTGCCGAGCCGCCCGGAATATAAAGCCCCACTCGATTGATCGGACGAGTAATCACTTGGCAACGCACACCGGCTTGGGTTTCAATATCCACTTCTTGATTTTGCTGTGCCTTGTGAAACGCCTCAATATTTGCCTTTGCATTTTGAATCGCTTTTTTAAGCTCAGGCGAAATACGGCTTTCTGCTTGCTGAATTTTCTCTTTCGATACAATAAGGCTATCTAGTTTGACTTTATCAAATTTTTCGCTTAGCTCGAATAAGGCTTTATCGCCATTTTCTAATACATTTTGCTTAATTTCCTCAACGGCTGTTTTGATACTATCGCCAATCACCTGTGCCGGACGGGCAAGATTTTGTTCTTGCTCACACTCGCTGAGATTATTCCAAATTAGGGTTTGCATATTTAATCCTTATTTTGCCTAGTACAGTAAAGCCGTACTAGGTTACTCATATTGTTTTTTTGGTTACTTTCTTTGCACAAGCAAAGAAAGTAACATAAAATCCTACGCCAACATTTTCTCAATAGGCAAGACAAGCACAGAACTTGCCCCCATCTCTTTAAGTTGTTCCATTGTTTCCCAGAACAAGTTTTCTTGGCTTACAACGTGCATTGCCACTCGGGTTTGATCATTGGCAAGAGGCAGAATTGTTGGGTTTTCTACCCCCGGTAATAAAGCCGTGATTTGTTCCAATTTGTCTTTCGGGGCGTGTAACATAATGTATTTAGATTCGCTTGCTTGCTGCACACCTTGAATACGGGTAAGTAATCTATCCACTAAAGCCTGTTTTTCGACAGAAAGTGGCTCTTTACGCTGAATTAAACAAGCGGTTGAGCGGTAAATCACTTCCACCTCTTTTAAACCGTTGGCTTCTAATGTTGCACCTGAAGAAACCAAATCGCAAATTGCGGTGGCGATGCCGGCACTTGGGGCAACTTCCACCGAGCCGGTCAAGAGAATGCTTTTAAACGGTACGCCTTGCTCTTTCATATAACGTTTTAACAAATTTGGGTAGGAAGTGGCAATTACGGCATCGGTTAAATCTTGAACGCTGCTATAGTTGCGATCACGATCGAGTGCTAACGATAAACGGCAGCCGCCAAAATCAAGCTGGCGGAGTTTTTTATATTCCACTTTCTCGCCTGCTGTTAGTCTCCCAAGTTCTTCTTCCTCCAACACGTTTTCGCCAATAATGCCGAGATCGACCACACCATCAAACACTAAGCCCGGAATATCGTCATCACGCACACGCAAAATTTCAATCGGCATATTTTCCGAATAGGCAATCAAGCGTTGGTCATTCCAAATAATTTTTACCCCGCACTGTTTGAGTAATTCGCTACACTCTTGGCTTAAACGCCCTTTTTTCTGCATTGCGATGCGTAAACGATTTTGTGTTGTCATTGTTGTTTCCTTCTTGTTTTTGAATTTTGAATATAAAGAAAAACCCTCTCGAAACGGCTTCCGAGAGGGTTAAATTTAGTTTGCGTTTATGCGTACTCGGAAGTTCTTATCTTCCGCACACACCAAATGCCCGAAAGATTATTCAGGGAAATGATGATGGTGATGGTTACGCATAAATGTCATTGTTCTGTTTTCCAAAAATTGAATTGGTTTAAAAGATACTCTGAAAATTGATAAATCACAAGCATTTTTTCTACAAAAATCGGCTTATTTTTCACGAAAGGGAAGAATTTATCGCAAACGTTTGCGTAAAGCGGTATAATTTTTCCAATTTTTTGCAAATCAAACTAGATAGGAATTTTAAAATGCAAATCAGCTTAAAAAAAATCTATTCAGGCAAGGTACGGGACCTTTACGAAATTGATGACAAAAGAATGTTAATGGTGGCAACCGACCGCTTATCGGCATTTGATGTGATTTTAGATGATCCGATTCCACGCAAAGGTGAGATCCTGACCCAAATTTCTAATTTCTGGTTTAACAAATTGGCACACATTATGCCAAACCACTTCACAGGCGATAGCGTATTTGATGTGTTGCCAAAAGAAGAAGCTGAAGCGATCCAATACCGTGCGGTAGTGTGCAAACGCTTAACGCCGGTGAAAATCGAATCCATCGTGCGTGGATATTTAACCGGCTCAGGCTTAAAAGATTACAAACAAACCGGCACGATCTGCGGCTTAAAATTAGCGGAAGGTTTAGTGGAGGCGAGCAAATTGCCAGAGCCGATCTTCACTCCATCAAGCAAAGCCGAAGTGGGCGATCACGACATCAACATCAGCTACGAAGAATGCGAACGCCAAATCGGTGTAGAACTTGCCGCCAAAGTGCGTGATGCTGCTCTCAAACTTTACACCGAGGCAGCAGAATATGCCCTCACCAAAGGCATTATTATCTGCGACACCAAATTTGAATTCGGCTTAGATGAAAATGGCACGCTAACCTTAATGGACGAAGTATTAACACCGGATTCCAGCCGTTTTTGGTCAGTTGATACCTACCAAGAAGGCACAAACCCACCGTCCTTCGACAAACAATTCGTACGTGATTGGTTGGAAAACAGCGGTTGGAACAAACAAGCTCCGGCACCGAAAGTACCTACCGATGTGATTGAAAAAACCGTGGCAAAATACCAAGAAGCGTTGGATTTATTAACAAAATAAAGCTCGCAAGCGGTTAAATTCAGTCAATTTTTTGCAAACAAAAAGCCTGTAAGGAATACTTACAGGCTTTTGTTGTATAACCAAACTATCTAGCCAAGGGGCAAATTGCAATTTGCCCCTACACACATCATCAAATTAACCTTGTGATGAAATACGTTTCATATCTGTCATATAACCACGTAATTCTTGACCGATTAGCTCGATTGGGTGGTTACGGATAGCATCGTTCACATCACGTAAGTAAACGTTGTCGATTTCAACCGCTGGGGTTGGTTCGCCTAAGTCGCCTTTTTCTAAGTTCGGGATAATTTCTTTCGCAAGAATTGGTGTCGCAACGTGAGAGAATAAGTAGTTGCCGTATTCTGCCGTGTCTGAAATAACCACGTTCATTTCGTATAAACGTTTACGAGCGATAGTGTTAGCAATTAACGGTAATTCGTGTAGAGACTCGTAGTACGCTGATTCTTCATAGATACCTGCTGAAACCATTGTGTCGAACGCTAATTCCACGCCAGCTTTCACCATAGCCACCATTAATACACCATTGTCAAAATATTCTTGCTCAGAAATTTTGATACCGTCAGCTTGTGGTGCGTTTTCGAAAGCGGTTTTGCCGGTTTCTTCACGCCATTTGAATAGGTTCGCATCACCGTTTGCCCAGTCTGCCATCATTGTTGATGAGAACTCTCCGCTGATGATGTCGTCCATATGTTTTTCAAATAAGAATGCTAATTTCTCTTTGATTTGCTCAGAAAGCTCGAACGCACGTAATTTTGCACTGTTAGATAAACGATCCATCATTAAGGTGATACCGCCTTGTTTTAACGCTTCGGTGATAGTTTCCCAACCGAATTGGATCAATTTACCTGCGTAAGCCGGATCTTTACCCTCTGCCACTAATTTGTCGTAGCACACGATTGAGCCTGCTTGTAACATACCGCAAAGAATAGTTTGCTCACCCATTAAGTCAGATTTTACTTCTGCCACGAATGAAGATTCTAACACGCCGGCACGGTCGCCACCGGTTGCACTTGCCCACGCTTTAGCAATCGCTAAACCTTCGCCTTTCGGGTCGTTTTCAGGGTGAACTGCGATTAAGGTTGGCACGCCGAAACCACGTTTGTACTCTTCACGCACTTCTGTACCCGGACATTTTGGTGCAGTCATCACAACAGTGATATCCGGACGAATTTGCTCGCCTTCTTCCACGATGTTGAAACCGTGTGAGTAACCGAATGCTGCACCGTGTTTCATTAACGGCATTACATCCGCAACCACTTTAGAGTGTTGTTTGTCCGGGGTTAAATTGATCACTAAATCCGCTTCAGGGATTAATTGCTCGTAAGTGCCTACTACGAAACCGTTTTCTGATGCACGTTTGAATGAAGCACGTTTTTCCGCAATCGCTTCTGCACGTAATGCGTAAGCGATATCTAAACCTGAATCACGCATATTTAAACCTTGGTTTAAACCTTGAGCACCACAGCCTACGATCACCACTTTTTTGCCTTTTAAGAAATTGCAGCCGTCTGCAAATTCGTTACGATCCATAAAGCGGCAACGACCTAATTGGTCTAATTTTTGACGTAAATTTAATGTGTTGAAATAGTTAGACATTGTTTGATCCTTATAGTGAGTCAATGAATGATATTTAATGTGATTATACACAGAAGCATTGTTGCGTAAATTGAAAATATCAATATTTAATATTGCAAAATATGCAACTAACTGTCGTTTGAAAATCTTTTTGAAAACTTAACCGCTTGCAATCTCTGTTATAAAGTAGAAAATAACCACTTAAATTAATAGAAGATAAACAAATGAAGATAAAAAGTATCATTCTACAAACTTGCCTTGAATGTGGGCAAAATGTACGGGTTCCTTTGAGCGAAAAAGGGGACTTCCTCTGCCCTGTTTGCAATAATGTCATACGAAAAGGCAATACTTGGAGCTTACGCCGTAGTGCATTTTTAGCATTAGCCATTTTAATTTTGCTCCCCTTCGCACTTGGCTTTCCACTACTCAGCATTGATTTACTCGGCATAAAAATTAATGCCACCGTATGGGACGGTATTTGGAAAATGGCAACCACAGGCTACCCTTACACCGCATTTATGGTTCTCGTGTGTGCAGTCATTATGCCTGTCTCCTTTGTTTTGCTGATTTTAACTATTCATATCCAGCGGATGATCCACCAACGCCCACGTTATACACTAATATTCCTCACTAAAATTAAAGAGTGGGTAATGCTTGATGTTTATCTGGTTGCTCTCGCCGTTGCAGCATTTAAAATTCGAGACTATGCCAATTTAGAATTTGATATTAATTTAATTGCATTTGTGCTCGTGGTGGTACTAAACACATTACTTTTTATCAAAACAGAGCCCAAACAGGCGTGGGAGCGATTTTACCCTGAATATCACTCGCTACCTTTCGATCACGCGAGCCACCCAACGCTCTGCCCGACTTGTGAATACTGTTTTGATGAAACGATTTTAGATTTGAAAGGAAGACAACGCTGCCCTCGTTGCGAGAGCAATTTATCGATTGCCGATAATATTAAAATTCAGCGTGTCTGGGCGTGTTTAATTGCCGGAACGATAATGATGATCCCCGCCAATATTTTCCCCATTTCAATTACTGAAATGGCGGGAAAAGTTTCCGCAGATTCATTGATGTCTGGGGTGCTCTTGTTTATAGAAATGGGTAGCTACACTGTTGCAGCTATTGTATTTATTGCAAGCATTGCCGTACCTGTAAGCAAAATTACGATTATTTTTTACCTGTTACTTGCTATTCACTACAAATGGAAACACCCTATTCACATACAGATGAAATTACTGCACTACGTTCACTTTGTTGGACGTTGGTCGATGCTTGATTTATTTGTACTTTCACTAATGATGTCGCTACTCGAACGCGGACAAATTCTTAGCTTCTCGGTAGGCGAAGCGGCATTCTATTTTGGTGCAGCAGTTTTTTTAACAATGTTTGCTTCCGCCAATTTAGATGCCAGAATGTTGTGGAAGATTCATTATGATAATGAGAAAATAAAGCACAATTAATCTATTTTATTATACTCCCCTCTCCTTGCGGGAGAGGGAATTTCCTCAATCTACTTTTTCCACTCCACTTAATTTTTCCATTTTCAACAAACTCTGCAACTGCGGCAATAATTGGGTTATTAGCCGCAATTGCTGAATCAAAATCAAGGCTAATTCGTCTTGTTTTTGCTGATGTTCTTGCTCAAATTGAGCGAGATCTTGGTCAATAGCGGTCAATTTTTCCGATAATTTTGCAAATGAACGACTGTCATCTGCAATTTTATCGATAATATTCGCGACTTCTCGTCCGTGTGAAAAAAATATTGCGGAAAAATCGACTTGTCGATTAATTTCACGGCTGGCAATGCGGTAAGCTCCTAAGGTTGAAATATAGCCAAGCAAGGTATAGCCGATACCTAACAATTTCGGAGCAAAGGCTAAATCATTTGCGTATTTCTGCGGCTCACTATACATACTAGTAATCGTATTGCTGAGTGCAGATAAATGGTTGTGTACATCACGGCGGGCTATGCGATAAGGTAGTTGCTCGTTATAACCAAATTGGAGTTGAGCAATAATGTGCCGTAAATAATTTCCGCTGGCTTTTAGGCTATTATGTAAATTACTTTGCAAATTGAGATATTTCCAGTCCGGCCATAAAAATGTTACGGCTAACCACGCAATAGCTGTGCCAAGTAGCGTATCGAAAATTCGCATTAATGTGCTACTTTCTATACTTACGCCTGCAATATCAAGGCTTATCATCACTAATACGGTAATGTAAAAAGTCGAAAAGCCGTAATGTACCAAACGGAAAAAGGTATAGAGCGAACCGGTCAGTACAATAATACCAAGTTGAGCTTCAAGACTAAGCGTTACATTAAACAATTCAAACATTCCACCAACGATTACGCCGAAAATCGTGCCAATCACACGGTGAATTAAGCGGGTTTTCGTTGCGGTATAATTGGGCTGACAGACAAAAACCGCCGTCAATAAAATCCAATAACCTTTGTTATCAAAACCTAAAAGTGGCACTATTGCACTACATAAAAGTACCACAATCGAAAGGCGAACGGCGTGGCGAAATAGTTGTGATTCAAAGGTTAAATGCCCTTTAATTGCTTGGATAATATTGCCAAAACCCGTAATATTTTCGGCTATCAAGCGGTTAGATTTTGTGAAATTTTTACTAAGTGGCTCAATATGCTCTGAACGGCTTGCCCCTTGTTCGATTTGAGCTAATTGGCATTCAATATTGGCTAAATTCTCAGCAACCGATTCCCATCGGTAAGTGCTTTTTAACCCTCTTTCTTGATGATAAACCAACGAGTTGAGTAACCCTTGCAATGCTTTCCCACCACGCTCACTGTGTTCATATCTTTCTCGATGACGTAATGCCACTGCAATTTTTTGACACGCAACCGCTTGAAGTTCCATTACTCGCTGGAAGCGAAACATTAAATCGCTATTACTTAATTGTTGGAACAGTTCGTGATACTGATAATGACTGGAACTCGCCCGTTCTAAAATATCTTGAGCCGTAAAATAGTAGCGTAACATTCGTTGCGTACGTTGCTGTTTGTGCTGTCGTCTTAAACGATAAAATAATGATACTCGCGTTTTATCAAATGCTACCATTACTTCACTGTTCGCTTTGGCAAGTGCCAGTTGTTTTGCGTTTAAATCGTCATCATCAGGGTCAAAATAGGCGGATTTTGCCAGCAAATAGTGGCTTAAGGCAAGGTAAGCAGAAGCTAAATTCTCCTGTACCGTTCGATTCGGGAAAACTAAATATACTAAAATCCCGACCAATCCATATAACAATGTGCCGAGTAGAATCATCACGACATTGTTATACCACAGTACTTCGGGGGTATAAGTTAAGCTGTTATAGATAGCCACAATCAACGTACCGAAAGCAATAGTGCTGTAACGTTGTCCAACTGCTCCGAGCATTACTAGAAGAAAAGTACAAACCATCAGGACCGGCACGAACAACCAGCCTAAATATAAAGAGACGCTTGCCCCAATGGAGGAAAGTGAAAATGCCACTAGGCTGATGATTAGATTTTTTGCTCGTCCGATAAGACTATTATCTAAATCAACCAAACCACCTGCGATAATGCCTAACATCAGCGGCATCGCAAAATGCGAAATACCAAGCTGCCAAATGCTTACTGCGGCAATATTGAGCGAAATAAACATCGGCAAGGTTTTAATCACACTTTCCGAGAGCCAACTGTTTTGCAGTTTTTTTAAATACTTATTCATCTTTTTATTTGTAAATTTTTACTAACAAACGCTTGCGTTTGAATGTTGGCTTTGCCAACGGCTCCGAAGGAGCGAGCGTAGCGAGTAAAAATGACCGCTTGTAATTAATACCAAATGTTACCCTAAACGCTCCGCCAAATAGCCATCGTAATCCGGCACAATCGCTTCAACCTCTTGATTAAATAAATCTGCATTTAACAAGAAATTAGCTGACGTTTCATTAATAGCAACAGGAATATTCCACACCGTTGCAATTCGCATAAGGGCTTTCACATCAGGATCGTGCGGAGCAGCATTCATCGGATCCCAAAAGAAAATCAGCATATCAATTTTCTTTTCTGCAATCAGCCCACCTAATTGTTGATCACCACCCATTGGTCCACTCATTAATGCTGTTATTTCAAGCTCGGTTTCTCTCGCAAGCAAATGTCCTGTTGTACCTGTGGCGTAGAGTTTATGGGAAGCAAGTTGCGATTTATGGGTTTGTGTCCAGCGGATTAAGTCATTCTTACAGCTGTCGTGAGCAACCAACGCAATTTGTTTTTGTTTTGCGATTGTTCGAACGATGGTTTTCATTTTTATCTCCTTTGCAAAATTTTTGCTAAATCATACCGCTTATTTTTCGCTTTTGCATTGACTAATCATTGCTTATGGCTAAAATCAATTAAAAATATCTATTTTAAAATAAAGGATCTCCCTAAATGAATTTATACAACATCAAACACCCTGAAGAACAAGTGAATTTTGCCCAAGCGGTACGTCAGGGCTTAGGCAAAAATCAAGGATTATTTTTCCCCGAAGTCTTACCTAAATTAGATAATATTGATGAATTATTAGATTTACCTTTAGTTGAACGTAGCCAAAGAATTCTTTCTGCATTAATCGGCGAAGAATTACCGCAAGAAACCTTAAATACAATGGTAAAAAATGCGTTCACTTTCCCTGCACCGCTTGCCAAAGTCAATGATGATATTTATGCGTTAGAACTGTTCCACGGTCCGACCTTAGCATTCAAAGATTTCGGCGGTCGCTTTATGGCTCAGGCATTAGCAAATGTGCGTGGCGATGGCAAAATCACAATTTTAACCGCGACTTCCGGCGATACAGGTGCAGCAGTGGCTCACGCTTTCTATGGTTTAGAAAATATCAATGTGGTGATTTTGTATCCGAAAGGTAAAATCAGTCCGTTACAAGAAAAATTATTCTGCACCTTAGGCGGAAACATTCGTACTGTGGCGATTGAATCAGACTTTGATGCTTGCCAAGCCTTAGTTAAACAAGCCTTTGACGATGCAGAACTTCGCCAAGCCATCGGTTTGAACTCGGCGAACTCCATCAATATCAGCCGCTTACTGGCTCAAGTCTGCTACTACTTTGAAGCAGTGGCACAACTGCCAAAAGAGAAACGTGATAATGTAGTAGTTTCAGTACCAAGTGGTAACTTCGGTAACTTAACCGCCGGCTTAATTGCAAAATCAATGGGCTTACCAATTAAACGTTTTGTTGCTTCAACCAATGTAAACGACACCGTTCCACGCTATTTAAAATCAGGCAAATGGGAGCCAAATGCAACGGTCGCAACCCTGTCAAATGCAATGGACGTAAGCCGCCCGAATAACTGGTCTCGTGTTGAAGAATTATTTAAACGCAACGGTTGGAGCTTGTCAGACTTAGGCTCTGCGGCATTAAATGATGAAGAAACCGAAGCCGCATTAAAAGCTCAATATGCAGAAGGCTATTTATGCGAACCACACGGTGCAATTGCATACCAAAGTTTAAAAGACCAACTACAAGCAGGCGAAACAGGCATTTTCTTATGTACCGCCCACCCGGCAAAATTTAAAGAATCGGTTGAGCGTATTTTAGAGATTGAATTGCCACTTCCGGAAGCATTAGATAAACACAACAAATTACCGTTGTTATCTGATGAAATGCCAGCAGATTTTGCCACATTGCGTGCTTATTTATTAAAATAAATCTCATCTCAATGGGGCGGTAAGCCCCATTTTCTTTTATTGAAAAAATTTTTTCCTCTTTATTAATTTATTTAACCGAATTAAATCTTAAAAATTTATCGTTAAATCCTATCAAGTAAAAAGTTATGTTGTAAAATACGAAGCATTATGCGTGCAAATATGGCATAATTTACCTATCGGATTAATAGGAAAATATCAAATTGGAGAAATAAATTGAACATTCGAGATTTAGAATACCTAATTGCCCTTGCAGACTATAAACATTTTCGCCGTGCTGCGGAATCTTGTAATGTCAGCCAGCCGACTTTGAGTGGACAGATCCGTAAATTAGAAGATGAGCTAGGCACAATTCTACTTGAACGAACCAGCCGCAAAGTGCTTTTCACGCAAGCGGGCTTAACCCTCGTAGAGCAAGCCAAAGTCGTATTGCGAGAAGTTAAAATTCTAAAAGAAATGGCAAGCAATCAAGGGAAAGAGATGTCCGGTCCGCTCCATATTGGGGTAATTCCAACGCTTGGACCTTACCTTTCTCCAATTATTATTCCTGCATTGAAAAAAGATTTTGCCGATTTAGACCTTTATCTTTATGAGCTGCAAACCAATCAGCTATTGGATCAACTTGAGGCAGGCCAGCTTGATTGTGGAATCATTTCATTTGTAAAAGAGAGTGAGCCTTTCATTGAAGTACCGATTTTTAATGAAGAAATGTATCTCGTTGTACCGGAAAATCACGAATGGGCTAAATTGGATAAATTAGATATCAGCTTATTAAAAAATAAAGAGCTACTTTTCCTTGATGGTGGTCATTGCTTACGCACTCACACATTAGATTACTGCTTATCTATTGGTGCAAAAGAAAATCCGCATTTCAAAGCAACTAATTTAGAAACCCTACGCAATATGGTAGCGGCAAATGTAGGTATGGCTCTCATTCCTAAGCTGGCAGCAAAACCAATGGAAGGCATTCGCTATATTTCGTTTGATGCTCCGAAGCCGTTCCGTGCAGTCGGTATGGTTTACCGACCGGGTTCGCCACTCCGTGTACGCTATGAGCGGTTAGCTCAAGCAATTACACAAATTGTTAAAACTGAGGTTTAAAATGGCAAATGTGGTGAGCGTACGTGCCATTCAAAAAGAAAAAACGCGTAGAGCGTTACTTGAAGCTGCCTTTAACCAATTAAGTCCGGAAAAAAGCTTCTCCAACCTAAGCTTGCGAGAAGCTGCCCGTGAGGCTGGAGTTGCTCCAACCTCATTTTATCGCCATTTTAAAGATATGGATGAGCTTGGCTTGGCAATGGTTGATGAATCCGGCTTATTGCTTCGTCAATTAATGAGACAGGCTCGGAAACGCATTGCCAACGGTGGCAGTGTAGTCATTGTATCGGTTGAAACTTTCTTTGAACTGATTTCCGACAGACCTAACGTATTCCGATTGCTACTGCGAGAAAGTTCAGGCACATCACAAGCTTTTAGAACTGCCGCCTCACGAGAAATTCAGCATTTTGTAGCAGAGCTTGCCGATTACATTATGGGAAAAGACAACCACAGCGACCGAGATCTCGCCTATATTCAGGCAGAAGGGCTGGTTACTTTAGTCTTTACCGCTGGCTCTCACGCCCTTGATATGAACAACCAAGAGCGAGAAAAACTTAAACAACGAGTGATTATGCAACTTAGAATGCTCATTCGTGGTTCTTCTTATTACGCCAACAAACAAACCTCTCAAAGCTAAAAATAGACGCCTTTGCGTCTATTTTACTCTTTTGTAATATGTGCGGTGGATAATTTTAACCATTCTAATGCTAATCGGTGTTGATCCGATAACGCATTCCACAACGCATCTTCCGATAACACACTATAATTGCCTTTTGTATCAAGCTCTTCATCAAAATTATCGTGCAACTCACGCCATTTTGGATCAGAATAAAATTGGCTTAATGGATCTAAAAGCTCAATGGATTTCTTCCACTGCTCAATACCTTTTTCCAATTCAGGCAATAACTCCACCCATTCATTATAGCGATCTTGCATTTTTTGAATTTCTTCTTTTCTCATACATTCCCCCTTATTACAAGCGGTTGAATTTGTAAATTTTTTTGCAATGCTGACATAATAGCAAAATTTTAGAAGAATTTAACCGCTTGTAACCTATCACATTACAAATAAAAATCCCCTTCCGAAGAAGGGGATTTGAACACATTATAGATTAATTACCACTGGTAACCAACACCTACAGAGCCACCTAAATCTCCACGAGTATTTGCATTACCTTGTAATTTCAAGATAACTTTACCGTTATCGCTTGAGCGAGAGTAACCGACTGCAAGAGCATTTTCACCTTTAAAGGTACCAGCCGCCGCTGCAACCATTGATTTACCCGGAATGTAAACTTGTGGTAAACCTGCTGCTGCGTTCGCACCTGCAATACCGGCACGTAAATCACGGTTGTTACGGTTGATCTTATTATCAAGATTGTTTACCGCACCTTTTAATTGGCTTACGTTTACTGCATCAGTATTTTTCACACCTGCAGCTACATTGGTAATACGGGTTGGAGCATTGTTGTTACCACCAATGTTCAACTCATTTACACCATCTTCAGCTACTTTCGAGCTAAGTTTAGTGCCACCAACTTTCACGCTATTAAACTCTGGATTATCTGATACTGCAACGTTAATGTTTCTACCAGAACCGCTGATTTCAACGTTACGTCCTGCATTAACTTTAACTTGGCTACCTGCTTTAACCTTGTTATCCACCGGTTTATAAGTGTTTTGGGTTGCTGCATTTGCAGTTGCTTTATCAGTTTCAGAGTTCACACTCCAGCTTACTTCGTTTACTGCTTTAGCAACAGTATTTGCATTAACGTAGTGAGCACCTGTACCATTCGGATCTTGAACGTTAATCGTACCCTCTTCAGCCACAGTTAAGTCAGTATTGTTCACATTAACCTTGATTTCGCCGGCTTTATCGCTAGTAACTGTTGTACCGTTACCATTTACGATATTGATAGAACCGTCTTGATCAGTACCAATGTTGTTACCGTTTACTTTGGTGTAGTTGTTTAACTGTTTACCGTTAATTACATCTGTGCTTACTGGGCTAATATCACCATCTGCAACGTTAGTAATCTTATCTCCACCCATATCTAAGCCGTTATCACCTGATGTTAATGTAGAGCTTTTCGCTGGATCAGTCGCATCACCTACAATAACTTTATTTGAAGTTACTGAGTTGAATTGTACATCATCTTTAGTCGCGTAAGTTACTTTACCATTCGCTTCTTGCTTAACAGTTAAGTTTTTACCTGCAATCATTTCAACGCTATCACCTGGATTGATTAGCTCATCATCACCAGATAATTTCTCGC